>JBGQKV010000016.1:0-14696 GCA_041499755.1 Minisyncoccia bacterium
ATGCCTCCCCTATTTTCTTCCAATTTTTTTGGAGAAATTTCCAGCCAAGAGCGCGTCCATATGGATTTACCAGAACGCTCGCGAATGCACCATTTCTATCTTGCATACGAACTTTGTCGGTCATAATAAAGTCTAGTGTTTTTTTAAGTAGCTTCTGATTCTTTGATGCACCTAGAGCTCCGAGTAAGCGATTCTTTTCTTCATGCATTGGTTCTTTTATATACATATCTAAAATAGTTTTATATTCTTTCTCAGTTCCTTCACGTACCACAGAGCTATAAATTAAATTACGAAGATCAGCGGGTATTTGTTTTCTATTTCTCCCCATAAATAATTCCTTTGCCTTTGTAGTTACTTTTTTGTCTCCAAAATATGAAGCGGAATTTAAAACTAGGGAGCGAAGCAATGCATCATTATCAGATTCATTTTTCCTCACTTTCCAGCCTACATGCTTTGTTATATCAGATAAGGTTTCTCCACTATATTTTTTGAAGGATCCTTCATTTTTTGTGCCGGCTAGCAGATTTGCAATTTGCCTTAGACCCGTAACGATTTCTACCCAAACGATATATTCAGTTTCCTTTTTATACCAAATACAAGCCTCTAAGGCCTTAGTCGTCGGCATTAGACCTGCTTCTGATAAAGCAAACAAGTCCCTGACAATTCCAAGCCTATCAACTCCACCTAACTTTTTATTCTCTATCGGTTTTTGTAGTTTTTCTAAAAGTTCTGGACTATAATTTGTTCTATATAGTCCAGTTTCACCCGGATTCATCTTGAGCCAACCTATTTTTTTGTCTTCAATTTTTGAGTATGGAATTGGCCAAGTCGTTTTATCTTTCGATTTCTTTCGGTTTGTTTCACTGGAATAATATCTACGTTGAGTAATTTTAAGTTTTTTATTTTTCACTACAACAGAGATTACTGGATAGCCGGACTTCTTTGTCCAAACAGCCATCATTTTCTTTACAGGTTTTTTTGAGATCTTTCCAAACGCTTCCCAAAGATGAACAGTTGAAGCATTTTTATAACTATGTTTTTTAAGGTAATATCGGAGTCCATCGCGAAAAGTTCTTTCTCCTAAGTATTCCGCCAGCATTCTTATGACAGAGGCACCTTTACTATATGAAACAGCATCAAAAATCTCCCCTATTTCATTTGGATCGTGCACATCCACCTCTATCGGGTGAGTATTCTCTAATGCATCCAGTTTTAATGCTGTAGCGAGTGTGCCTGTCGCAAATTGCTGCCAGATATTCCACTTTGGGAAAAGTTTATCTAGTGCTAGATATGGAATATAAGAGGCAAAACCCTCATTTAGCCACAAATGCGTCCACCATTCCATTGTTACCAAGTTGCCAAACCATTGATGGGCCAATTCGTGCGCTATAACTTCAGCCACGAGTTGGCGAGTGGCAGTAGAAGTATGTTTTTCATCTACCAATAGGCCGATTTCGCGAAAAGTAATAGCACCCCAGTTTTCCATCGCAAGTGAAGAAAAATCAGGGATAGCGATCATATCAAGTGTATTCAACGGATATGGAATATCAAAATATTTTTCATAAAATTCCAAACATTTTACTGTGACATCAAGTGAAAATTTTGCCTGATGTTTTTTACCTGGAATTGTCATTACTCGCACGAGAACGCCAGATTTTGTTTTCTTCTCAATCCATTCAAAATCCCCCACAATAAAAGCCAAAAGATAAGTGGACATTTTAGGAGTTTCGGCAAAAGAAACTATTTTAAATCCAACATCGTGCTCTTTTATTTCTATAGGCAATGTATTGGAAATTGCCGTTTTGCCATTTGGAATTATTAGGTTCACCTTAAATATCGCTTTTTGGATTGGCTCATCAAAACAAGGAATGCAACGGCGCGCATCGGTGGCCTCAAATTGAGTCGTCGCCATCCAGCGCTCTTCGTTTTCTAATGTGTATTTGCTCTTATAAAAACCACGCATATTGTTCGCCAAAACCCCGCGAAAAGAAATTTGCAATTTGTGCTCTCCTTTTTTAATTTTTACAGGAAAAACAAAAGTTGCTGTCTCTAATTTGTCGTTATATGAGATTTTTTTTGAGCGCAAGCTCTTATTCTCTAAAACAATGTTTGCGCTAGTTATATCTAAATCTTTAGAATGTAAAGTTATGGAGTCGGTCGTCTTGCCAACTTTGATAGTTATAATCTCCCGCCCAGAAAAAGTATGCGCTTCAAGATCAGGCTCTAGCGTAATTTCGTAGTGAACTGGTGTAATATGTGTTGCAAGGCGTACATCATTTTTTTTCATAAGCGATACTTTCTCGGAGTCGAGCAACTTTGTAAATACTAAAGATAAGAATAAGAGCGGCGATCCATTGAGAAGCAGATAAAATAGTATGGTAGAGTTTCATATCAATTAAAATCGCGATAAAAGGAAAAGTTAGCTCCAAAATAGTTGAAATATGCACTGGAGTTTTGGCAAGGCCTTTGTAGTAAATAAGAAGTGCCACCATACCAGTGGATATTGCAATCAGGGCTAATAAGCCAAACTGTGAAGGTGACGGTGCACTTAAACTCTTTCCATAACCAAACAATAGAAGGACAGGCAAAGAAATAATCAACGTAAAAAGAAAACGGTAAAAGGTGCTGACATTTGCACTTATTTTTCCTAAGAGCATCTTGGAAAAAGTGGTAGACGAGCCCCAAGCAAAAGCGGCACCAAGCGCGTAAAGAGCTGCGATTATCGTATCCTCGCCAGTGCTCAGGTTAACTATGCCGTTTGGAAATGTTACAAAATATGCAGAAATTAGAGCGAGCACTGCCCAAGTAATATAACGCTTGTCTAGTCTTTCCTTGAGAAATATTGAGGCCGTACTTATGGCAAATATCGGCTGGAGTTTTTGCAAGAGAAATACTACTGAGAAAGAAATAAAATGCACTTTAAGAAGCGCTGTGGTAAACCATAACGTTCCGAGAAGCCCGCTTAAAACTGAAATCAGAATAATGAGCCACCAATCGCGTTTTGTGAGCTTTGTTTTAAAAACATATTTCCAAACAAAAGGCAGAAGAATGATAAGGCCTATCAAGTGTTCAAAAAATATTATAGTGATCGGTGGCAGAGTGTATAAATTCCTTCTTATGACACCATCCACTGCCCAGAGCAGTGCCGCGATGATTATTAACACTGGACCAAGGTATGATTTTTTTTCTGTGTTTTCCATTATTTTATCTTTTTTATATCCTGTATATCCTTACTAATCTGCGTTATCAATTCTTTTTCATTTTTAAATTTCTTAAATTTCCGTAAAAATTTGTTTATCGTTAGCTCCACTATTTTACCATAAGCGTCTCCCTGAAAGCCAATTAGATGTGCTTCAATTTTCGGCAAACTCTTTTTATCAAGCGGACCTATCACTACGCCTGCTTTATATTTTCTCTTTCCCAGACTTACACTTCCTACATATACGCCAAAAGCAGGTTTTGATTTCAGTTTTAAAAAATTCCTCCTATCAAGATTTATTGTCGGAAAGCCAATTTTTTTGCCATATCCATCTCCCTTAATCACCTTTCCAGAAATTAAAATCATAATTTTTTATCATCCGATTTTTTAGCCAAAAAATTCTCTCCTAAAAAGAATTTATAGACAAGCTTGGATATTGATATTGCTATCGCCAAGCCTACTAGAGTGATGATTATGTTTCGGATAGTTCCGATGCCGTCTACAATGAGCTCTACGCGGTTATGAAAATACCAGCCGATCAATAAATAAAGTGGCACGTAAATTATTAGAGCCAAAAAATCGTATAGTATGAATCGACGCCAAGAGATGAGCATTTGTCCGGCTAAAAATGGTCCAAGGAAACGAAGTTGCACCAGAAATCTCGAGAAAAAAATCACTTTATTCATATGGGTCTCAATCCATTCACGTTTATTTTCTACTCGCCTAGCAAAAACTTTCTGATAAAATAAATTTACTAGTCTTACTCCGCGCTTGGAAAAAAAATACATCAGAACATCGGATAGCAATAAGCCGGATAGCACTATCGGCGCTATTATAAAACCGTTAAAATTTGGAGTACCAGCCAAATATCCTAAAACCAAAAGCACCGCTTCCTCTGGAACAGGAATGACCACATTTGAGATGATGGATATGCCCCAAATACCAAAGTATGAATATGTTCCTATTTCCCTGATAAGTTCCCCTGTTGCGCTCATTAAATTAATTGTTTAATTTTATTCCGAGTTCTTTCAGCTGCTTTTCGGAAACTTCCGACGGAGATCCCATCAGTAAATCTTTTCCTTCGCCGGTTTTTGGAAACGCAATGACTTCGCGGATGTTCGGTTCATTTTGGAGAAGCATGACAAGCCTATCAAGGCCCCAGGCTATTCCTCCGTGCGGTGGAGTACCAGACCTAAATGCTTCTAGCATATGAGATATATTTTTTTCAGCCTGTTCCTTTTTTACTCCCATTATTTCAAACACAGCAAGCAAGGCTTCTGGCTCATGATTTCGAATTGAGCCGCCGCCAATTTCAAAACCATTGAGCACGATATCGTATTGGGCTGTTATTATATTTACAATATTTTTCTTTTGTAGTAAATCATCTTTAAATTCTGTTTTGGCCGCTGAAAATGGATTATGCGTAAAAGTCCATTCTCCTTCAGCGGTAGCGTTATCAGATTTGTCTGTTTTTTCAAAAAATGGAAAATCAATAACCCAACAAAAGGCAAGAAGATTAGGATTATTTTTATCTTTACGTAAATCTGGCCGTTCAACTCCGTATTTTTCCATCGCTTCTTTATAAGAAATATGTGGAAATGGGATTTCTTGAATTTGTTTTTCGGGGTATAAATTTTTTATAATTTCAATTAATAATTTTTCATTTAAATCCATTACATCTTCTCTATCCACAAAACTCATTTCCATATCTAATTGGGTAAATTCCGGCTGTCTATCACCTCGTAGGTCTTCGTCGCGCATACATTTTGCCATTTGAAAATATTTCTCCATACCAGAAGCCATTAAAATTTGCTTGTGTTGTTGTGGAGCTTGAGGTAAAGCATAAAACTTTCCTTTATCAAGACGTGAAGGCACAATAAAATCTCTGGCGCCTTCAGCTGTGGAATTCGAAAGTACTGGTGTCTCAATTTCGGTAAAATTCTCTTTATCTAAAAAGTCACGAATAAACTTTACAACTTTATGACGATTGCGAATATTTTTTTGCATTCTGTTGGAACGTAAATCAAGATATCGATATTTCAAACGAGTTTCCTCATTAACATTTTTTGTATCTTCGTTTACTGAAAAAGTAGGGGTATCTGCTTTATTTAGTACTTCAATATTTAAAACTTCGAGCTCAATATCGCCGTTTAAGACATCAGCGTTTACATTTTTCTCTGGCCTAGCATTTACTTTGCCACTTATTTTAAGTACCCATTCCGAGCGGATTTCTTTAGCAATTTCTATCGCCTCACTTTTTGGAAGTGCCACACATTGCACTTTTCCTGTCATGTCTCGCATATCAAAAAACACCATTTTCCCTTGGTCGCGCCTGACATCCACCCATCCGGCAATTGCTACTTCTTTGCCAACACTCTCTTTTAAATCTTTTATATAAATCCTGCCTTTCATGTTAAAGAAGATTATATCATCAAAAATACAATAAAAAAAGGAGAAACTATGAAGCTTCTCCTTTAATCCAAATGATGCAAGAAAACAGACGATTCATCCTTATCAAATTCATCCTTATCAAAACAAATAAATGTTTTAGAAAAATCTTGGTGAAGGAGTTTCTGTAATTCCTTTTCGCCTGCTCCCAGATTACTCAATAGTATGCCGGTTCGGAACGATCCCTCATATTGGGTAACGCAAATAATAATATCCTCTCTTGCTTTCAATATTTTATGGGCGACTTTTTCCGGATCAAGGTTATCATTAGAATTAGTTTTGCGAAACAATTTAGACTCTTTCTCTCCAGAAAGCTTCATATATATTTGCTCCGCTAAACTGAAGCATGACCAAAAATCAGAAACAACCACTGAAAAAGTATATTTCCTGCCTTTAAATTTTTTATTTATTGTGTCTTGAATAATAGGGAAAATTTTAACCCCATCACCCAATTTCGTTTTATCACTGAAAAGAAATAGTATCATGGCATTGGGGTTTTTAATTATTCAATTTTTACAAAGAATTACATTCAAATACTACATTAAAATAGTGTATTTGGCAAATAGGAATTTATTTAATTAGTAGATTTTCACTCCTATTTTCTCGCGTACCTCGTTCATTTTCTTGGAGGCGATTTTTTTGGCTTTTTCGGCTCCGTCTTTTAGTATTGCAATAGCTTTTGGAATATCTTTTGCAAGTTCTTTTCGACGTTCACGCATCGGGGCTATGAATTTTTCCAAATCTTCTACTAGAAGCTCTTTGAGTTCTTTATACTTCCCTGCCTTCTCTTCATAAATTTTCTTGAGCTCTTTTTCATCACATACAAGTTTATGAATTGCAAAAACATTTTGCGGTAGGTCACCAGAAGAATCCGTCACAATGCTCATCACACATTTTTTAATTTCTTCGTATTCGGCAAAAAGTGGAATAGTGTTTTTATAGCTCTTTGACATTTTACGTCCGTCTGTGCCGGGCACAACTGCTACATCTTTTAGAATCATCGGCTCTGGTAATTTGAAAGTCTGATTTCCTTGGCCGTAAACGTGGTTAAATTTCTCTGCAATATCTCGAGCTATTTCAACATGTTGTTTTTGATCAGCCCCTACAGGTATAACATCTGCATCATAAAGTAAGATATCCGCAGCCATAAGTACTGGATAATTAAAAGTTCCTACATCAATCTCTTTATTTTTCGCTTCAGCATCTTTAAATGCATGAGCGCGCATGAGATATGGCATACTGATGATAGTATCAAAAATCCAGCAAAGTTCTGTATGTTCTGAAACATCTGATTGTTTAAAAATAATCACTTGATTAGGATCCAGTCCAATAGCAAGATAATCTAAAAGTACGTCCAGTATATGTCCCCGCATTTCTTTCGGGTTTCTCAAAGAATGCAAGGCGTGGTAATCAACAATAATCGCAAAACCTTCATGATTTCGCTGTAAATCTACAAATTGCTTCATAGCACCAAAATAGTTGCCGATATGGGGCTTGCCAGAAGGTTGAACTCCGGATAAAAATACCTTTTTAGACATAAAAAGATTATATCATAGACTTGTCCCGCCATGGCGTGGATTTCCCTATTCCTGCCTGCCGGCAGGCAGGTTAATAACAGGTTATACTCATTTTCGTCTTTGACTATTTTTGGCCGGTTGTTAGAATGGCTCTAATGGTCAAACAAAGGAAAAATCAAGTCCGCATCCCCCCTCAAAGCATAGATTCTGAAAAGGCGGTGCTAGGCTCTATAATGCTCCGTAAAGATGCAATGCATGAAGTGGAAGACGTGCTCATTCCAGATTCCTTTTACGTAGAAAAACATAGAATGATATATCAGGCAATGCTTGATTTATCTCTGAAAAACGAACCGATAGACATGCTTTCCCTTTCCACCAAGCTTGCTGAGCGAAAACATCTCGACTCTGTGGGTGGCAATCAATATTTGGCAGAAATTGTAAACATTGTTCCCTCTTCCACAAATGTCCGCCACTACGCCGACATAGTGCAAAAAAAATATGTCTTGCGATCTTTGATAGAAGCGGCGGATTATGTATCCGAGCTTGCGTTTGAAGAAGGCGATGAACATATGGATGAGATACTTGATCACGCTGAGAAAAAAATATTTAGCGTTGTTTCTTCTCCAAAAACTCAGAAATTTATCAGCATAAAAGACACTATACCTGAGGCATGGGAGAGAATTGAAAAACTGCACGAAAACAAAGGCGCGCTTCGCGGATTGCCGACAGGTTTCCGAGATTTGGATGTGATGCTCTCAGGGCTCCAAAATTCTGATTTGATAATTCTAGCGGCGCGTCCTTCAATGGGAAAGACTACTTTGGCACTTGATATTGCTCGCCTTTCGGCAACTTTACACGGAAAATCTGTGGGGATCTTTTCTCTAGAAATGTCCACTCAGCAACTGCTTGAAAGAATGCTCTCGGCAGAGTCAAAAGTGAATGCTTGGAAATTGCGCACCGGCCAGCTCACTGCCGACCGAGAATTCTCTCAACTCCGTGATTCGCTAGATAAATTATCCAAATCAAAAATATATATTGACGACCGGCCAGGAAATTCTATCGTCCAAATGAAAGCGGTAGCGCGAAGAATTAAAGCCGAAAAAGGCCTTGATTTGATTATTGTGGATTACTTGCAACTTATGACTACTTCTAAAAATTATGATTCAATGGTCAACCAAGTGACAGAAATTTCCCGTTCCCTTAAGGGACTCGCCAAAGAACTTGATATCCCTGTGCTGGCGCTTTCTCAGCTTTCTCGCGCCGTGGAATCCCGTGGAGGCAAACCGCGCCTTTCAGACCTTCGAGACTCCGGCTCTATCGAGCAGGATGCTGATGTGGTGATGTTTATCCATCGTGACGATAAAGGCAAAGATGAATCAGAGAAAACAAATATCGCGGAAATTCTGATTGAAAAGCACCGCAATGGCCCGACTGGGAAAATTGATCTTTACTTTGACGAAAAGACTACTTCCTTCCTTACTCTTGAAAAGAGTAACATTAGTGAATTTACCAGCGCCAAATCTACCGGCGGTTCGCTTGATGAATTTTAAAGACAGCTTAAATGGATAGCATAGATAAACTAGCAGAATACTTTAAAGAATTTCCAGGCATAGGAGAAAGACAAGCAAAACGCTTTGTTTATTTTTTAATGTCCAGAAATCCAAACTATTCTGAAAACTTGGCAAAAATGATTATTGATTTGAAAAAAGAAATCGGCCAATGTAAAGAATGTTTTCGCTTTTTTCTTTTAAATAAAAACCAAAAAGACATTTGTGAAATATGTGCAAATCCAAACACTGACTTGGCGACTCTGATGGTAGTGGAAAAAGATTCTGACCTAGAAAGCGTGAAGAAAAGCCGCGTTTATGGCGGCAAATATTTTATTTTAGGGGGTTTAGTGCCGATCGTTGAAAAAAATACTCCTAGCCGAGTGCGAATAAATGAGTTAAAGGAGAAGCTAAAGAAAGATGCAAAAAAAGGCCTTAAGGAAATTATTTTAGCTTTTTCGCTCTCTCCACAAGGCGAACATACCGATTCATATTTACGAGAACAGCTTGAAAGCATTATAGCTCCATTAAAAATCAAAATCTCATCTTTAGGCCGTGGACTCTCTACTGGCACAGAA
Organism: Minisyncoccia bacterium; assembly: GCA_041499755.1. Lineage (GTDB taxonomy): Bacteria > Patescibacteriota > Minisyncoccia > Phycocordibacterales > UBA9973 > UBA9973. Next base: position 9,290 of record JBGQKV010000016.1, read on the forward strand.
CTTGAATACTCCGATAACGACACTCTCAAAAACGCTCTAAAAAATAGGCAGTAGCGATTTACACATATCAGCCATGGCGTATATGTGCAAATGTAAAGTTATAAAATAACCCCGACTAGCGGGGTTATTTTATAGAAGTGATTTTTACTTTGAAGAATGGCTGGCGGTGCCCGGCTCGGCGGAGGTAGCGGGATTTTTGTTTGTATTTTACCACCATTACTTTGCGAGAGCGTCCTATATCTACGATTTCTGCTCCAACCTTGGCGCCAGTGATATAAGGGGTGCCAATAGTAGTCTCTTTGCCATTATCAACCAAAAGGACTTTGTCAAAGGAAACTTTGTCGCCCTTGGCAAACTCCCCTTTAATTTTTTCAATAGAAAGAGTATCTCCCTTTGCGACTTTGTACTGCTTTCCGCCTGTTTTTATGACTGCGAATTCCATACATTCCATACTATATGAAATTGGTAAAAAAGCAACTTTTTGTTATAATTCCGAGCATGGCTTTAAGATTTTTTAATACTCTTTCGCGGGAAAAAGAAGATTTCTCCCCTATCGACCCAAAACTTGTTCGGATCTATACTTGCGGACCAACTGTGTACAACTATGCCCATATAGGCAATCTACGCTCATATGTTTTTGCCGATGTTTTGCGTAAAACATTGAAGTACTTCGATTATAATGTTAAACAAGTAATGAATATCACGGATATCGGGCATCTTTCCAGTGATGCAGATTCCGGCGAAGATAAAATGACTAAAGCCCTACTGCGCGAAGGTAAAGAGCTCACGCTTGCGAATATGCGCACTATCGCGGACTTTTATGCAGAAAAATTTAAAGAAGATTTAATAAAACTCAACATAAACATGCCAGATGTGATGCCATTTGCTTCAGACCACATAAAAGAAGACATCGAGCTCATAAGAAAAATTGAAGCGAATGGATATGCTTATAAAATTTCTGACGGAATATATTTTGATACCAATAAATTTAAAAATTATGCCGCGCTCTCTGGGGGAAGAAAAAATATAGATGAAGAGCAGTCTAGAATTGGTGAGAATTCCGAGAAAAAAAATCCTGCTGATTTCGCGCTTTGGAAATTCTCCGATAAAATCGGCTATGAAGCGCCTTGGGGCAAAGGTTTCCCCGGCTGGCATATCGAGTGTTCCGCGATGAGTATGAAATACTTGGGCGAACAATTCGATATTCACACCGGGGGCATAGATCATATTTCAATTCACCATACGAATGAGATAGCCCAATCAGAATCCGCCACAGGCAAGACTCCTTTTGTAAAATATTGGTTGCACCACGAATTCATAGATATCGGCGGGGAAAAAATGGCTAAATCCGAAGATAACTTTTTGAAACTGGGTAGCCTGGTTGAAAAAGGTTTTAATCCTATATCCTATCGTTTTTGGCTTTTAATGGCGAATTACCACACCAAAATGAACTTTCACCTGGATGCCCTAGAAGGTGCAGAAATAGCCTTAAAACGCCTTTTTGGGCTTTATATGGGGCTTGGAGAACCTCTCGGAACAACTAACGAGATATATAAGGCAAAATTTAAAGAATATTTAGAAGATGACCTTGATACCCCGAGAGCATTGACCTTACTTTGGGATTTAATGAAGGATGGGGATGTCTCAAACTCTGACAAAAAAGCGACTATCTTGGATTTTGACAAAGTACTGGGTCTTGGTTTTGAAAATTTAAAGAAAGAAATTATACCAGAAGAAATTACAAAATTGGCCGAAGAACGCGAAAGTGCTAGAAAAAATAAAGATTTCAAAAAGTCTGACGAGCTCCGCGCACAAATAAATTTACTTGGCTATGAAGTAAAAGATTCTTCTGGGAGTTATAAAATAAATAAAATTTAGGCTATTGGTAATTCTACAAAAAAGCTGGAGCCTTTTCCTTGGCCATCGGACTCTGCCCAAACCCGGCCTTTGTGCGCATCCACTATGAGTTTTACGGAAAAGAGTCCGTAGCCGGTGGAATCAACATTTACCTTTACAGAGTTTTGGCCTCGTCCGCCTTCTTTGAAAAGATTTTGTTTGTCTTCGTCTGTGATGCCGACGCCTGTGTCTTTAACTCCAAGTAATATTTTCCCATCTTTATTTTCAAGATTCACTTTGATACTCCCCTCTTTAGTGTATTTAAGAGAATTATCTACCAAGTTGTGAACTACTTCTTTGAGCCAAAAACTATCGCCAGAAGTGTTATATTTCCCTTCACTTATGTTTATTTCAAGTTTCAAGCCTTTAGATTCTATCGGCTTTTTCATATCTACGATTACATGGTCAACGATTTCTTTGAAATCTATCAGCTTCATTTCATATTTGACTGTACCAGTCTGCAAGTTCGCGGCGTTCAATACTAGGTCGACAGTCTCTATACCTTGATTGTCAGAATCCAACCCTTTTTCAGCCATACCTTTCAAGACTGGCGAAATTTCACCAAAGGTACCCTCGAGCATTTCGGCAAAAATATATTTAGAACGGGTGAATGAGCCCTTCACCTTATGAGTGACCAAGTGAACCAAGGATTCTCTTTGGCGCAATAAATTCCTGAGGCTTTCATTTGCATCTTGTAATTCTTTATACAGATACGCCTTGTCCAAGGCAACAGCGACCACGTCAATCAAGCTTTTTATAGATTCTTTTTCGTGGTCATTTAGAGTTTGATATTCGCGATTAAGCCCGATCAAAAGAGCGCCGATAGTGTTGCTCTCTGTCACTAGCGGATAAAGCAGGGTGGTTTTCCAATGCGACTCTTCTTTAAGTTTTTTTAAATTTTCTTCATTTATAAAACCTCCCCAGACGTCGGAAAGATTTTCCGTGGAATTTGAAATCTTGCCGTAAATTGAAGATTGAAAGAAAGTATGTTTAGAAATTTCCGGAATAGAAATATCTTTTAGATCAAAACCGCTTTTTTCTAAAATATCAGTTAACCTTTCGGACTTGGAGAAATTTAAAGGAGAAAGAATATCTGTCTTTTGGTCAAAAACAAAAATACCGACAGCCTCCATATTGAGGTCCAGCCGGATTTCATCAGTGATCCTTTCAGAAAGAACCTTGGGTTCAAGAGTCAAAATACTTATTTGATAAAGTTTCCTCAGAAGGGAGAGGTTTTTATTGAGCACCGCGAGCTCTAGATTTCTCTTGTAAATCTCCTCGTTTATTTTTTGGAGGTCTGCATCAGCTGACATAGATTAATTACTTCAAACTCTCTGGCACTTGATCAGCCGGCAATTCGGCAATCAGATCCTGCGTCACTTCCTTACAGACTTCATTTGATGCCCGGCCGAAGAGTTTGGCGTATTGAGCCACCAAGTTGTTTAAAATCTGTTTTGAATCGCCGGACATGGAGACTTCCCCTTTTTTCTGGTCAACAATCAGAATTCCCTGCACCTTGCGCGCTTCGTCCCAGGCCAAAGGCCCGATAATAAGCTCTTGCTCTCTTATAATTCTTATTGCAATTTGATCATAAATTTTTTCTTCCATAGATTTTAACTGTTTTTGATTTTGTAAAACACAGATCCTAATTTAATAAGGCTAAAAGCCATAATAGAATAAGAGGTGAAGTACATAAAATCATTCACACCACCTGCATACCAAGTTCCTGCATTTGCTTGATATAAGAAGGTAAATTCACATAAATATTGAAAAAATAAGGCAAAGATTAAAAAAAGTATAGGTTTTTTCATAATCCCACCTAAATAATTTCGAGAAACCAGAAATGCTAATATTGCTATTGACACATAAATTGCTTCACCAAAGGGGTAACCGAAATCTAAAAATATTTTCAAAGGACTAGACCAATCAAATTCGTAGCCTTTTAAAAAGAAAAAGTACGAAGAGACTAATATCGTAAGCGGAATAATCACAGCAATGAGTTTCCCTTTTAAGGATTTAAAAGAAAATTTAAAGCCTACTGACTTTAACATATAAAATGCCCCTACTATATAAGAGAGGACACTACCAAAAAATCCTATGTCCCCTATTGATGGGTACGGAATTTCAACATTTTTTAACACGTTTAAATAGCTATCAAAACTTTGACCAAAAACCTGGAGTAAAAGTCCCAATGCAAAAAATAAAACGGCTTTACCAATTATGCTTTTATATCCACCCCATTTTTTAGAAACATAAATACCAACTATACCACCAAAAAGTGCTAAAATTTGATAAACTGAAGCCCAAATTTTTAAATCATATTGAGTTGAATCTAAATCAAAGTTAAGAAATATATGTAAATATAAGAACCACACAGAAACAACAGCATATAAAGTGGTTAAAATATTATATTTTAACCCTCTCATGTCCTCTTTGTCGCTTTTATTCATAAGATTAGTATAACACTCAAAATTTTTATTAGTAAGTAGATATGTGGATAAATTTAAAGGTAATTAACTAAGTACTTTTTAAGAAATAAGGATGGCCTAAAGCGCATTTTTGCATTTCTAAGTTTGTCTACACCTAAATCCTGCTCGTGGTTCATATAATTAATTCCTAAATCTAGGAATACCTTTGAATTTTGCTTCATTAAAAATTGATAAATCCCATTATATTTTACATCTGCCTTACCAAAATGAGCTAAAGAGTAATCTTTTGATATTTTTTCATTTATCATGAAACCGGTTAAAATACCATCAATAAATAAAGAGAAGCAGGTTAATGAAGTTAGAAATTCAGTTGGTGCGGCCATAACTTTTTTGAAGGCTATAAGTTCGTTTTCTAAGTCTTCTGCTGCGAGATAATCCTCTCCCGTATCATCATCTCCATTTTTGTGATTAACCCAAGATTCAACTAGGTCTAAAATGAGTTTTTGGTTATTTTTATCAGTTAAGTTTAAAGTGAGAATTTCATATTTATGATTGTTTTCGAATCTTCGTACTTTATTTCTTTGTCGTTTATAATCTGAACCTTCATATAAAGCTATATTTCTGTGGCTAAATATATAATCAAAATGATCTCTATCTTCTTCTATTTTAAATTTTTTACCATCTAAATGTTCAATTGAATCTTCTGGAACAAGTTTTATTATTGGTTTTAATCCTTCTTTTTTTGAAATCTCTAATAAAACCTCTGCTGTTTCATTTACTTTATTATTTCCAAGAAACGAATAAAATGGCTCTCCCGTAAGATAATCTGTGAATCGGACAACAAGATTGCCGTGAAGCTGTGAAATACGCATCTCCCCTTTTATATCCCAGCTCCACATGGAGACAAAATTAAAATCCGAATACGGAGGGTATTGTCGAGTTATCTTTTCCACATCTTCCTTATCCGTCAGTTCTATTGCCTTGAATTTTGGAAATTCCGGTAACATTTGGTTAAGTTAAACCTGTCTTTTATGACAGGTTTGTTATTATACAACCTTTTTAAATAAATCGCTAATAATATG
>JBGQKV010000017.1:0-13393 GCA_041499755.1 Minisyncoccia bacterium
GATGATCTTCCGCATATCTGACAATCGCATATCCACCCAGACTGAGTCCCGCAAGCATAAAGGGCTCTTTGTACCAACTTTGTGTTTTTGCCCAAGTAATCACATCGATTAAATCTTCATAATGTTTTTGCATAGTTGCATCTTCATATTTCCCTCCACTTTCTCCTATTGAATTCGTAGCATCAAAATTAACTACCGTATAGTCGTTTTCAAAAAAACCTTCAACTATTGCTTGCATACACGGCTGCGCTCGGAACCCCCCCAGTCCGTGAAGCACAAATGCAAGACCAATAGGATTTTTGGGAATTAAAATATCTCCAACTATTTCTAAGCCATATCTATTTTTAATAAAAAATTTTTCCATCTTACCCTTCTTGTTCTTTTTGGAGAGTAAAATAAACATCAAGCAGAGCGGAAAGGAGGCTTAAGACAAGTGGACCGAGGAGGAAGCCCATAGGTCCGAAGAAGCTGATGCCACCAAGAACAGAAAGAAGAATCAGGAATGGATGCAGATGTACCCCTTTTTCTACAAGCTTTGGACCTAGGAAATTATCTATGAGTCCTACGGCGAGCACTCCCCAGGCGAGCAGGCCGACTGCTGGCAAAATATGTCCAGTAAAGAAAAGAAACAGTATAGCAGGAACAATGACCATCGTAGTACCGATACCGGGAATCAACGCCGCTATGACAGTGACAGAGCCCCAAAGCGCCGGATTAGGTACACTAAAAATAGTGAATCCGACTGCCGTCAATATCCCTTGAATTATGGCCACTATCAAACTTCCCCTTATCACAGAATTTATCGCCAGGGTCAGCTTGCTAAAAATCCTTTCGTCATACTCCTCTTTCAGTGGGCTGAAAATAATAATGCCGTCTTTTATTTTTTGGCCATCTTTGAATAAAAAATAAAGGGAAAAAATAAAAAGAATGATGCCAGCGATTATCCGGACAGCGTTAGAAAAAATCGAGCCGATATTTTGCATGAGCCATTGCAACCCTTGCTTTATATAAAGATCGAGATTAAAGGAAAAATCTGCCGGTATTGGACTATATTTGTTGAGGCCATGTATTGCCTGGCCGATAGTATTGGAAAGATTTGTCACTCCGCCGTTCACGCTCAAAGATGAATAAAGATTTGCTGATTCCCGAAAAATTTGGGTGGCAATAAAGTAAAGCGGAACAACGAAAATAATGATGACGAGCAGGGTGGAAAGCAAGGCAGAAAGTCCTTTGTTTTGGGCAGTTTGGTCAAGAAGTTTTTTATGTATCGGCGCAAAGACAGTGCTAAAAACCAAAGCCAAGATGAGCACATAAAGAAAAGGCTTGAAGATGAAAAAAGTTATGACTAAAACCCCAGCAAGGAGAAGTAGTAAAAAGTAAAGTTCAGAGTTTTTTCGGTTCATATATGCCTTTATATTTTAACATTTTGCGGGCGATGAGGGAATCGGCTATTACATAGCCAGGTGATTTTCTGGCTTTTAGCACAGAAAATCCTTTCGCTTCCCTCACACAAGCAAAGCAGTTTGCTTGCTATCGTGGCGGGCGATGAGGGAATCGAACCCCCGACATCGGTTTTGGAGACCGAAGTTATGCCACTTAACTAATCGCCCCAGACCTCCGCCCGAAGGCGGAGATAGAAGTGCTCAAATTAAAAATAAAAGCACTCAAAAAAAGAACGTGCAGCAAACATTTGCTGCAAGCCTATTCTAACATAAGAATAAAAAATTGAGAATTTACTTCTTTATTTCCTTATGCTTGGTCTTTTTGCGGCACCATTTGCAGTACTTATTGAGCTCAATTTTCTTGGTGACAAGCTTTTTGTTCTTGCTGGACCAGTAATTTATCCTTTTGCAATTTCCGCAAGCCAATTTTATAAGTCTATCTTGTGACATACGGCTATACTAGTATAAAAGCCTTTTAAAAGCAACTCTATTTGCCCCTGGTAACTACACGCGGTAGTAATGGATTAATACGATAGAAACGTTTGATGATCGGGTTTATGCGAGTAGTGATTTCATAGTTTATTGTATCTGCGTCCTGAGCCATCATATCTGCATCTGCATAATGTCCAGACTTTCCGCCAATTATTACGACTTCGTCCCCCACTTTCACGCTAGGCACATCCGTCACATCTACTACCATCATATCCATAGATACTCGGCCCATCAGTTTTACTTTCTTCCCTTTTACATTAAAAATTCCTTTGCTTGAAAGGAGTCGGGGGTAGCCGTGCCAATAACCTACTGGAACAAGGGCAAGCATAGAACGGCGATTTAATTTCTCGGTCAGGTCGTATCCGATTCTACTTCCCTTAGGCAAATTTTTTGTTTCAGTAATAATCGCTTTCCAAGAGAGTACTGGGTAAAGTTTTATTTTCCTACCCATCGCATGCTTGGCTTCTTTTGAAGCCCATAGTCCGTAAAGTGAAATACCGACACGCACCATATCGTAATGGAATTCTGGGTACAACATTGTGGAAGCGCTAGCGCAGACATGGCGCAAAGGATAGAAGCCAGCCTGGTTAAAAGCTTTGACCCATTTTTCAAATCCATCCACTTGGCGCTTCGTGTAAGCGTAACCTTTTGGATCTTCCCCTACTGCAAAGTGGGTGTATAGACCTTCTACTTCCACATTGTGACATTTTTTCAAAAGAGTGATTACTTTTTTCATGTCACCAGCTAAAAACCCCTGCCGGCCTAGCCCTGTATCAGTCTCAATATGAATTTTTATTTTCTTCTTTGTTCTTAATTTAGATAAAGCTCGCAACGATGGAAAACTTGAAATGGTGATAGAAATATTTTTCTCGCTCGCCTCTTTGAAAAACGCCGGCGAAACATACCCAAAAACCAAAATTCTTGTTTTAATGCCGGCTTTGCGAAGTTCAAGCGCTTCATCAAATGAATCCGTGCCAAGAAAATTTACCCCAAGCCGCACCATCTCTCGGGCTATGTGAATGAGCCCATGTCCATAAGCGTTGGACTTTACCACGCTCATCAAAATACAATCTTTCGGAATGAGCTTTTTGAAAGTCTGATAATTCTTCCTCATCGCACCCCTATCAAGCTCTACCCATGTCCGCAATTTTGTTTTTTCTGTTTGATTCAACATATTTATACTAACATACTAATACCCACTATTCTTAATAATCCTTTCTAAAAGATCGCGCGGGAAAATAGGATTTTTCTCCGCCAACGCTTGCTGGTAAAGGACAGTAGAGGGGGTAAGCCCTGGCAAGGTATTTACTTCTATGACCGACAGAGCGCCAGTGGAAACGTTCATAAAAGCATCAAGCCGGGCATAGCCAGCAATGCCAATTTTCCCTGCGATTTTTTCCGCAAAACTTTTGGCTTTCGTAACTGCATTTGCTTTAGCAATTTCTTTCGGTGGCGGAGTCAGATTTACTCCTGTACCGCCTTGGAATTTCTCTTCGAGCGATAGCACTTCCCCTTCGGCTATCGTCACAGAGGGATTAAAAGCTTTTAATCCCGACGCTTTGGTCGGGACCCCGACTTTACGTCGGGGTTTCTCCCTCTCCTCCAAAATTCCTATAGTCACCTCTACCCACCCGCTTCTGCGTATATATTTTAGCTTACCTTGTTTTATTTTTACATTATCGGTCTCAATAAACTTTTCAAAAAGAATTTCATGTATTGAGGTATTCGGCATCTCAATAATACTATCTTGATTTTTTAAGATTCCAGCTGGAATAAAAACTTTTCTTTTCTGCAGATATGATAAGTAGTTTTTCAAATCATCTTCTGTGTATAAATGCGCTACGCCTGTGGAACAGCCATCATCTTTTGGCTTTACTATAAGGGTTTTGGCGCCAAGCTCACGTGTGAGACTTTGCCAAAGTTTTTTCTCGTTCTGTACTCCTCTCAAAAAAAAGACTTTCTGTGGAGCTATGCTAACACCTTTTATATCAGATGCCCTGATAAACTCTCCTGTCGCGAACTTGTCCATACAAAGGTGCGATGTTTTTTCGCCTGAACCATTGAATTTTATTTTTGCTTTAGAAAGAAGCCTTTGAAAGTTACCATTTTCTCCATCTCCACCATGAAGCCCTAGAAACACAAAATCAGACTTTTTTACAAACTCCGGCAATCTTATTTTTTTAGGCATAAAAAACTGCTCGGTCGCTTCACCATCTCCGAGCATAAGCTCGGATGATATTCTTGATATCATATTTTTTGTTTTCTCCCATCCTTTCTCGGCATTTTTTGCATTTTCGATTATTTCTTCCACGGTGTGATTTAAAATGAGAGTATAAGGCAACTCCCAGACATTATTTTCAAAATCCAATAGATAAGGTTTTGGTTCGTATATTTTTGAGTTGCGAAGCTTGAGCCATACATTCGTCCCACTCATCAGAGATACTTGCCGCTCCGAAGTGTGTCCACCAAAAATTACCGATACTGGTTTTCTCTTTTGATTATTTTTCTTTTGAACTTCCGGAAAATTAATATTTTGCCTCTGGCACGAATTACGGACAATATAATGCAATAAATCACTATGACTCATACCTAGGCGCGAGGCTTGCTGGAAAAGAAAGCTATTCTGCTCCATACCGGAAACTGGATTAAAATCTGAAAACCAAATTTTGCCATTAGGGAGGACCCAACCATCAAAACGAGCGAAGTCATTCATCCCAAAGAGGGCAAAGAGTTGCTTTGCCTCGGTCTGAATCTTCTCTATCGTTTCCTTTGGAAATCTCGGCGGGCAGTGATATTTTACTTGGTTGGTCGGCAGATATTTCTTACGAAAATCAAAAATCCGCCCTTCTTTATATGCAGTCTCAATCTCTGTAGGAATGACAGCCACAGGCAGACCGAGTTTGTTTTGAAGAATTATGACTGTAAACTCTACCCCTTTAGCAAAGGGCTCTAGCACTACCCGTGTATCCATCCTCTTGGAAAAAAGCAAATTTACTTTATCAATCGCTTCAAGGGCAGTATTTACAGAAAAAACACCGATGCTGGAACCACCAGTAGCAGGTTTTACTATCGCTCGCTTTAACTTATGTTTAATAAAAAAATCTTTTATTATTTTGCTCTGGTCTTTGGAGTATATTTTCAGAAGTGCAGAAGGCAAAGTATAAAAACCTTTTTCTTTTATAGTATTGTTTGCCTCATATTTATCAAAAGCCATTTTGCAAGCCTTAAAACCTGATCCAATAAACGGAATATTATTTTTTTCTAAAAAAGCTTGTATTTGCCCGTCTTCACCAAATGGCCCGTGCATTACAGGAAAAACAATGTCAGCTGATTTTAAGAGTTTTATGAGAGAGCTCTGGGAAAGTGGCGCGCTGTGTTCGGATAGCTTGAAATCAAAGTCTGAAGGGTTGTTTGAATAAAGCTGAGCTTTGGAAATCTTGTAAGCTCTCTTCTTGTGGTCAAAGAAAATGGGTAAAATCTCGATATTATCGCCTTCAAGATGATCTAAAACACTCCTTGCAGAGTTCAAAGATATACCCCGCTCCAACGACGGCCCTCCGCAAAGCAGTGCTATTTTCATCCCATTAGAACTGGGAACACGCTGCAAGCCTTCGCGATTTCTAACGGGACGCGGTACTTTTTTGCGAAAATTCGTTTCCATATCATCCTTATATTATAGGATTAAAATAGATATGTCAAAAACCTTTCTTAAAATTAAGAATTCTTTGCAAGAATTTGTGCGTCGGGAAGGATTCGAACCTTCGTAGCCCATAGGGCGACAGATTTACAGTCTGTTGCGATTGACCACTCCGCCACCGACGCATACACATCTTTATTGACGTGTGCGTATAAAATAGCACAAAAAAGCTAAACTTTCAAATTAGATTGACGGCTAGTTTTTATAGGACTTTTTATCCTACCCTTCTTAGTTTCTATGACAAGTTCTTTATTTTTTACAGTTACGTAGACTGTGTCACCTTTTTTGACGCCCTTGGAAATGATATAAGAAGCGACAGGGTTTAAGATTTTATTTTGAATTAAGCGATTGAGCGGTCTTGCACCATAATGCGGGTTGTATCCCTCTTTTGCAAGAAATGCCAGCGCACCACCCTCAATCTCAAAGCCAATTTCTTTTCCAGCCAATCGGTCGGCTACGACTTTGATTCTAATTTTCACAATCTCAGCAATTGATTCAGGCGAGAGAATATCAAAGACAATAATTTCATCCAAGCGATTTAAAAACTCTGGACGGAAATGGTCTTTCAAGGACTCCATCAATTTTTCTTTCGTCTGGCTATAATCTTCTGCCGCGGAACGGTTTGAGAATCCAATTGATTCCATTTTCTCTATGAACTGCGAGCCGATGTTTGAAGTGAGAATGATAATCGCATTTTTGAAATTAACTACGCGTCCTTTTCCGTCTGTCAGCCGGCCTTCGTCAAGAACTTGTAAAAGCATATTGAATACTTCCGGATGCGCTTTTTCTATTTCATCAAAGAGTATCACCGCGTATGGTCGGTGACGCACGGCTTCGGTGAGCTGTCCTGCCTCTTCATAGCCGACATAGCCCGGCGGAGAACCAATAAGCTTGGACACGCTGTGCCTTTCCATATATTCGGACATATCCACGCGGATAAGGGCTTTGTCGTCATTGAACATAAACTGGGCCAAGGATTTGGTAAGCTCTGTCTTGCCGACGCCGGTGGGACCCAAGAATATGAACGAGCCGATAGGTCGATTCGGGTCTGAAATACCAGCGCGAGAACGGCGTATAACATCTGCCATACGAGTAATAGCTTCATTTTGGCCAATGACCCGTTTTCGGAGTTCTTCTTCCATGCGCTCCAGTTTTGCCCGCTCTTCTTCAAGCATTTTAGTGAGCGGTATTCCCGTCCAGCGAGCGACGACTTCGGCAATATCTTCGGCGGTGATTTCCTCTTTGAGGATTCGGCGAGATTTCTGCAATTTTTTGAGCCGTAAGAGTTTTACTTCCAATTCTTTTTTCAAGGCCGGGATTTTACCATAGCGGATTTCGGCTGCCCGCGATAGGTCTGCCCGCATCTCAGCATTCTCCGCTTCAAGGCGCAAAGTTTCCAATTCTTTCTTGATAGAGCGAATTTCAAGCACCGTGGACTTTTCATTTTTCCATTTAAGTTCAAGCTCTTTGGTCTTTTCATGCAGATCACCTATCTGATTGTCTATGTCTTTGACACGGGCTTTGGTAGCTTTATTATCAACACTTTTATTTTCTAACTCTTTTTTTAGCGCTTCTTTTTCAATCTCCAAGCGCATTATTTTTCGGTGTGCATCTTCAAGCATCGGCGGTTTATTTTCCAAGGCAATTTTCAAAGACGAAGATGCTTCATCAATTAGGTCAATCGCCTTGTCCGGCAAAAATCTATTTGTGATGTAGCGAGTGCTTAAATTAACAGCTGAAATTATCGCATCATCCGTAATGCGCACGCCGTGGAAAAGCTCATATTTTTCTTTTAGTCCGCGCAGTATGGCAACAGCATCCTCCACAGACGGCTCATCTACATATACCGGCTGAAAACGCCTGGCTAGCGCAGGATCTTTCTCAATGTGTCTTTGATATTCTTTTAAGGTCGTCGCGCCGATGGCACGCAATTCTCCGCGTGAAAGAGCAGGCTTTAGCATATTAGAAGCATCAAGAGTTCCTTCCGCCCCGCCTGCACCGACGATAGTGTGTATTTCATCTATAAAAAGAATTATTTTTCCTTCCGCTTTTTCAATTTCTTTCATAATACCGTTCAACCGCTCTTCAAATTCTCCGCGGTATTTTGTACCTGCAATTAATGATCCAAGGTCGAGCGAGACGATTTCTTTATCACGAAGTGATTCAGACACATCGCTCTTGGCAATGCGATTTGCTAAACCTTCCACCACTGCAGTTTTTCCCGTACCAGCTTCGCCGATAAGTATAGGATTATTTTTTGTCCTTCGGGAAAGAATCTGCATAATGCGCATTATTTCGATATCGCGCCCGATGACTGGATCAAGCTTGTCTTCACGGGCAAGCTTGGTGAGATTCCTTGTATATTTTCCAAGCAAGCGGTTTTTCTTTGGCATTGAGACATCTGTCGTGCTTTGGCTCTTTAATTCTTCTAGTACTTTTATTACTGGCTCTTTAAAAATACGAAAGCGAGATAAAAGTTCTTTCGCTTCTCCTGGCACATCAAGCATTGCTATAAAAAGATGCTCAGTGGAAACAAAATCATCTTTTAAAGACTCAGCGACTTTGGCTGAGTTTTCCAGTGTTTGCGCCAAGTCTGGCGCAAGGTAAATCTGATAAGAAGGAGACAAGGTGGTGCGAGATTCCGGCGTTTCTATTGACTCTATGACTGAGTCCGTCAAAAGCATTGTGTCAATCTCTAATTTATCCAATATTGAAAGCACCATAGACTCTTCCTGCAAAAGGAGAGCTGAAAGCAAGTGAAGAGAGGAAACGTGATTTTGGCCTCGTTCAATAGCGAGCTCATGAGCCTTCTTTATTGCATCTCGGGCTTTAGTTGTAAAGCGATTTAATGGCGGCATATATGTTTTATAATAACCTAAATTTATAAAACTGTCAATGATTACGGAATTTTCGGTGCTTCGACAGGTTTATCGGCTGGCTTTAATGCTCCGGTAATCAAAGAGATTGGGATAAAAGAAGTGTCTCCTGAAAGTACTATGCCCACCACTTCTGCATCCAGATTCACTACTGGGGAGCCCGAGTTGGGATTGGAAACTTTTATTTTTATATCTTCTTTTGAACCATCAAAAATGATTGAGGTAAAACTCTGATCTAATACCAGGAGCTTCTGTCCAGCTTTCATTTTATTTATATCACCAAAACTTGGCATGGTAAAGGTCAATTTATTTTTCTCATCAAGGGACGCGCCAATTTTTAAAAAAGAAAATCCTCCTTTATCTGTAGAGACAAAATCAGCTTTGAATTTCCCAGAGTCATTCTTTGCGTAATAAACTTCTTTATCTGGTACAAGAGCCGCGTCAGCAACGAGTGTACCATCAGAAGCGACAGCCAGCCCGCGACCAGCGGAAATTTCAACTATCTTGCCTGCATCATCAGTAGCTTCTTTGGTTAAAGAAAAAATTGCTGACTGGTTTTTGGCGATAGCATCCACTACTAAATCTTCTTCTTTAATCACGACAGTTTGGACCGAAGTTTTAATCTCTCCCGGTACAACTTTTTCAATCGTTTGCCGGACAATACGATTTATCGGCACAGTGATTGAGCTCGGCGCCTGTTGCATCAGGGTAACGGTAGAAATGCCGGTAGCAATAGACGTCACAAAAGAAATCAGCAACGCCAAAAGTATCAACTGCGATTTGTTTAGATCTTTCATCTCCATGGCTTAATTATACCACCTTTTCAGCTTGGTCAAAATCTCGAACAGTGATTTGCTGACGTAGTCAAGATTAGTCTTTGTTGTCTCTCTGCCTATCGAAAAACGGACACTCCCCTCTATTTTAGATGTTGGTCTAATCGCTTTTATTACATGTGATTCGGCCCTGTCCAGAGACTTGCAAGCGCTCCTGGCGGAAATCATTATTCCACGCGCAGAGAGCTCTAAGACCAAGAGTTCGCTCGGGATTTTGGGAATACTTATGTTTACGTTGTTTGGCAATCTTTCTATCTTATCGCCGTTTAAAATAACTTCTGAATCAATATCTTTTATTTTTTTTATAAAATAATCACGTAGCTTGACCAGACGCTTTGATTCTTTTTCCTTTAATGCTTCAGTGATTTTAAAAGCTTCGGCGAGTCCAGCTATGGCAAGCAAGTTTTCTGTCCCGGGTCGGAAGCCAAACTCCTGGTCACCCCCGTGTGTAATAGGCGCCAAAGAAAGATTTCTTTTCTTAAAAAGCACGCCAACTCCTTTTGGGCCGTAAATTTTTGCTCCATTAAAAGACAAAAGGTCAACACCCAATTTTTCTACATTTACCGGCAGGTAATTTATAGCCTGCGTAGCATCGGTATGAAATAAAATCTTTTTGGAATTTATTTTATTAAAATGCCTGATTTCCTTGGCAATTTCGCGTATCGGCTGTATTGTGCCAATTTCGTTATTAGCGTACATCACTGAGACTAGAACGGTGTTCTTTTTTATGGCCTTTTTTATTTTTTTCGGGTCTACTATGCCATTTTTTTCAACTTCCACATAGGTAATTTGCGCCTTTTTTGTCTTTTCCAAATATTTGCAAACTTCCAAGACAGAGGCATGTTCTATGTTTGTAGTTACTATATGCGGAGCGCCTACGCCTAAAATTGCTAAGTTATTACTTTCAGTAGCTCCGCTTGTAAAAATAATTTCATTAGCATGTGCGCCTAAAATTTTTGCAATATACCCTCTTGCTCTTTCTAAGATCTTTTTCGCTCTCACACCTAGCTCGTGAATTGCGCTCGGATTGGCAAATTCATGCTTCCCGACTTCATTCATAACCTTCAAAACGCGCGGATCAACCGGCGCGCCGGAGGCATAATCTAAGTATATTTGGTTTGTATAGTTTGATTTGGGCATAAAAATAGTATATATTGAAAGTCTATGGATATAAAGCTGGGCGGTATTTTTTTATTGGCTTTTTTTGTTTTGACTGGACTTGCCATTCTAGCGGGCTTATTTTGGATTGTCAAAACCGAAAAACGTTTTAGGAAAATTTTTATGGGAAAAAAAGCTAATGATCTGGAAGAGAGCATTATCGCCTTAGGAGAAGATATAAAAAAGCTGACCGCCACAAAAGACTCTGCGGAAAGAGAGCTAAGCTCAATAAATAAAAAACTGAAACAAAGCATACGCGGACTTGGAACTGTACGCTTCAACCCTTTCCCCGACCAAGGCAGCAACCAGAGCTTTGCTATAGGCATAATGAACGAAGAGGGCGACGGGGTGATCATTTCCAGTTTGTACTCTCGCGAGAGGATGAGTATCTTTGCAAAGCCAGTCAAAGGCGGCAAATCTGAATACGAACTAACGAATGAGGAAAAAGAGGCATTAAAGAAAGCCGAGGTAAGATAGAATAAAAAATGGAAAATCAAAAAGAAAAAATAAATATGGTGGAACGGCCGCCAGTCGTAGCAGTAATGGGACACATTGACCACGGCAAATCTACCCTTCTCGACTACATCCGAAAGACAAACATCACCAAGCAGGAAGCCGGCGGTATCACTCAGCATATTTCAGCTTACGAAGTAATCCATAAAGATGAGAGTGGTAAAGAAAAAAAGATAACTTTTCTAGACACTCCTGGCCACGAAGCATTTTCTAAAATGCGTGAACGGGGAGCACGCATTGCCGATATTGCCATCTTGGTAGTCTCCGCTGAAGACGGAGTAAAACCCCAAACAATCGAGGCATTTAAGACGATAACCGAGAACAACACGCCAGTGATCGTCGCCATAAATAAAATAGACAAACCGGGGGCGGACATTGAGAAAACAAAAATGGGCTTGGCGGAAAATGAAATATACCTTGAAAATTATGGGGGTAAAGTTCCTTTTGCTCCAATATCTT
This sequence comes from Minisyncoccia bacterium, assembly GCA_041499755.1. Taxonomy (GTDB): domain Bacteria; phylum Patescibacteriota; class Minisyncoccia; order Phycocordibacterales; family UBA9973; genus UBA9973. Next base: position 11,471 of record JBGQKV010000017.1, read on the forward strand.
CAAAGACAGGCGAAGGTGTAGAGAGCTTACTCTCGCTTATTCTCATTTTAGCGGAAGTGGAAAATTTTACTGGAAATAGAGATGAGAAGGCCAGCGGTTTTGTGCTTGAATCAAATCTGGACTCCAAGCGCGGAATCGAAGCCAGCCTGATTATAAAAAATGGCACCTTGAAAAAAGGAATGGTAGTAGTGACAGAAGACACCACTTGCACGACACGAATTATGGAAAATTTCCTTGGCAAAAGCGTAAACGAAATGACTTTCTCTTCCCCTGTCCGCTTGGTGGGTTTTGATAAGGTGCCGAAAGCGGGTGAACTATTCCAAAGTTTTCAAAATAAGCGCGACGCGGAAGAAGCTGTCAAAAGGTGGAAAACAAAAAATACTTTGACGTTTAAAACTTTGACAGAAGAAAATAACAAAAAAATAATTCCGATAATATTAAAAGCGGATGTATCTGGATCACTGGAAGCAATTGAAAAAGAAATAGCAAAAATAAAAAGCGAAGGTGCTCTATTTAAAATAGTGCAGTCCGGCGTGGGGCCCATTTCTGAATCAGATATAAAAGGAGCTGGCTCAAATACTGACACTATAATCATCGGATTTAATATAAAAACAGATAAAAACGCCGCAGAGCTTGCCTTAAAGCTAGGCATGACATTGTCTACTTTTGATATTATTTATAAAATGACAGAGTGGCTACAGGCAGAAATGGAAAAAAGACGACCGAGGATAGAAAGCGTCGAAGTTACCGGCCGAGCAAAGATAATCAAAGCTTTTAGCCAAACGAAAGAGCGCCAAATTGTCGGCGGTAAAGTACTGGAAGGCAAAATCGCCCTGGGAGAGACGGTAAAAATCGTCCGCCGAGAATTTGAAATCGGCCGAGGGAAAATAGTGAATTTGGAAAAAGGTAAAACCAAAACAGCTGTCGTAGAAGAAGGAACGGAATTTGGGATAATGATAGAATCAAAAATAGAAATCGCGGCTGGTGACATAATTGAATCTTTCGCCGTAATGCAAAAATGAGTCAAAGAATGCAAAAAGTTGAGCAACTGGTAAAAGAGCTGACGGCGCAATTTTTAAATCGTGAAAGCACCAATGCATCGCTCATCACAGTGACTTCTGCAAGCGTGTCACCAGATTTGAAAAAAGCCACTATTTTTATCACTGCTTTTCCCGATACAGGCGAGAAAACAGCGCTCCTGTTTGCAAAAAGAAAGAGGTCGGAAATGCGGGAGTTTTTAAAAGAGTACATGCAGACAAAAAATGTTCCTTTTATAGACGTAGAGATAGATCGCGGAGAAAAGAATCGTCAAAAAATTGACGAATTGATACGAGAAAAGTAGTATGTTTAAGCACCTCATCCGCCTCAGTAGAGGCACCTTCTCCTTGTAAAGGAGAAGGCTAGGTGGAAAACTAAAGTTTACGATAGTTGGCCTGGTAGCCAAGTGGTAAGGCATTCCTCTGCAAAAGGAATATACGGCGGTTCAATTCCGCCCCAGGCCTCAAGAAATCAAATTGATTTGATTTCTTGCCGGTTTGCAAAAGCAAAATCGCCGTTGTGAGGCGAAGCCGAACCGGCGATAGGAATCCCCAAATGTGGGAAGTTGCCCGAGTGGCGGTATTGGTATACGCGCACGACTTAAAATCGTGTCTCGTAAGGGATGTGGGTTCGACTCCCACCTCGGGCACAAGGTGGTAAATAATTTTCCGCCCATAGCTGTTTTGGTAGACAACAGTATTAGTACATTATAATTTAGGTTATATAAGAAATTTGTTTTACATGCGCCCATAGCTCAGCTGGTAGAGCAGCTCCCTCTTAAGGAGATGGTCGGGGGTTCGATTCCCTCTGGGCGCACAAAGTGCATAGGCACTTTGTGCGAGACGGAGCGCGACGGCGCGAGTCAGGGTCGGGGAAATTTTCAGC
>JBGQKV010000018.1:0-13079 GCA_041499755.1 Minisyncoccia bacterium
AAAGACATGTCACTCAAATCAAAGACGGTGATCTGGACGGCAGGTACGCAGATTAATAGACTCTACAATTCTATTCCTGGTATTCAATTAACAGAAAGAAAGAGAGTGGCAGTAAATGAATACATGGAAATGAAAGATTTTGGTGGAGTTTATGTATTGGGGGATGCGGCAGATACAAAATATACAGGATTAGCGCAGACCGCAATAAATGACGGTAAATTTGCGGCAGGAGATGTGTTGAAAATAGTTTACGGTGCGAAGCGTGTTCCTTATGTTCCTAAAACTATCGGCTATGTTATTCCTATCGGGCACAACTGGGCATTAATGTCTCTCGGCCCTATTCGTCTTTATGGCATCCTGGCCTACTGGGCACGTCACTTTATAGACTTTTCTTACTTCGCTCGTATTCTTTCACCAAAAAAACTTATATCCCTTTTCCTTGAAGGGTGGAAGTATCGTTCATAGATTCATTTTTAATTCTTTCTAAAAATTTTGGAATTTTTTTAAAATCTTCAAGGAGTGTGTCTCGCATTCCGCCATTATAAAGCGCAGCAGCAGGGTGATAGAGAGCGAGAAAGTAGGGAGTAGGCATACCAGTTATTTTTTTCTTTAAGAATTTGCCGTGGACAGCAGATATTTTTTCAGTAGGGAAGAAGTGATTCATAGCGTGCCGACCGAGGAATACGATTAATTTTGGTGCGATAGTAGCAAGTTCTTCGTGCAGCCACTCTGCGCAAGCGGTGATTTCCTCGGGGAGTGGATCGCGATTGTTAGGCGGGCGATATTTGACAATGTTGGTGATATAAATGTCTTCCCGTTTCATCCCTATAGCCTCTAGCATAGTATTCAAGAATTTTCCTGCAGCACCTACAAACGGTATACCTTGTTCATCTTCACTTTTTCCTGGTGCTTCGCCGATAAAGACAATTTCCGCAGACGGATTGCCACTTCCAGGCACTGGCTGAGTCGCTTCCTTTTTTAATTCGCATTTACATTCTGTAAACCATTTCTTATGAATATTATCTAGCATTTGCCCTTTATCCATTAGTCCATTATACTACAAGGCATTATGGGTCTATCAATCGGAATTGTGGGTCTTCCTAACGTCGGCAAGTCGACGCTTTTTAATGCACTCACTAAAAAGTCCGTGCCGGCGGAGAATTATCCCTTTTGCACTATTGATCCATCGGTGGGTATTGTACCTGTGCCGGACGAGCGCGTGCAATTGCTCTCAGATTTTTCTAAGTCGGCAAAGACTATTCCAGCAGTGGTGGAATTTGTAGATATTGCCGGGCTGGTAAAAGGAGCTTCTGTCGGTGAGGGGCTCGGCAATAAATTTCTTTCACATATCCGCGAAGTGGATGCGATTATAGAAGTGGTGCGAATATTTGAAGACAAAGTGATTACGCATGTACATGAAAAAGTTGATCCGCTGTTTGATATTGAAGTCATAAATATGGAGCTAGAACTCGCCAATATAAAAAAGCCGACGCTGTATGTATTAAATTCCTCAGAAGTTAGTGAAAGTGTAAAAGATGATTTCAAATCCAAAATTCCTGGGCCGTACATAGAAGTGGATCCAATTTTTGGCACAGGATTAGATAATCTTATTTCTGCGGCGTATAAAATGCTTGGTTTGGAGACTTTCTTTACGACGGGCGAGGATGAGACTCGTGCCTGGACGATAAAAATTGGTTCTACAGCGCCAATGGCAGGACGTGCCATACACAATGATTTCAAAGAGAAGTTTATCCGCGCGGAAGTTATTAATTGGAAAGATTTACTTGATGTGGGTGGCTACGGTAATGCTCGTGCCAAAGGTCTCGTTCGTACGGAAGGCAAAGAATATATAGTCAAAGATGGGGATGTCATTGAGTTTAGGATATGATTGATAAAAATATTTTTAATAAAGATATAGATTTTCAAGGAGTTAAGGGTCTTGTTTTTTTAGGTGGTAAAATAATAGTTTTTCGTAGAGATAATAATACAAAGAATTTTCCTTTACAAATTGATTTACCAGGAGGTGGTAGGGAAGATCAAGAATCTCCTTTTGAAACTTTTAAAAGAGAAGTTAATGAAGAGTTTGGAATTAATATAGAAAAAAAAGACATTGTTTATGCGAAAAAATATCAAAGTATTTTAGATTTAAGTAAAGATGCGTATTTCTTTGCGACTAAATCATTAAATATTAAAGAAAATCAAATTGTTTTTAGTGATGAAGGGTTGGAATTTTTTCTAGTAACACCACAAGGATTTATAAATACTAAAGATGGTGTAAGAAGGCAACAAGATAAGGTCGCTTATTTTTTAGAAAATTATGGAAAATAAAAAAGATTTTATTAAAATCCTAAAATCCGGTGGAGTGGGGGTGATGCCGACGGATACTTTGTATGGGTTGGTGGGAAGGGCGAACTCTAAAAAAGCAGTAGAAAGGATTTATAAGATAAAGGGTAGAGACAGAAAAAAACCTTTTATCATTCTTATTTCATCTCTAAACGACCTAAAAAAATTTGGCATAGAACATTATGACATTATCAATAATGTCATAATGAAAAAAAAGCTCTGGCCAGGACCAGTTTCAGTTGTATTACCATGTACTAGTACATGGATACAAAAGATGAAGTATTTGCATAGAGATGTAGGGTCGTTGGCGTTTAGATTTCCTAAGAAAAAATCTTTGCTAAAAATTTTAAAACAGACTGGTCCACTTGTTGCGCCTTCAGCTAATCCAGAGAGTTTAAAGCCGGCAGCGAATATTACGCAAGCAAAAAAATACTTCGGTCCCATTAGAGGTCGCGAGGGCTCACAGCGTGCCTCTACCTCTAATGGGATTGACTTTTATTTATCTGGTGGCACATTAAAGGGTAAACCATCTGCCTTGATAAAAATCGATAAAAAGAGCAAGATTGAAGTATTGCGCGGAAAAATCAAATGAAAGAAATTAAAATTTTTGAGGCAAAAGATTGGAAAGACTATGAACTACTTGATACAGGCGAAGGTGAGAAGCTGGAGCGTTTCGGCAAATACCATTTTGTGAGACCTTATGAGGATGCAGTTTGGCCTAAAACATTATCAAAAAAAGAATGGGAGAAAGCCGATGGAAAATTTTTATCCTCTAAATTAGGGGCAAAAAATGGCTGGAAATTTAGTAATGAAATTGAGAAAAAGTTTGAACTTTCATATAAAGATATCAAATTCTGGGCATCGCCGACACCGTTTCGGCATCTTGGCTTTTTTCCAGAGCAGGCGAGTTATTGGGATTTAATAGAAAATGAAATAAAAAATTCAGGTAGAAAAATTAAATTTTTAAATCTATTCGGCTACACAGGCGTAGCGAGCTTATTTGCTCTTCGAGCAGGAGCGGAAGTCACTCATATAGATGCATCCACACAGAGCAATGCATGGCTGAAAGAAAACCAAAAACTTAATAGTGATTTAGAAAAATTACCAATAAGGATAATGATTGACGATGTTTTAAAATTCATTGAGCGTGAAGAAAAGCGCGGGAATAAGTACGATGCCATAATTATGGATCCGCCAAAGTTTGGCCGAGGCCCAAAAGGGGAAGTATGGAAAATTGAAGAGAAATTGCCAAAGCTCTTGGAGGGAGTACGCAAGATTTTATCTGATAAGCCACTTTTAGTAATACTGACCTCTTATGCCACTGATTCTTCTTCTCTTGCACTCGGATATGCTCTAAAAGATATGATGCAGGATTTTAGGGGAGAAGTAAGCCAAGGGGAGCTCTGTGTTCTGGAGAAATCCAATAGTCGCTCTATTTCGCTTGCTAATACAGCTGTTTGGAAAGCTTTATAAATCTGCTATAATAGATATATATGGAAACAAAAAATGAATTGAGTCATAAAATGACGCCAAAGTTTTTCTTCTTATCATTGGGGGTTTTAGTCGGTCTTATCGCCACTGTTACTTCCTTTTTAAACCTCGCTTTTGAGACACTTAATTTTAAATTCCCAGACGTCTTAAATGCTACTTATCAATCTGGCTATTATTCCTACAACTACGATCCGGCCCGGATGGCTATCGCCACGCTTATCATATTCTTCCCGATATTTTTGATTTTGATGCGATATTGGAAGCGGACTGCAAAAGAAGGTCTTGGTAAGACCGATTCGGGTATTCGCAAATGGATGATTTATTTAATTCTTTTTCTCTCAGCGATCGTAGTCGCGGTTGACTTAGTTACCCTTGTTCGCTATTTTGTTGCCGGTGAAATCACTGCTAGGTTTATTTGGAAAGTAATTGTTGCCCTAATTGCCGCGGGTTTTGTTGGCTGGTATTACATTTTAGAGCTTAGAAACAAAGAAAAAATACTCGGATTTAAGGTTTCAATTTGGTCTGTAGTTAAATCTTCAATTATTGTGCTTGCGCTTCTCATTTGGAGTTTCTCCGTGATTGGCACTCCAGGACAACAGCGCATTTGGCGTTTAGATGACAAGAGAGTCCAAGATTTACAAAATATTCAATATCAAATTATTAATTATTGGCAACAGAAAGAAAAACTTCCAGCGACTTTGAGCGATATTTCCAATCCGATTTCTAATTATCAAATACCCGTTGACCCCGAATTTGAGCAAGGCAAGACTTATGAATACTCTGTGAAAGATGTAAAGAAACTTTCCTTTGAGCTTTGCGCTACCTTCGGAGCTGAAATGCCAAAAGGATGGAGTGAATATCCTAGTAACGTAGGAATTGTTCCAATGCCAGCGGTGAGGGAAGGAGGAGTGTCAGTTAGCTATCCTTATCCAGGACCTGGAGGCAATGGTGATTCGTGGGACCATAAAATAGGCCACACCTGTTTTGATCGCACGGTAGATAAAGATATGTATCCTCCTTACCCGAAACCGCTCAAACAGTAAAATGAAATCGTACGACCATAGGAAAATTGAACAAAAATGGCAGAAAGAATGGGAAAAGAAAAAAACCTACAAAACTAGCGATGTAAGCAAGAAGCCAAAATTCTATGTGCTAGATATGTTTCCTTACCCCTCTGGTGAGGGGCTGCACGTAGGACACCCGCGCGGGTATATTGGAACAGATATATTTTCCCGCATGAAAAGAATGAAAGGTTTCAATGTTCTTCACCCTATGGGTTTTGACGCTTTCGGCTTGCCAGCTGAACAATACGCTATAAATAACAAAATTCACCCTGAAGTCGCGGTTTCAAAAAATGTAAAAAGATTTAAAAAACAGCTCAATATTATCGGACTTGATTATGATTGGTCGCGAGAAATAAATACGACAGATCCGGCATATTATAAATGGACTCAGTGGATGTTTTTGCAGATGTATAAAAAAGGCTTAGCTTTTGAATCTTTTGAGCCTATAAATTGGTGTCCTGTAGACAAAACCGGCCTGGCAAATGAAGATGTAGAAAATGGCAGATGCGAACGATGCGGAGCGCTGGTAGAACAAAGGCCAATGCGCCAGTGGGTACTCAAAATAACTAATTATGCGGAAAAATTGTTGGATGGGCTTGAAAATCTTGATTGGCCTATGTCAGTAAAAGAATCGCAGAAAAATTGGATTGGTAAAAAAACGGATGAAAAGGGGAATGTTACATACAATTTGCGCGATTGGGTTTTTTCCAGGCAGAGATATTGGGGCGAGCCAATACCGCTCATTCATTGTGATAAATGTGGAGTTGTTCCTGTGCCGGAAAAAGATTTACCGGTGAAGCTTCCAAAAGTGAAGAATTACGAGCCTACGGATACAGGGGAGAGTCCGCTTGCAAAAATATCAAAGTGGGTAGATGTAAAATGTCCAAACTGCAAATCGCCCGCGAAAAGAGAAACAAATACCATGCCTCAATGGGCGGGGTCATGCTGGTATTATATGCGCTACATGGATCCGAAAAATAAAAAATCTTTTGTCGATCCTAAAAAAGAAAAATATTTTGCGCCAGTTGATTTATATGTCGGGGGAATGGAGCACGCGACCAGGCACTTAATTTACGCTCGATTTTGGCATAAATTTTTATTTGATATAGGGGTAGTTTCCAGATCGGAGCCCTTTCAAAGACTCGTGAATCAGGGATTAATAATGGCTGGAGATGGACGTAAGATGAGTAAGCGCTGGGGAAACGTAGTAAATCCCGACGAAATAATTAAAACATATGGGGCGGACACTTTGCGTCTTTATGAAATGTCCATAGGGCCCTTTGAGCAGTCGGCCAATTGGTCTACCGAATCTATCATTGGCCCTCGCAGGTTTATAGAAAAAGTGTGGAGAGTGGCTTCCTTGATAAGGAAAAATTTTTCTTCGACTTCGCTAAAAAGGCTTCTACACAAAACAATTAAAAAAGTTTCAGATGATATAGAAGCGATGCGTTTTAATACGGCTATTTCGGCGATGATGATATTGGCGACGGAGATGGAAAAAGCTGAAAGCATAGATAAAAAAGATTTTAAGATGTTCTTACAAATTCTGGCGCCGTTTGCGCCACACGTTGCAGATGAATTATGGCTTTCTGTTGGAGAAAAAAAGAGCGTTCATATATCAAAGTGGCCGGAGTGGAATCCTGATTTAATAAAACAAAATGAAATAAAAATTGCTCTTCAAGTAAATGGAAAAGTGCGTGCAGAGATTGAGATTTGGGCAGATATAAAAGATGAGGAAGTTTTTACTTTAGCACTCAAAAACGAAAATATAATAAAATGGACAAAAGGGAAAGAAGTTAGAAAGAAAATATATGTGAAGGGGAGGTTGGTCAATTTAGTAGTTTAATAAAATGAACAGGATTTTTAGAATTATAAATAAAGAGTTTGGAAGTTTAAACCAAGCGGCTTTGCTTTTAGGTCTTTTCACTTTATTTTCACAGGTTTTAGGTATGCTTCGTGATCGCTCTATTGCCCACTTTATCGGTCCAGGAGGCCCGCTTGATGCGTATTATGCTGCTTTTCGGATACCAGATTTTATTTTTATATCTATAGCCTCGCTTGCCTCTATTACCGTGCTTATCCCTTTTATAATATCTCGTATGCGGGATGGTGTTGTTACAAAGGAAGCGCAGAAATTCCTCAATGATACTTTCACTGTCTTTTTGGCTGTCATGGTACTGGTCTCGGTCATAGTATTTTTCCTAATGCCTCACTTAGTACAATTTATCGCTCCGGGTTTTGTGCCGGCAATGCAGAGCAAAGTAATAATGCTTTCTCGCATAATGTTGCTTTCGCCGATTTTAATGGGATTATCGAACCTTTTCGGAACCATTACTCAGCTTTTTCGCAAATTTTTTATCTACTCACTGAGTCCGCTTTTTTATAACCTTGGCATCATTATTGGAGTATTGTTTTTGTATCCCATTTTTGGCATTTATGGGCTGGCCTTCGGTGTCATTCTCGGAGCGCTCATGCATTTTATTATTCAGGCAATTGCATCCTCCGGCTGTGGTTTTAAGCCTAGGTTTTCATTCTCAATAAATTTTGAGGAGATAAAAAAAGTAGTGATGATATCCCTGCCGCGCACCTTAGGGCTTTCTTTCAATAGCATTGCCCTTATTTCAATCGTTGCTATCGCATCCTATTTAAAGAGCGGTTCTATTTCAGTTTTTAGTTTTTCCTTGAATTTACAATCGGTTCCCTTAAACATTATCGGTGTATCGTATGCGGTGGCAGCTTTTCCGACTTTGGTAAAATCTATGTCTCAAGGGAAACTAGAGGATTTTAAAAATCAGCTAAAATCTGCCTCTAGACAAATTATTTTTTGGTCAATGCCTGTAACTTTTCTTTTTATAGTGCTCCGCGCACAGATCGTGCGTGTGATATTGGGCTCCGGCTCTTTTTCTTGGGAAAATACTCGACTAGTCGCGGCGGCGCTCGCTGTTTTTTCTATCTCGGTGTTGGCGCAAGCGATGACAGCGCTTTTGTCTCGAGCTTATTATGCCGCAGGCAACACCAAAAAACCGCTTTCCGTAAACTTTCTTTGCTCAGCTCTTATTATAGTTCTTGCGTATTTTTTCATTCATATCTTTCAGAGCCTCCCCCACTTTAGATATTTTATAGAGTCGCTTCTTAAGGTCCAAGATATTCCTGGTACAGAAGTACTGATGTTACCTTTAGCATACTCGTTTGGTACGATTTTAAATTTTATTTTGCACTGGGTTTATGTCAAGCGTGATTTTATGGGCTCTACTCCATTTATCGCCAAATCTTTTTTCCAAAGCCTGGGTGCGTCTTTTTTCATCGGGCTGGTATCCTATTTGAGCTTAAACGCGCTTTCACCGGTCTTTGGCCTTACCACATTCTGGGGAGTATTTCTCCAAGGTTTTATTTCCGGAATCTTTGGCATTTTGGCTGGAGCTCTAGTATTGTATCTTTTCAAAAATGAAGAATTGAATAATTTGAGGAAAGTTCTAAAAACAAAATTCTGGCGCGTGCGTGTCATTGCCCCTTCGCAAGAAGAGCTTTCAAGTTAGCATAGCAGTGTGTTTATTGAGTAAAAAAACAATCGGAGTATAATATACCCATGTCTCAATTTTTTACACAAAACAGTGACGTAATCATAAAGCTTTTATTGGCGATGGTTCTTGGGATGGTGATAGGGGTCGAGCGATATTTGGCGCATAAAACAGCCGGAATGCGGACATACTCGCTAGTGGCGATGGGTTCGGCTCTTCTCATTATTATCTCAGATCTTGTCGTCGTTCAATATTTACCTTACGCAAATGTCGGTATAAACCCCCTTCAGATGGCCGCTGCGGTGGTTACAGGTATGGGGTTCTTGGGGGCCGGAATCATTATGCACCAAGAGTCTCGGGTTATAGGTATCACTTCCGCTTCTGGCCTTTGGGTCTCCGCTGGCATCGGCATGGCAGTCGGCTTTGGTTTTTACAATCTTGCAATTATCGGCACTGCCCTCACTCTTTTTATTTTCGTGATTCTCTGGATTTTGGAAAAAAAGCTAGTCGATAGGATTTCTGGCAGATCTTCTTCAAACGAGTAAAAAAATGCAATCAGGTGAGATAAGGAAAAAATTTCTAGACTTTTTTAAAAATAAAGGGCACAAGATTACGCCTTCATCTTCTCTGGTGCCGGAGAATGATCCATCGGTGCTTTTTACCACGGCTGGCATGCAACAGTTCAAGCCATTTTATCTGCATCCCGAAGATGCGCCAGCGAAAAATGTCGTCTCTATCCAAAAATGCGTGCGCACGTCTGATATTGATGAAGTAGGGGATGATACGCACCTAACATTTTTTGAAATGCTGGGGAATTTTTCTTTTGGTGGTTATTGGAAAAAAGAAGCGATAGAATATGCATACGAATTTATTACCAAAGAGCTCGAGCTTACGATAGATTATGTTTCAGTTTTTAAAGACGATGAAAGCGGTATTCCAGAAGATCTTGAATCCCATGAAATATGGGCTAAAATTGATTCGAATTTAACAATCAAAGCTCATAATAAGGCAGATAATTTTTGGGGGCCGACAGGGGAGGAGGGTCCCTGCGGGCCGACGACGGAAATATATGTAAATGGCGTAGAAATTTGGAATATAGTTTTCAATGAGTATTACAGGACGAAAGAAGGCAAATATGAACCGCTAAAAATAAAAGGCATTGATACGGGTATGGGGTTGGAGCGTCTACTTGTGCAAGTGCAAAAGAAAAACAACGTCTACGAGACTGATTTATTTAACAACGAGAAAAGCAGGGAAGAGCGCATTGTGGCAGATCATATCAAAGCATCTGCATTTATGATTGCTGATGAAGTAGTGCCAAGTAATGAAGGTAGAGGATATATTCTGCGTAGATTACTACGCAGAGCTATAAGATTTTCCGACGCTCTAGGAATGCTTCCACAAAGCTTTTCTAAAATGGTTGAATCTATTTCTGCTAAATATAAATCTCATTATGACATTATCGATAATGTCATAATGAGAGAAATTGACAAAGAAGAGAAAAAGTTTAGAGAAACGTTGGAGAAGGGCATGAAAGAATTTAAAAAAGGCATAGATCCTTTTATTCTAGCGACGACGTATGGTTTTCCGATCGAGCTTACGGAAGAATTGGCCAAAGAAGATGGAAGAGTGGTTGATATAGAAGATTTTAATCAAAAAATGAAAGAACACCAAAAACTTTCACAGACAGCTTCAGCGGGGATGTTTAAGGGCGGGCTGGCGAATCATGAGCCGAAAACTATCAAGCTTCACACGGCGCACCATTTGCTTTTGGCGGGGCTACAGAAAATTTTAGGCAATTCTCTCCACCAGAAAGGTTCTAATATAAATGAAGAGCGTTTGCGGATTGATTTCAATTTTGAAAGAAAGATGACCGAAGAAGAGAAGAAAAAAGTGGAAGATTTTGTAAATGAGGCGATAAAGGTGGACTATCAAGTCGTACGGAAAGAAATGAAAAGGGAAGAAGCGGAAGCTCTCGGCGCTGAAATGGAATTTGGAGCCAAGTATCCCGATATCGTTTCCGTTTACATGATAGTGGACAAAGATGGCAATCCAATTTCCAAAGAATTCTGTGGCGGTCCGCACGTCTCCCACACTGGCGAATTGGGACATTTTAAAATCCAAAAAGAAGAAGCGTCTTCGCAAGGAGTACGCCGGATAAAAGCCGTATTAAATTAAGTTTTTATGCTATAATTAGCCCATGGGTTTGTTTTCTAAAAAAGAAAAAAGGGAATTGATGGCGGTTTTTGATGTCGGTTCTTCTGGTGTCGGCGGAGCATTGTTTTGGAAAGACGGCGCAAGTTCACCAGAGATTATATTCTCTGTCCGAGAAGATATTCCATTTCAGGAAAGTTTTGATTTTAGCAGATTTTTGCTACTGACATTAAAAGCCCTTGAAAACGTGGCAAAAAAAATAAGCCTCTCGGGCCTCGGCGCCCCAAAAAAGATTTATTGCGTGCTTGCTTCGCCATGGTACACATCCCAGACCAGGACTATTGCGCTCGAAAAAAATAATGAATTTATCTTTACTTCAAAGCTGGCTGATAGCCTCATAAAAAAAGAAGTGTCTCGTTTTCAAGAAGAACATATGGAAAAATATGCAACCTTGGGCAAAGAGATGCGACTCATTGAATTTAAGAATATGAAGACATCACTCAATGGCTATGTGATGGAGAATCCGCTGGACAAACGCGCCAAAAAGCTCGAAATGGTCTTTTTCTTATCGATGAGCCCGGAATATATCTTGCGGAAAATGGAGGAAATCATCGGCCGTCATTTGCGCCTGCGGGATATAGTCTTTTCTTCTTTCGTTTTTGCTTCCTTTACCGTGTCGCGAGATATGTTTATCCAGCGAGAAAATTTCATGCTCATTGACATAGGTAGTGAAGTTACCGATATATCAATGATAAAAAAGGAAATTTTAAAAGAAGCAATCTCGTTTCCATATGGCAAAAATTTTATCCTCCGCAAGCTCACAGATATTTTAGGCAAGACTCCAGATCAAGCGGAGTCCCTCTTTGCTCTTTATAAAGAAAATCATGCGGAAAAGAAACTGTCCGATAATATAGACAAAGCCTTAGCTGTTATAGGAGCGGAATGGCTAAAGAAGTTTCAAGAAGCCTTGGTCAAACTCTCGAATGATATCTCTATTCCTTCCACGATTTTTTTAACCACAGACGACGATGTGGCTGATTGGTTTGTTGAAACTATAAAAAACGAGCAGTTCAACCAATATACTCTGACTGAGTCCAAATTTAAATTGATTATCATCAATGCCGCCATGCTCCACGGCATTGCCATTTTCAAAGAAGCGGTTGCTCGTGACCGTTTTATTATAATTGAGGCTATTTACATTGATCGTTTTCTGCAATAAAATATATCTATGCCAAAAAATTTACTTCAAGATATGATCCGCCCAAAATCTCTACCTAAAGAAGTAAGAGATCCTAGGGGGGAAGCCAGGGAAGAACAGGGGATAAAAGAAATAAAAGAGAGACCGGTTTTAAACAACCCACCGCCTGATAGCAGGGTAATTTTCCAAAAAACCCCAGCGGGTGGAAGGAAAAACAGGCACGCCCTGTGGTTTGTCGCTATTATTGCTATGGTCTTTCTTATTTTTGCTGTATCGTTTCTTTTCTCTTTCGCAGAGGTCACCGTTAACCCAAAAGAAAAAGATTCTAATTTAAATTCTTCTTTCAACGCTGTCAAAGATTCCACTGGAGACGAGCTTTCTTTTGATTTAGTGATTCTTCCTGGTGTCGAGTCAAAGACGATGCCAGTAAATGGAACAAAAGACAGCGCTATAAAAGCTACGGGGCAAGCTGTCATTTACAATGCTTATAGCACCGCTCCGCAGAATTTGCTCATAGACACCAGATTAGAAGGTTCAAATGGAAAAATCTATAAAACGGTAAAAGCAATAATTGTTCCAGGCATGAAGGGGACTGCTCCAGGACAAGTCGAAATAGGTATTTATGCAAACGAGGCGGGGCCAGAATACAATAGCACCCCGCTTGATTTTAAAGTTTTTGGATTCAAAGGAACTCCTAAATACGATAAATTTTACGGGAGGTCCAAAGGGGACATCAGTGGGGGATTTAAAGGGAAAGAACCGCAGATAACGGACGCGGATAAGGCCAGAGCTCTGGCAGATCTGAAAAGCAATCTCCAAGCAAAATTAGTAAAAAATGCCAGTGAGAGGATTCCGGCCGGATTTATTTTATTTAAAGATGCGGTGGTTACAAACATTGATCAGACTCCGGTATTTTCAGAACCCAAAGACGGCTCTACCACCATATCTCTAAAAGGCACGCTTTACGGTTTTATTCTTAATGAGAAGAGTTTGACCAAAACTCTAGCAAAGGATCTGATAACAAACTACGACGATAGTGATGTGTATATTTCAAACCTGAAGAGCTTGGTTTTTTCTATGCCTCCCGGCGGGTTAGATCTATCAAATATTACTGCTTTGAAAAATATAAATTTTACTTTAATAGGAAATCCAAAGATTATCTGGACCGTGGACAAAGAAAAATTAACTGCTAATTTAGTCGGTATCCGTAAAGCAGATTTCAACAGCATCCTCGCGGGTTATCCAAACATCGCGAGCGCAGAGCTCAAGGTCCGACCGGCTTGGAAAAGTTCCTTTCCGGACAAGAGTAAA
>JBGQKV010000019.1:0-13029 GCA_041499755.1 Minisyncoccia bacterium
AGATGGCGTGGTAAAAATGTTAAATGGTATTACTTCTTACGACGAAGTAAAAAGCGTCGTGGATCTATTGGAGGAATAGGCACCCACTATTCACCCCTCCGCCCTAAAGGGCACCTCCCCTTCGCAGGGGAGGAAAAAATTCGTATAATATATTTATGTATTCCATATTCAACAAATCCAAACTAAAAGAACGCAGAAAAGAACTGAGAAAATCTTCAACTCCGCAGGAATTAAAACTTTGGTTTTACTTAAAGAATAAAAAACTAGGAGTAAAATTCAGGCGTCAGCAGGGCATAGGGCCTTATATTGTAGATTTTTACTGCAAGGGGAAAAACTTAGTAATTGAATTAGATGGTTCTCAACACGCTGAAAAAGAAGAACGTTATTATGATAAAGAAAGAGATAATTATATAGAATCTTTAAATATAAAAGTGTTAAGATTTTGGAATAACGAAATTGGAAATGATATGAAAAGAGTTTTAGAAAAAGTAAAAAGTATGTTGTAGATTTTCTCCCCCTGCGAAGGGGGAGATGCTGAAAGCAGAGGGGGTGAAAAAAGCACTAATCTCCAAACAATCCTTTCAAGGCTAAGCCTTAAAAGTAACAAATTATTGAAGGATAGCACCAGTGTTTTATAAATAAAAACCGAAACGTCCTACGCAAATTTGTATAACCAGGGGCTGATTGCTTAGAGATTAGCGCCTTCTTATAATTACATTGTACTACATTCGATATTGCACAAATGCTATAATGTGATTAAGTATGTGGAAAGCCTGTTGATAAAGTACTGCACTAAAAGTCTAGCATAATATGATAAAAAAGTCAAGTAAAAACGAAAAAGACGCTGAAAAAGAAAGTCCTACGCCGGACGAGAGTTTTTTGGACCAAACACTTCGCCCTTCCCGCTGGGACGAATATATCGGCCAAAAACACATAAAAGACAACCTAAAAATACTTTTGGGGGCCGCAGAAGAACGCGGTCATATCCCGGAGCATATTCTTTTCTATGGTCCGCCAGGACTCGGAAAGACTACTTTGGCGCATCTTATCGCTAAAGAAACTGGCCGGCAGATGAAAGTGACTTCGGGGCCCGCTATTGAAAAAGTAGGAGACCTTGCTTCTATACTCACCAATCTTTCTCCTGGCGATATTATTTTCATAGATGAAATCCACCGCTTGAACAAAATGATAGAAGAGGTGCTCTACCCGGCGATGGAGTCCGGCGTATTGGATATTATTATCGGCAAAGGGCCCTCCGCTCGCACCATTCAGCTTGACCTTCCTCCATTTACTTTAATCGCCGCCACTACCCGCGTCGCTTCTATCTCCTCTCCTCTTCGCTCTCGTTTTTCTGGCGGAGTATTTCGCTTAGAATTTTATTCCGATAAAGAAATCGTAGAAATCTTGCGCCGTTCAAGCAAGCTCTTGCAAGCAGAACTGGAAGAAGAAGCCTTGGCCGAAGTCGCCAAGCGCAGCCGTTTTACTCCGCGCACGGCCAATTATTTTTTAAAGCGCGTACGTGACTATGCCCAAGTACACAAAAAAAGTTTGGATAAAGATACAGTAAAAAAAGCGCTTGATATGCTCGCCGTGGACGACATCGGGCTCAACGCATCGGACAGAAAATTTTTAGAAATACTTATTGATAAATTTAATGGCGGACCGGTGGGGTTGAAAACAATCGGCGCCGCGCTCTCTGAAGAAGAAGCAACAGTGGAAGAAGTGATAGAGCCATATCTCATCCAACTCGGCCTCCTCGAACGCACTGCTCGTGGCCGTGTGGCGACAAACAAAGCTTACGAGCATCTTGGATTTGATATTAAAGAATCAAAACAAGATAAACTTTTGTAGTTATATATAGTTATGTCGGGTCACAATAAACGGGTATAGATAAGGCACAAGAAGGCGATTTATGAAAATACTAGGGATTGATCCAGGGTTTGAAAGATTAGGGGTAGCAGTGTTGGAAAAGACTGCTAAAAATACGCGGGAGCAAATAACTTTTTCAGAATGTTTTAAAACTTCGGCTAAATTAGATTTTAGTGAACGTTTAAATTTAATCGGCGAAGAAGTACGACGAGTTATAAAAAAATATAAGCCGGACGTGCTTTCTATTGAGACTTTATTTTTAAATACAAATCAAAAGACCGTGATGCGTGTGGCAGAAGCGCGTGGTGTAGCTATTTATGAAGCGTCCTGTGCCGGGCTTAGAATTTTTGAAGCTTCGCCTCTCCAAGTAAAAATAGCCATTACTGGCTACGGCCGGGCCGATAAAACCCAGATCTTAAAAATGGTAAAAATGCTCATAAATATAGACAAAGACAAGAAATCTGACGACGAATTGGACGCAATAGCTATAGCGCTTACAGCTTTTGCGCATCTAAGGTAGCCCGACGCAAGGTCGGGCTCCGACTTCGCTTTGCGAACGTCGGAGTTATCCACAGTTTGGCCTTTTTTCTATTGCCAAAGAGTTATATATTTGATAAAAATTAGGGACAAAAGATTATCAATATTTTGCAATATTTTTTAATAGGTCGTTTTAAAAATTTTCAAAAAAAATTCTCATAATATGAGCTACGATAACGAAGAAATAAACGAGTTTGGGGGTATAATGGCAAGCGATGATGACGGTACATCTGATGTTGATTTGGACGAACCGTTAGAGCCGTTAGAAACTACTGAAAGCTTTGACGACTATGTAGAAGATGACCCTGATACAGGACATTAATAAAAAATCCCCCAGTTGGGGGATTTTTTATTTTATTTTAATGAATGTTTTTTTGCCAATTTTATAAACATGCCCTTTCTCCACTTCTTCTTTGCCGGTCAATTTTGTATTGGAGGTCAAATCTGTGATAGCCCCTGCTTCAAATAATCTTCGTACTTCTGAGTTTGATTCAAAAAGTCCGGCACTTAAAAGCAGTGGCATTAGCAGCCCCTCTCCTTTTATTTCCTTCACATCATCTGGAATTTCCTTTTTTTGGAAAGTATTTATAAAACTCTCCTCCGCATCTGTGACTGCTTTTTCTCCGTGGTAAATAGCAACAATCTCGCGGGCTAAGCGCATTTTTATATCACGTGGATTTACTTTGCCATTATTTATTTTTTTCTTTATCTCTTCCACTTCTTCAATAGGGGTAAACGTGCAAAGTTCAAAGTAGTTGCCAATAGAAGAGTCTGGTATAGACATAATCTTTCCATACATATCGCTAGGCGCATCAGTAATGCCGACATAGTTGTCCAAACTTTTAGACATTTTTTCTTTGCCGTCTAAGCCTTCTAAGATTTTAAAAGCGAGCACGGATTGAGATTCTTGCTTATTCATCTTCATCACATCACGGCCGACAAGCATATTAAACATTTGATCAGTACCACCAACTTCTAGGTCGCAGAACCCATAAATTTGATGCAAAACACTGGAATCAATTCCTTGGATAACTGGGTAGAGCATCTCACTTATATATAGCTCTTGCCCTGCCTTT
This sequence comes from Minisyncoccia bacterium, assembly GCA_041499755.1. Classification (GTDB taxonomy): domain Bacteria; phylum Patescibacteriota; class Minisyncoccia; order Phycocordibacterales; family UBA9973; genus UBA9973. Next base: position 3,483 of record JBGQKV010000019.1, read on the forward strand.
AGGCGATCTTGAAACAAATCCCGTGCTATAAGCTGTGAATGAGTGATGTGGCGAAGTACCGCTAGCACTCGTGAAAGGGAATAGGTATGAATATTTGGTTTATGTAAATGGGTCTTCTGCATGCGAGAGTTCTCATACAAAACTGCTTTGCCAACAAAGCTATTTGGTGGGATCTCATACGTTTTCGTCTTGTCACCTTCTGTAATGTTTATATTGGTTTTTGACTCTGGACTGGGGGTGATATCTGTCACGTCTAAAAACCAGTCAGAATTTCTAATCCAACTGAAAACCTTTTCTTCTATTAAGAGAACCTTATTTACCTGGTCGAGGTAAGTCTTCATATTTTCTTCTACTTCTTTCTGTGAAACTTCTGGGCGAATTTTACTCTTGCCAGTCGGATCCCCAATCATGGTCGTATAATCTCCTATTAAAAAAATAACTTTGCACCCCAAATCCTGGAGCTGGCGAAGCTTGCGCAGTACGACTGCATGCCCTAAATGGAGATCAGGCCTTGTAGGATCAACCCCAAATTTTATAACAACATTCTTAGGATCGTTTTCAAGTTTTTTGCGGAAACTCCCGTCCGGATCGATAAACTCCCCGACCCCGCGAGTTAGTATTTCATTTACTTTTTCTTTTTGAGTTGCGGATTTCATAATAATGCTGATTATATTTGGAATTTTATTCTAGCACATTTTATGCTATAACTAAAGGATGCTACGCGGGTTAAAAAGAAATGTATTCTTAAAAAATCTGGTACTGCTTTGCGCCGGAGTTTTCATAATTATCTCAGGGATTGTGGTGATTTGGCTTTCTACTATCAGGGTACCGGATTTTCATTCTTTTGACGGGCGGAAAATAGTCAGCTCTACTAAGATATATGATCGCACAGGACAAGTGCTGCTTTATGACATTAACCAAGACATAAAAAGAACAATTATTCCTTTTGAAGATATGGGAGCAAATATAAAAAACGCTACTGTCGCTGTCGAAGACTCTGATTTTTACAACCACAGCGGCATAAAAGTAACTTCTATCCTCCGCGCAGTTCTCTCAAATATCTTTCACGTTGGCAAGACCCAGGGTGGTTCTACTATCACCCAGCAACTAGTAAAAAACACTTTGCTTAACTCTAAAAAAACTATTGGTAGAAAAATAAAAGAGTGGATACTGGCGATAAAAATAGACAAATCTATGCCAAAAGAAAAAATTCTAGAGCTTTATCTTAACGAATCCCCTTACGGCGGAAGCATTTACGGCATACAGGAAGCAGCCCAAACGTATTTTGGTAAAAATGCAGCAGACTTGGATTTAGCAGAGGCAGCTTATATCGCCGCTTTGCCTCAGTCCCCGACAACACTTTCTCCTTACGGTAAAAATAAAGACAAGTTGGAAGAACGTAAAAATTTTGTTTTATCAAGAATGCAAACACTAAAGATGATAACAGCGGAAGAATATGCTAAGGCAAAAAAAGAAACCGTGGCCTTTCTCCCTCAAGAAACAAAAGGAATAAAAGCCCCGCATTTTGTATTTTTTATTAAAGACTATTTGGAGCAAAAATACGGGACGGACATAGTAGAGAGTGGGGGGCTCAAAGTTACAACCACACTGGACTATAATTTAGAACAAAAGGCAGAAACAGACGTCAAAGAGGGAGCAGCGCAAAATGAAAAAGACTGGAACGGAAGCAATGCCGCCCTGGTCGCTGTTGATCCTAAAACTGGGCAAATATTATCTATGGCTGGCTCAAGAGATTATTTTGATAAAAAAATAGACGGAAATTACAATGTCGCCACCGCACACAGACAGCCGGGTTCTTCTTTTAAGCCTTTTATTTACGCTACCGCCTTCAATAAGGGTTTTACTCCTGATTCCGTACTCTTTGATCTACCGACAGAATTTCAAAGCACTTGTAATGCATATGGTAAAGCCTTGCCGGGGCATAACCAAAAGGATTGTTATATGCCGGACGACTATGACGGAAAGTATCGTGGCCCCATGACTCTGCGAAATGCTTTAGCTCAGTCAATAAACATACCCGCGGTACAATTATTTTACCTAGCCGGTATAAAAGATTCTTTTAAAACTGCCGAAGATATGGGTATCAGTACTCTGACTGAGTCATCTAGATACGGTTTGACCTTGGTTATCGGAGGAGGAGAAGTGTCACTACTTGATATGACTTCAGCCTATAGCGTATTTGCTAACAGCGGCACTAGAAACCCTTATACTGGTATATTAAAAGTTGAAGATGCTAAAGGAAATGTTTTAGAAGAGTATTCACCAGACCAAAGAGAGGTGTTGCCTAAAAATGTAGCTTTAACAATTTCCGACATACTTTCAGACAACACTGCCCGTATCCCTACTTTCGGTGCAAACTCAGCTCTAGTAGTCCCTGGCAAGGACGTCGCGGCAAAAACCGGAACCACCAACAGCAACAAGGATGCCTGGACTCTGGGCTACACGCCATCTATCTCAGTCGGGGTCTGGGTTGGTAACAACGATAATAAACCCATGAAAAAAGGGGGAGCAGCATTGGCTGGACCTATTTGGAATAAATTTATCAGCGAGGCATTGCAAAATTTACCAGACGAAAAGTTTGAACAGCCGAACTTAGAAACTGATAGAGATGCGGTAAAACCAGTACTTCGCGGATTCTGGCAGGGTAATGACCATTTCTTTACTGATAAAATTTCTGGCAAACTGGCCACAGCTGATACGCCAAAGGAAACTAAAATAGAATATGTGGTGACAAACGTCCACTCTGTACTTTATTGGGTGAATAAAAATGATATCTTAGGCCCTCCGCCAGCAAACCCATCAGACGACTCTGAATATGGACATTTTGAAATACCAGTGCAAAATTGGTGGGCAGCCAATAAAGCTAACTACCCGGTAATAACACTCGATCAAAAACCTACGCTACTTGATGATGCCCACACCGAATCCTCAAAACCGATAGTGACAATTACAAACCCTATGCCAAATATTTACTTTCCAAACGACCAAAAAATAAATCTGACTATTAGTAGCGGAGGGAGATTCCCTTTGCAAAAGATAGACGTGTTTGTAAACAACGAATACTTAGGAACAGCCAGCCCTCCTTTTAATTTTTCTTTTACTCCGTCTGAACTGGACAGTTTAAAAGAAACAAACGAACTAAAATTGATTTCTTATGACTTAGCTTACAACCGGAGTGAAACCACCTCCACTTTTAATGTAAGTATATAATTTATTTAAAATCTTGAGGCGTTTTTTTGCCTAAAATTTCTTTTAATTTAAAAAAGAGCTCTTCCTTTTTAAGGAAAATCTCATTCTTGTAAATCGGTTTAATATTTAAATAAATAATACTGTTTTTTACTTCTATATCCTCGATATTTATCTGAATTTTTATGACATCTCTGATGACATCTCTGATTGATTCTTTTTTTACTTCTTCAGAAAGAAGTAAGTTGTTGAATCGCAACAATAGATCCTTAATTTCAATCATACTACCTATTCATCGGCATAATAAGGTAAGTGAAAGACTGATCGGAAACCCCGGAAATGACCATCGGGCGATTGGCCTGGTTTAACTTCAAAGCAACACTGTCTGAATTGATGGAGCCTAAACAATCTAAAAAATATTTGTAATTAAAAGACAATTCAACATCTTCGCCAGAGAGGGCCGCGTCCAGAACGGTCTTGTTTTCTCCTATATTTGAATTCGCAGATGATATCTCAAATAATTTTTGTTTTGGTTTGATAATAAGATTCAGCTGGTTAAATTTGTCTGAAAAAATGTTTGATAACTTTAAGGCGTTAAGTAAGTCTTGTTTTAAAATAATTGCTTCGGTTTTGTTCTCTTTCGGCATAATCTGCCTATAATCCGGGAAAACCCCGTCTATCACCCTAGAGGTAAAATAAACACCATCGGCAGAAAGTGAAATTTGATTTTTATTAAAACAAATCTGTACATCCCCTGCCACTTCCCCAAAAATCCTGATAATTTCTGAAATATTCTTAAATGGGATCAGAATACCCCCTACTTCACCCAGCCCTTTTGTTTTTATTTTTTTTTCAGCCAGGCGGAAAGAGTCAGTAGAAACAAAAACTAAATGGTCTTCGTTCGAATAAATATAAACACTGGAAATTTCCGGTTTAATATCAGAAACTGCTGAACTATAATAAACAGACTTGATCCCTTCCACAAAATTCTTTGCGTTTATATTAAAACTGTCCCCGGAGACTGTAGGGATTGTCGGAAAATCCTCAGACGGTTGGCATTTTAATTTTATCTTATTTTTCTTTGTTTGAACTATGATATTACCATTATCTTCGTTTAAATAAACACTTTCGTTTTGGGTAAGGTTGGAAAAAACCCCGGAAAGCACTACTCCAGAGAGAGCCACGGTCCCCTCTTTTTCCACTTTCGCTGGTATTTCTATTTCCACTCCCACACTCAAGTTTGTGGATCGTAGTTTTATGGATTTTTTTAACGCTATTAAAAGAATAGAGTTTAAAACCGGTAAGGTTAAATTTTTACCAGTTATTCTTTCTGTAAAACTTACAGCATTTTTTATTTTTTCTAAACTGCACTCTAATTTCATATTATTTTATATATAAATTATTATTACTATTATAAGTGTTGATAAGTGGATAACTGAATATTGTTTTATTTTTAAAAGATATTTTTAGTAATGATAATATAATTATTCTTTAATAACTTTTTATTTTTCGTAGTAATCTGTTTTTTAATTTATTTTTAAAATACTTATCCTTTATAATCCTTTTCTTTTAAACAGCATTTAAACAATTATTTGAACATTACTCTGATTTGTTCCAAGTCCTGAACTAAAGATGGGTCGTTTTTTAAGTCCCCTTTAATTTTCAAATGTGAGTGGATAACGGTAGTGTGGTCCTTTCCCCCTAATTTTTGTCCGATTAATGGGTAAGAAATATTAAAATCTTCCCGGAGGATATACATCACCACTTGTCTTGCTTTCACTATTTCTTTCCTTCTTGTTTTTTCGTATATTTCCAATTCTTCCAGATTATAGAAGTCTGCGACAGTTTTAACCACATCTTTGACAGCCACGTTCTTTTTCGGTTTGATGCTATTTTTCAGTAACGTTTTTGCTTCTCCGACGGAAATAGGCCTATTTTTAAGGCGATATTGGCAGATTATTGTGTTTAACCCACCCTCAAGTTCTCTAATATTACCCTGGATTGATTCAGCCATATATTGTAGTAATTCCTCACTTAATATCACCCCGAGCTCTTTTGACTTAACTTTTAAAATAGCGAGGCGGGACTCGTATTCCGGCTCTGAAATATCCACGATCATGCCGGCGGCAAATCTGGATTTTAGGCGGTCTTCAAGGCCAGGAATAAAGTTTGGGTGTTTGTCTGAAGAAAATACGATTTGTTTGTTGTTTTCGTAGAAAGTATTGAAGGTATGGAAGAGCTCCTCTTGGGTTTTTTCCATTTTTCCTATAAATTGGATGTCATCAATTATTAAAAGATCGTATTTCCTATATTTTTCTTTAAAAGAATTTGCTTTATTGTTGCCGGCTTGGAAAGAATTCACTAAATCTGTGGCAAATTTTTCCAATGTTATATAATGCACTTTTTTATCAAGATATTTTTCTTTAATGGAGTTTCCGATTGACTGGATAAGGTGTGTTTTACCTAATCCTGTTCCACCATACACAAAAAATGGGTTATAGCTTGTTCCAGGTTTTGTAATAATAGCTTGGGCGGCCGCGTAGGCGAGCTCGTTGAAGGCCCCGACAATGAAAGAATCAAATTTATATCTTGGGTTCAAGTTGTCTTCCTTGTTTATGTAAAGATCTTTTAGAGGGAGCTCATTATTTATAAAAACATCCGCGATCCCCATAGTTACATCTTTCTGGGGGCCCACTTCTACCTTTGTAATGTTGTATTCTACCGCTCGCATGGTGTCAAAAAAATTTGCTACTGTCTTGGTGATGAGTTTGTGGTATTTGTTTTGGAGCCAATCCCTGACAAATTCATTTGGTACTCCTACATAGATTACTCCCGCATCTTCCTTTAAAATAGAGGTATTTCGGAACCAAGTGCTAAAATTAGCTTTTGAGACCTCATTCTCTATGTCATTTAAGCAGTTTTTCCAAAGCTCTTTGGCGTCTATCATAGGCTCCATTATACCCATTCCCCCAATTTATACTAATTGCAAAAACTTATTAACTATGTTGATAAGCTGTGGATAAAAAGTACATCCTTTTGTAATTAATTTTGACTTAGAACTAAAATAAGGTATACTGGCCCTATGTCACAAACATATCAACCTAAAAAGAGAAAAAGAGCAAAAACCCATGGTTTTCTAGTGCGTTCCAAGTCTAAAACAGGCCGTAGAGTCTTGAAAAGGAGAATGCACAAAGGCCGAAAGAAGCTTTCAGTCTAACCTGTAAGTATGCTTGCTAAAAAAAACAGAGCAGACCGTAAAAATATAGACGACATTTTTAAGCGAGGGCGTTTTGTAAATTCCCCCAACCTTTCTTTGAAGTTTATTTCAACCAGAAACTCAACGCCCGCGCGAATTTCTTTTATTGCGCCAAAAACAGCTTCAAAGAAAGCAGTGGTAAGAAATTTACTGCGCCGACGTGGGTATGCGGTACTAAAAAAACACCTTAAACACTTCCCTTCTGGTTTTACTGGCGCTTTTATTTTTGGTAAAAAAAGCGCGGAAGTGTTTAGCGGAAGAAAAACCAAAAATTATAACCCAATTCAAAATTTAGATGACGAAGTCAAAACAATTCTTAATAAATTGCATTAGTTTTTATCAAAAACATATTTCCAGTCTTAAAAGACCAAGTTGTGTTTTTTATCCGACTTGTTCGGAGTACACCAAAGAAGCAATAAATAAATATGGAGCACTCAAAGGAATTTCTCTCGGCTTCCGTCGGATCCTCCGCTGCCACCCTTGGCAAAAAAATAGATTTGATCCAATAAAATAGGATTTTGCATTTTGGTATTTTTCATATAGAATAGGAGGATGTCGCATCTTTGGAACATTCTTTTATATCAGCCATTCGTAAACGTCTTGGCTTTTTTAGTTTCTATCATCCCAGGCGGGGATGTCGGGATTGCTATCATTGTTTTGACCATCCTTGTCAAAACTGCCCTAATACCGCTCTCCCAACGCTCTATTGAGGGTCAAGCAAAAATGAAGCTCTTGGAGCCCGAGATCGCCAAGATCAAAGCCTCTGGTGCATCTAAAGAGGAGCAGGCGAAGCAAACTTTCGAGCTTTATAAAAAACATAAAACCAATCCTTTTTCCGGTTGCCTTTTGGTTTTTATTCAAATTCCGATAATTTTCGCGCTCTATTACGTTTTTTACAAAGGTGTAAATTTTGATAACGGTATTTTATATTCATTTATTCACGCTCCAGCGGTTATGAATAATATATTTTTGGGGTTACTCGACATAAGCCAAAAGAGTCTACTGCTTGCGATCTTAGCTGGAATTTCCCAATTCTTACAAGCCTACTACATGCCAAAACCAGCCACTCCGTCTGCCGGAGGGACGGGCGGATTCGCCGAAAGTTTTGGCAAGAGCATGCAAATGCAGATGAAATATGTTTTTCCATTCTTAGTGGCTTTTATCGCTTATCGTATTTCTGGGGCAGTAGCGCTTTACTGGATTACCAGTAATCTTTTTGCGGTAGCTCAACAGATTTATGCCAATAGAAAAAAGCATTTACGAGAGTTGGCTATCGAAGTTAAAAAAGGCAAATAATTTTTATTCATGGACCAAACGCAAATGCAAAATTTAATAAAAGAACTTATTGAAAAAATGGATATAGCTGTAAGTGAGGTTTTAATTTCGCAAGAAGACGGCTCTAAAACAACTTGGTATTCTGTTATTATGCCTACCCCACATTTTTTCACTGGGCATGATGGCGAGGCGCTCTCGGCACTTAATCACTTGGTGAGAAGAATCGTGGAATCAAAACAGTCACTAGGAGATGAAGGCCCAGCCATACTAGTAGACGTAGGCGGATTCCAGAAAAAAAGAGTGGAAAATATAAAAGCAGTCGCTCATATGATGGCTGAACGAGCTCGTTATTTTAAGTCGAGCATAGAGGTTGACCCGATGTCTGCTTTTGATCGCCGGATCGTGCATGAGTTCTTGTCTGAAGCTACTGATTTAAAGACGGAGTCCACCGGGTTTGGCCCCTCTCGGCGGGTAGTTATCAAGTATATTGGCGCAATATCCTAAACGCTATCTTAAATTTAATTCCCATAAATAAGAATCTTTTTTGTTTATAAAAAATAGGTATTTTTCATCAGTGTCGAGGGCAAGCTTGGTGCCGTCTACTTCCTCGCTTGCAATTTCCAGCGGGTCAGCTAGTTTTGTAGCGTTGCTATTTACCGCATCAATCTTCCAGATTTCGTCAGAGAAAGTTATTAACCCTTGGTACCAAGCGTCAGGGTAGCTAGCTACAGGAAGGAACTTTGGCACAGCGCAGTATAGCGCGTCGCTTGCTTTTGTCCAAGCACATTTTTCAGGCAGAGTTTTTGCTCCGAGTAAGTCAGAGTTTCCCGTATCTGTATGATATATATATAAATTAAGTGAACCAGCGTCGGAACTACTGTAAAGCACTAACTTGCCTGAAGGGCTGGTTTTTGTAGTGAGGCCATTTATTCCACTCAGTATTTTATTAAAATCTTTTTTATCTGGGTCCACAGCATACATGTACCCTCGTACGTTGGCAGAGGGTTTGGTAGTAAGCGTAATCATTTTAAAATTAGGCCATTGTGAGAGCCACTCGGTAAATGGGGAGCTAAATATTTGCGATTTTTTATCTCCTAATGCTCCGGCAGTGATACCTACAGCAATGTCGTTTGCGTTAAACAGGTAAAATATTTTAGAACTGTCCGGCGACACACTCATGTCGGTAATGTTTTCTGGCAGGAATGAACCCTTTACTTCGTTTACTGCGGATGAATCGGCCCCGAGCATATCTTTAGGGAGTGATCCTAAAAATGTCTCAATTGTCTGCCCATCTTCTTTTAAGTACCGCATTATAACCGCTGTGCTCTGTCCCTCGAAAAAAGCTTCGTGAATCTGTGGGATAGTGGTGTCAGTAAATTGGCGTTCATCTACTTGGTCAGCCCGAGTTTGGTAAACATTGCCTGTCTCGCGATTTACATATCGCAGCGTCGTGACAAATTCGGTGGCTGGCGGAGTAGGCTTGGGCGCAGTTGTCTTTTTATTGGTGGTAGTTATGTCAACTGGCGGGGTAGTTGGCACAACCTCTTTAAAGACTTCTTTCGCAAATATTCCAAAACCAGCTACCGGAAAGCCGGAAATCTTTTTCAATTTCAACATCACTGTCGGAATCTCGAGAGAGGGGTTTTCGTTCCCAGTATTTGAGATATTGGCCGGGGCGGGAGCACTTTTTTTAGGAGTATTTCCGAATGGGAAAAAGTTTGGAGCGGTATTTTCTATAATTTGAGCAGGGGTAGAATTCGGGAAGAAGTAAAAATAGCCAAAGAGTAAAACTGTGATGCCTACCAGAAC
>JBGQKV010000020.1:0-12909 GCA_041499755.1 Minisyncoccia bacterium
AAATGCTCACCCGCATTTATGGATTAGCTTTTTCTACAAAAGAAGAGTTAGAGAAATATATCGCAATGCGAGACCAGGCGCGCGAGCGCGACCATAAAAAACTCGGGCGCGAATTGGACCTTTTCACTTTCTCCGAGCTCGTCGGTGCCGGGCTTCCTCTTTTCACTCCCAAAGGCACATTGATCCGCGACCTTCTAGATGGTTTTGTCTGGGATTTGCGAAAAGAAGCTGGCTATGACCGCGTAGACATCCCACACATAACGAAAAAAGAACTTTACGAAAAATCAGGACATTGGGAAAAATTCCAGAATGATTTATTTAAAATTGATACCCGCGAAGGGCACGTCTTTGCGATGAAGCCGATGAACTGCCCGCATCACACGCAAATTTATGCCCGCAAGCAATGGAGCTATAAAGAACTCCCGCAACGCTACGCTTCTACGACAAAAGTTTATCGTGACGAGCAGACTGGCGAGCTCTCTGGCCTTTCTCGCGTGCGCTCTATCACCCAAGATGATGCACACGTTTTCTGCCAAATGAAGGATGTAGAAGTTGAAATGGAAAAAATATATAAAATCGTAAAAACTTTTTATGGCTCTTTTGGCTTTACTCTTACCCCCCGACTTTCGCTTCACGATCCGAAAAATATGTCCGCCTATTTAGGCGAAGAAAAAATCTGGCTTGATGCCGAGAAATCACTCCGCAAAATTATTGAAAATAATAATGAAAAAGCGATTGAAGCCTTGGGCGAAGCCGCCTTTTACGGACCAAAGATAGATTTTATGGCGAAAGACGCCATCGGGCGCGAGTGGCAAGTGGCCACCATCCAGCTTGATATGAATATGCCAGAGCGTTTTGATCTTTTCTGCATAAATGATAAAGGTGAGCGCGAGCGCATCGTGATGATCCACGCCGCTATCATGGGCTCCATTGAGAGGTTTATGTCTATGCTCATAGAGCACACCGCCGGGGCTTTCCCCGTTTGGCTTTCCCCTATTCAAGTCGCTATTGTTCCAGTACGCGAAAACCACAACGAAGAAGCTAATAAAATTTTTGAAATGCTTAAAGAAAATGGTGTTCGTGCAAAAGTTTTTAATGGAGACGAATCCCTCGGCAAGCGCATTCATGCTGCTAAGGCCGATAAAGTGCCTTATGTCATAGTCTTGGGAGATAAAGAAGTAGCTTCTGGCAACCTTACTATTGAAAATAGAGATGGAACAAAAACTGAAGGCATAGGCGCATCTGACTTTGTAGAAAAAATTAAAAAAGAGGTAGAAGAGAAGAAGTAATTATGGAAAAGTACAATAAGCTTGTGCGGGACAAAATACCTGAATATCTAGATTCTAAGGCTATTCCCTATGAAAAAAGAATTGCGAACTCAGAAGAGTATAAAGAGGAGTTGATTAAAAAATTAGCTGAAGAAATAAAAGAATTTTCAGAAAGTAAAAATATGGAAGAGTTGGCTGATATCACTGAAGTAATAGAGGCGCTGAAAAAATTACCCGAGTTTTCAAATTTAGAATCTGTTAGGAATAAAAAACTTGAAGAAAAAGGTGGTTTTGATAAAAAGATAATCCTAAAAGGAGAAAAATAGCTTAGATATCAACCCCTCCCAAAAAGCTCGAATAAGGCATTCCTGCAATGAGATTTCCTAGCTCAACGGCTCAAACCGCCCGGTTTGAGCCGTTACACCCCTTACCACATGCTATAAGTTTAGATATCAATCTCGGCTAATTTTCAACTTTGCAATAAGATCCCGGACAGCATTACCACGGTGGGAAAAGTGGTTTTTCTCTTCTGGGGTAAATTCAAACATGGGTTTGTCTGTGCCATCGACTTGAATGAAGATATCAAATTCTCTTATGCCCGGGTCTATTTCTTTTGGCTTAACAACTGTTCCAAATACTTCCCCTTTTCCTAATACAACATCCCCTGGACTTCTCATTACCGCTAGTCGGCAAGCAAGGCTTACTCTGCCGCCAACAAACTTTTTCCCCATTTCAACTGAAGGAATGGCTCTTAAGAAATCACGAATATAAGGTCCGGGGAAACCATTTAATTCTTCAAAATGAAGAGAGGTGTCATCAACAAGTACTGGCATTTTAAACTTTTCATAGGCGCGATTAAGTTTATGCTCTAAAATTTCTTCTGGAGTTCCTTGTATTTCATATCCTTCAAGTGTCCCAGCCTCGCAATCAAAAAAATCCCCCAAGGCATTGGATAATTCTCGTACCTTGAGTGGATTGCCAGTCACAATAATAAGTTTTTTCTTCATATTAGATATCAATCTCTGCAAGTTTAGCATTAGATTGGATAAAGGATTTGCGAGGAGGGACTTCGGAGCCCATGAGAATATCAAAGATTTTATTGGCTTCTTCGGCGTCATCTATATTTACTTTTTTGATTATGCGGCGGCTTTGATCCATCGTTGTCTCCCAAAGCTCCTCTGGATTCATTTCTCCGAGACCTTTGTATCGTTGAATGTGGATTTTATTTGCGCGCTTTTTTGTTACCTCCTCACTTTCTTCTTCTCCTTCGGCAGACTCAGGACCTTCGGCCTCTTGTATGTCAGAAACGTCTGCACCTTTGCCAATAATTTTTACTTTTTCTGCATCCGAATACGCATAAGAAATTTCTTTTCCTTTTTTTATTTTATAAAGCGGTGGCTGAGCGATATAAATGTAGCCAGCATCAATCACCGCGCGAAAATACCGGTAGAAAAGAGTCAGAAGTAGCGTACGAATGTGCGCGCCGTCCACGTCCGCATCGGTGGCGATAATTATTTTATGATAGCGCATCTTGGTTAAATCAAAAGTATCCCCGATGGATGTACCCATAGCGATGACGAGGGACTTTACTTCCTTGGAAGCGAGCATTTTATCAATACGGGCACGCTCAACGTTTAATATTTTTCCGCGAAGCGGAAGTATCGCCTGCGTGCGCCTGTCTCGCCCTTGCTTGGCCGAGCCGCCGGCCGAATCTCCCTCTACTAGGAATAGCTCGGATTCTGCCGGGTCCTTGCTTTGGCAATCTGCGAGCTTGCCAGGCAACATCATGCCTTCTAGGGCGCCTTTGCGGAGCACGGAGTCTTTGGCCGCCTTGGCTGCCTTACGGGCTTTCAGGGCCAAAATTGACTTATTTATAATGGCGCGTGCCTCGTCTGGGTTCTCTTCCAAATAGGCGCTAAATGCCTCTCCAAAGACGGTGGCCACGGCACCCTGCGCTTCCATCGAGCCGAGCTTCGCCTTGGTCTGTCCTTCAAATTGAATTTCGCGAAGTTTTACGGAAATAACTACGGTCAAACCCTCTAAGACATCTTCACCAGTAAATCCGCCTTCGGACTCTTTCATCATTTCATTTTTCTTGCAGTAAGTGTTTAGTGTTCTTGTGAGCGATGTTTTAAAACCGGTCACATGTGTTCCGCCTTCTCCATTGTAAATATTATTCGCAAAAGGAATAATGCGGTCCACGATATCATCCACATATTGGAGCGCAATTTCTACGCCGACATTGTCCTGCTCCTTCTCAATATAAAAAATCTTGTCCTGCACCGGCTTTTGGAATTTATTGTAAAACTTTATGAGAGAAATTAGTCCGCCCTCAAAATAAAATGAAGTTGACGGCAGTTCCAAACCGAGCTCTCTAAAGTAAAAGACATCATCTTCATTCATTCCTTTTTTATTGTCCCACTCGCGCGCATTAATGATAGAAATTCTTAATTTTTTTACGAGGTAGGCCTGCTGACGGATATGGTTTACGACAGTATTTAAATCAAATTTGATATCACCGAAAATTTCTGTATCTGGCTGAAAAGTAATGATAGAACCATTGAGTTTTGAATTGGCGACTTTTTTTACTGCAGCATTTCTCTTCCCTTGTTTATATTCCTGAACATATTGCCCACCATCACGATGCACTTCGGCTTTTGTATAAATTGAAAGTGCATTCACCACTGACGCGCCGACTCCGTGCAAACCTCCAGAAACTTTATACCCTTCCCCGCCGAATTTTCCTCCAGCATGAAGCGTCGTCATCACTGTTTCCAGCGCAGAAACTTTTGTTTTTTTATGAATATCAACTGGAATACCTCGGCCATTGTCTGCGACCCGAATCCGATTGCCAGGAAGCATCACCACTTCAATATCATCGCAGAATCCGCCCATCGCTTCATCGCGCGAGTTGTCAAAAATCTCCCAAATCAGATGGTGCATTCCCTCCGGTCCAGTCGTGCCTATATACATGCCCGGGCGTCGGCGCACCGGCTCTAAGCCTTCAAGGACTGAGATATCTGAAGCATCATAATGGTGCCCATTTTTTACTTCTGTTTTAGCCATAACTACCTGTTAATTATAGCAAATATGAAGCTGGAAAGAAAGCCCAAAAATGTGGAATAACGCTTGCAAAACAAAGACTTTTTATCGAATAGTTGCCTTGAAAACTTTCGTGGTTTCTTCTTCTAGTTTTTTGTGAATTTCATTCACTTCCCTGTCCGTTAAAGTACGGTCGAGCGCGCGGTAGGTGATACGGTAAGCATAGCTTTTTTTTCCTTCTCCAAACTTCTCAGCATTTTCATACTCATCCACTAACGCCATTTCTTCTACCAAATCCCCCGCCACATCTCGCACCAGATCAAAATAATTATTCGGCGAAAAATCAGTTTTGTCTACAATAAAAGAAATATCGCGGACGATTGGAGGATATTTGCTCACTTCTTTGAATTTTTGTCCGAGTTTGAGCTGTTTTCTGACTCTCTCATCTTCCGACCAAAGCAATCGTATATCGGGCAGTTCCATGCTTATGATAGCCAGCCGTTCAAGCCCGAAGCCGAAAGCCCAGCCATTATATTTTTCCGGGTCCACGCCAAGATTTTTTAAAACGCTCCCTTTCACAACACCGGAACCCACCACCTCAACCCATTTACCGTTTATCTCTACTTCTACTTCAATCGAAGGGTGCGTAAAAGGAAAACTTTCATCCACAAAACGATATTTTACATCTTTCCCAAAAATGGCTTGAACAATTTTAACAAGTACATCTTGTAAATCTTTCATTGAAATTACTTTTTGGTCGCGTGGAATTAAATACCAGCCGTCTACCTGATGAAAGACATTCATATGATTGCGATCAATTTCGTCTTTTCTGTAAACTTTCCCATATGAAAGAGAACCAATGGCTTCGCCACGCGCAATCTTCTCTTTGATCTCTTCCCGCATCAAGTAGTAATACCACATTACAGTGGTATGAGTGCGAAGAATGTGCGAGTCATCAACATAGTAAGTATCTGACTTTGAGCGAGTTGGATGATCTTCGGAAAAATCAAAAAGATCAAAGCTGATATCGGTAGATACTATTTCCGGAACTTCAATTACATCGAAATCTTTGAAATCTTGGATTTCAACAATTTTTTTAGCGAGTTCATGAATTGGACTGTCCGGACTCCGAGAAAGATCCGGCATTTCAAGATAGCGCCTGATTCTCGCCGCTTCGGGGTCAGTGCGATTTTCCAGACTTTTAACGAGTTCCTTCTCTTCGGCTGTATCTATCTTTATTTCCATTAAAATTGGCTGCTGTGTCTTAAGATATATTTACCTCCTCTTTTTTCAAATACATTGTGGCCTAAATACATTTTTTCACCACTTTTATCTTTTAGGGCTTCAATATCATTTTTTAAGCTACTTTCACTATACTCCCAATCATGAACCTGATCCTTTATGCTTTGATGATTATCATCATTTTGCACGACTATTTCAACACCATGAATAGTATTTATTGACATAAAATTTAATAATTAACCATAATAATTTAAGTATTATACACTAAAATGGTATAATATAAAAATGAGAAAAACGTGGTGGATTCTAATCTCACTAATCATTTTTTTCACTCTTTTGGGCTTTTATTTAGGCTGGCTGGATAATGGACCAAGGGTGCTTTTCTAACTTACTTATAAATCCCTGCCATTTTACAATATTCACACACTGTATTTTTACCGTAAGAATTGTAGTGACATTCACGCAAAACCCATTTCCCACTTTTTAGCATTTCTTCATAATCTGTGATGTCTTTTATCAGCATTTTTACCTGCTCGGGTTCTATTTTAGTATTATAAAAAACATCTTTCTCATTCTTTGCTTCTAGAAATTCAAGCCGGCTTTCACTCACATTTGTTTTCCATTTTTGGCTCTCCTGTAGTAAATACGAATACATCGCGAGCTGGCGCATCAGATTAGACATACGCTCTTCGTCATCAAGTTTTTCAATTTCCGATTTTTTCTTTACGCTTCCAGTTTTAAAGTCTGTAACTCTTACGTGCCCGCTGTCTAATTTTTCAATAAGGTCCAATTTTCCGTAAATTTTCAAGTTTGGAAATCTATCGTCATGAATAGAAATGGGTTGTTCGTTTTGTCTGTCGGGCAATATTTCCGGTAGACGGTTTTCTGTCCACTTGGCAATAACTTTTAATACATCTTTGTCTTCATTGGTAATTTGGTTCAATTCTTGTTTGGTGAGAATTTTTTTCATTTTTAAAATCTGATCTATGGCTTTATGTACTCTATCTCCGAATTCAAGACTTTCACTTTTCTCCTCCGGCATTTTGAGAAAACTTCTGAAATACCATTTCCAAGGGCACTCAAAAAAGTTATTGAGTAATGATGCAGAAACATAACGGTCGGTGTATTTTTCAATCACAAGTTTAAGTATAGGTGAAAGGTCAGTATTTTTTTGTTCCTTTATTTTAGAAGTTTTTACTTTCTCGCGTTTAAAAACTTCTGTTGGCAAATTAGCAACTATTTTAGCAAGTTCTTGATTGGTACCTTTTTTAGATTCCAATGCATACGATAGAGTGCAAAATCTTTTAGCACGAGTAATGGCAACGTAGAGTTTGCGTTTGATCGCATAAACATCCCGCTCTTCAATTCGCTCTAAAATACTCTCGGGTAAGTTAAAAGCAATTTTCTTTCCACCTGCAAGTGACCTTTCACTCATATGAGCAATCCATACCCAGTCAAATTCGAGCCCTTTAGAGGAATGCATAGTCAGAACTTTCACTCCTTCTTTTGGTTTAGATATTATTGGTACATGTTCGCCGTAAGAATTAAGCCTGTCTAAGTAATTTATAAACTCTGCAAGGGTAAGGTCGGGATTATTCTCAAGCTGGGGCAATAGAAGAGAGAGAATTGTGTTGCCAATATCTTCCGGAGATATAAGCCCATTTTTTTGACCATTTTCAAATAGTTCCAGAGATATAATTTTTAATAAAGATTCTAAGTCACGATTGTTAGAATCATCTTTCCATTTTACAAGTTTGCTAGCCCACTTTTCTACATTATCACTAAAAAGAGATGGGACTTGTTCTATAAATTTTTGAAAAGTAAATTCCCGCATATTCTGGGAGGCTAAAAAGTTATGTGCTTCTGGCGGTGTAACTAGAGAAGAGGAATCAAGAAAAGATAGAGCGAGAGACGGCACATCACCATTATCAATTATTTTAAGCACTCTTAAAAAAGCCATAGCTTCTTCTTGGTCAAAAAGATGTAATGCGTCGAGTGAAGAAACTTCTAATCCCAAATTATGAAGTATGTCTAGTGCTCTGCGAACTTGTATATTTTTTGGCACTAATATTGCACAGTCACTAGGGTCTATCCCTTCTTTTATTTTCTCTTTTAGCGCTTCTCCTGCTGCTATTATTTCCTCAATTTCCGTATTGGCTTCAACTAGCTGAATAGGATTATGCTCTTTACTTTGACTCACTAATTTGTCACTAGACATTACACTTTGGAGTAATGCGTGAGAAGCATCAAGAATAACTTGAGTGGAACGATAATTGTTTACCAATGGTATGAGAATTGCATCCTTAAAAGTCTTTTGAAATCCTCTAAAGTGCTCAATGGAAGCCCCACTAAATCCGTAAATCAATTGCCTGTCATCCCCTACCACCATTATGTTCGGTCTCTCCACCTTGCCCCATACACGTGCCAAAAATTCATTTTGGGCTAAAGATGAATCCTGATGCTCATCCACTAAAACATATAAATAATTTTCTCTTATGCTTGAAAGAGCATCACTGGACTTCTCAACTATGTCAACCATGTACTCGAGTACATCGTCATAATCAAGCAATGCGATCCCTTTTTTTTCTTTCTTAGCCTCTTCGTAAAGATTGATAAATCTTACAACTTCGCGGCTACGCTCCAGGCCTTCGATTTCTTTTTCTACTTCTTTTTTGATTTGTCCTTTACTTTCTCCTCTAGTAGAAAAACTACTTTCATCACTTTCTTTAAATTTTATTTCTTTTTCTACTTCTCGGGAAAATTCTTCCTTAGTGATTCTCTCACGTCTAAGAAGCGAAATAAGCGATCTCAGGTCCTTAAAATACCTTGTGCTGTCAGCTCGAGGTCGAAGGTATTCCCACTCATTGTCCTTTAGAATTTGATCAAAAAGCACAGCTATTTCTGTATCTTCTAAGAGTTTAGGGGGAGACTTGAGCCCCAGCACTTCAAAATATTGTTCGATAATTTTCATGCCAAAACTATGGAAAGTAAAAATATTTACTTTCTCGGCTTCCTTGCCAATATAACGGCTAAGTCGCTCTTTCATAGCGTCGACTGCAGCATTGGTAAAAGTTAAGCACAGAATTCCATCAGGCTTAATGTCAGTCTGAGTTAAGATATTAGCAACGCGCAGAGATAATATTTGAGTTTTACCAGTACCCGGACCAGCTACCACCATGGTTGGACCATCAATCGTGTCTACGGCTTCTTTCTGAGCTTTATTTAATTTTTTATATTCGCTTTCAAAATTTTTATCGCTCATATTTTTTGCGCGTGTCGGAGTGCCATTTTTGATTTAAAAAAGAAAAATAAGACCACAACTACAGTGAGCACTGGGGAAACATATTCAGGAATATAGTGCCCGAAGCTCTGCATTACCATTACAATACCCAAGGCAAGGATAGAATACATTGCTCCATTTTTAAGATATACATATTTTTTTATTCTTTCAATGTTGCCTATTGTCAGCTGGCGAACCAATATTGCACCAAGACCATTACCTATTAATATAAGCGGTACTGAGAGAGTGAAAGCAAAAGAGCCAAGCACGCTGTCCAGTGAAAAAGTAGCATCAATAATTTCCAAAAAGAAAAGTTTGGATAGGTCGGAGCGCAGACTGCCTCTTAATTTCCTTTCCTCTGCCTCAGCATTTTGTTTGAAGCCATTAGTGATAAAAAATAAAGTGGAACCGATGACTGCGCCAAAACCCATTAAGACATTTTGCTTTAAGGCAAACCAAGAAATAAATGCAAGCAGGATTGAGACTATTGCATAAAACCAAACCCCTTGCTTCATAAAAAACTTTTCCGCACGAGGCAAGCCAAATCTTTTATCCTCCAAGAAAAGCCAGTGCAAAAATAAAAATAAAAGAAACACTCCTCCAGCCATCAGAAGTATTGGAGCAGATTTTTCGATTGATTCGTGCACAGATGGGTCAGACGACCAAGCAGCCGAAAAAGATTGTATTGGCCCCAGAGTGGGATTAAAAGCCCAGACTATCGCCCAAGGAAGGAGTCCACGTACCAAAAATACCGCAATAAGCATACCCCAGACCAAGAACCAGCGCTTGGCGCGCCTACCCATCGTAGAGAGTACCTCAGCGTTTATAATGGCATTATCTACGGACGAAACCGTCTCAAAAAGCGACAAGCCAATGATGGTGACCAAAGCAGAAAATAGCATCTTTATATTTTACTCCATTTTACAAATTTTCACGACTTCTTGAATTTAAGAGAGCTTGAATTTACGCAAAATCTTTTACCGGTCGTATTTTTCGGTCCATCGGGGAAAACGTGCCCTAGATGCCCACTGCATTTTGCGCAAGTGATTTCGACTCTGCGCATTCCTAGGGTGTTATCTTCGGCAAACTCCACTGCGCCAGGTAGCGATTCATCAAAGGCTGGCCAGCCGCAACCGGAATCATATTTGTGTGTTGCATCAAAAAGTTCCGCCCCACATCCAACACATCTATACATACCATCTTCAAATTTATTGTCATACTCACCAGAGAAAGGAATTTCTGTTCCCTTTTGACGCAAAATCCTATACTCATCGTGAGTTAATTCTTTTTTCCATTCTTCATCTGTTTTATTTATTTTTTCCATAATATTTGCGATTTTCTATTAAAAAATGTATTATAACCTTTTGCAGCGGGGTAGAGAAGAGGCATCTCGTAAGGCTCATAACCTTAAGACCCAGGTTCGATTCCTGGCCCCGCAACATTAAATGTGCCCGAATTCTTGGAAAACCCGCTCATAAAGAGCCACAGCTCTTTGGGCTTCACGCAAGGTCAGATCAAATTTTAATCCTTCGTGAGCTATGCGATTTCGAATAAGGTGAGCTTCCCAGGCTTCATCCAGAGTTTTAAATTTCTCTCTATTGGCAGACTTCAAGCGTTCGCCTAAATTCTCCCCTTCAAATTCTAAAGTGTCCGTCAAATCTTCAAGCATTGCATCCGCCTCAATCACCGCGACTTTCCAATCGCTCGGATTCTCTGAAGATAAATATTTCAAAACATTGTCCCAACGTTCGTTTACTATGGGACTGGCCCCTGTAAATTTTGCTTTCTTTGCCTGCCGTTCAGCATATTCGGTAATCTCATGCTCTAAATGTTCACGCTCTTTAGCCCGTATTTCAAACATTCTAACTGAACAATAAGCAATCATCACAATAAAAAATAAGGCTAGAACAGTGAGAACTGTATGGTAGATTACGCCAAAATTCGGCCCAGAAACAGAAGTGCCAGAAAAAGCCTGGCCAATACTGTGGAAAAATTTATAGATCTCATTGAAAACATACTCCAAATTCAAATAAGTCGGACTAAAGAGCGGATGCTCCGGAGCAGTATTTATGTTGAGTGATTGGGATAAATCCATAATACTATCTTATTGTCTCAAATTTCTTGCCGATTTCAAAGAGTCTGTTTTCACCAAACTTTGGCGCAATAAACTGCATGTCCAGAGGTAAACCAGTCTTTGTAAAACTATTCGGTATGGATATAGCTGGCACACCGGCAACGTTAGCAGGGACAGTAAAAATATCGGCAAAATACATTGCCAAAGGGTCATCAGACTTCTCCCCTATCTTAAAAGGCGGAAATGGAGAAGTGGGCATAGCAATAACGTCAACCTTTTGAAAAGCGTTATCAAAGTCATTTATAATAAGAGAACGTATCTTGTTCGCTTTATTGTAATACGCGTCGTAATATCCGTGAGATAGGACATAAGCTCCTAATAATATTCTTCTGCGTGGCTCTCGGCCAAAACCGTGCCCGCGGCTTTTTTTGTAAACTTCCATTAAATCTTTACCGGGAGAACTAAAACCATAACGAATGCCGTCAAAGCGAGCTAAGTTAGTAGAGACTTCTGCCGGCATAATAATATAATAAACTGGCAGAGAATATTTCGTATATGGCATTTCTATATCTACAATTTCGTAACCAGCCGATTTTAATTTAGTTAAAGATTTCTCAAAGTTTTCCATAAGTTCAAGGTCTATACCTTCACCTTTTAGCAGGTGTCTTGGCACGCCAACTCGCTTCACTTCTGAAGGAATTTGGGCTCGAAAGTTATCAGGTATGGAAGTAGCGTCCATCAAATCGTAACCAGAAAGAGCATTGAATACTATTTCTGTGTCACGAACATTTTTTGCGAGAGGACCAACCTGGTCAAGTGAATTACCCATCGCTATAATGCCAAAACGGGAAACAGAGCCGTAAGTCGGATAAAGTCCTACGACGCCACAAAAAGAAGCTGGCTGGCGAATAGAACTTCCTGTATCCGTGCCAAGAGCAAATAAAGCTCCATCAACCGCTACAGCGCAAGCCGGACCACCCGAGGACCCACCGGCAACTCGCTCGGAATCATAAGGATTTTTTGTTACTCCATACGCTGAGTTTTCAGTAGACGAACCCATAGCAAATTCATCCATATTTGCTCTGCCTAAGATAACCGCTCCAGCTGACTTCAATTTTTCTACGACAGTAGCATTGTAAGTAGCCTTGTAGTTTTCTAGGATTTTTGAACCAGCGGAAACTTTGTGCCCCATAAATAACATATTGTCTTTAATAGCAAAAGGGATGCCAGTAAGTGTTGTGGCGGTACCCTCTGTAAATTTTTTCTGCGCAACATCCGCTTGGGCAGTAGCATCCTCAAAAACTTCAAGGTATATGTTTAACTCTGGATTTTTTTCTTTGATAACTTTTAAATACTCTTCCACTAATTCGCGGCAAGTGAAAGCACCGGACTTCATCCCTTTGTGAGCATTCTCAATTGTCAGATTTTTTAGATCAATCATAAGATTTTTTTGACTTTAAGAAAATCATCTTGAGAATCTGGAAACTGCTCTTTAATGAGTTCTATCGAAAAATCCCAGCTTTTTACCTCATCTTCCCGCCAGACATTTTTTAAACTATATTCCTTTAAAATATCCTCTGGAACCTTTACCTCTTCTATTTGTTTTACATAGCCCAAAATCCGCTCCATATCCTTGAGAGCCTGCGTCTTTTCCTCTTCTGATAGATCAATTCTGGCCAATTCCGCCAAGTTTTCCACATCCTTGATATCCATAAGGAAATTATAGCAAAATTAGAGCATTTTTAGAAATTCAGCTTCGGAGAGGATTTTGACGCTGAGTTTTTGAGCATCTTTATATTTTGAGCCTGGATCTGCGCCCGCCACTACAAAAGAAGTGTTTTTAGAAACAGAGCCGGAAACTTTTCCACCTTCTACTATAATGCGTTCTTTGGCAATTTCTCTAGACATTTGCGAGAGCGTTCCAGTAAGAACAAAAGTTTTTCCAGTAAATTTTCCTTTTTTCTGTTTTTCAGCTTTCTCTATTATTACACCGTTTTTCTTCA
>JBGQKV010000021.1:0-12668 GCA_041499755.1 Minisyncoccia bacterium
ATCTCTACATAGCTCGCGCCATTTTGAGACTTAACGGCGCTGTTTGGCACGATTAAAACATCTTGCTTTACATTCGTGATAATAGAAGCAGAGACGCTCATGCCTGGCTTTACTCGATCATCTTCAGTATCAAAACTAATTTTTACATTATACGTAACTACCCCGGCAGAGATGGTTCCCACTGAATCTATCTCTTGTACTAAGCCAGTTATACTAAGATCAGGAACAGCGTCAAATGTAAGCGTGGCTTTTTGTTCCAATTTTATTTTTGCGACATCTACTTCGTTCATAGATATTTCAGCCAGCTGTTTTTGAGTAATGAGAGTCGCTAGCACCGTGCCAGAAGAAACCGGTTCGCCTTTTTGCACCGGCACAGAAGAAACAGTGCCTGCAAATGGGGCAAAAACTGAGTAGTCTGCTAGTGCTTGTTTTGCATCAAGCAGAGCATTTTCTCTTTGTTTAATAGCGAGTTCTTTAGCTTCTATGTTAAGAACGCTAACTTCACTTTCTGAATTTGTCTGCTTTTGATTTTGCAATGCTGACTGATAAGCATTGTAATTTGAAAGATAATTCGATGCTGACTTGTTTGGGATATTTATAATCCAATTAGTTGAGGATACTCCTGTGTTTGCAAATTTAATGTACAAACCAGAGTCTCCGATGGGCTGGGCGGTTGTGGCGCTCACATTACCAGAACCACTGTCATTTACCCCTGGACCAGAAAAATTAAAATATGCGCCAGTACCACCTTGATATGTAGTAATTGTAATTTGTCCTTCTTTGCCCTCGGAATAAGTGCCACTTATTGTAGGAGGTGTCGCAGTACTGGTAGAATCTGTCGGGAGAGCCGTGATAGTAGAATTTAAAAACGCTTGGTAAGCATTATTTACTGCTATTTGCTGGTTTTCTTCAGTGTTTCCACTTTGAGCTTTGTATGTTTGTAAATCAAGCTGCGCAGACTGAAGAGACGTCTCGGCATCACGAACAGCTTTTTGCGCATCTCTATCATCAATCGAGAATAATGCTTTGCCTTGCCAAACTTTATCTCCTGCTTTTACCGCTGCATAGGTAATGTTACCTGAAACTTTTGGCTTTATGTCAATCTGATTTGACACAGATACTTGCCCACTCCCGTCAACTGAAGAAATAATTGTTCCTTTTTCAACTTTACCTTCCAAATAGCGCGTCTCGCCCGCGGTGCTGGTGATTTTTCCATAAGTAAACCGACCAAGAAGCACTATTAAAATAACAGCGATAACACTTATAATTTTATGCGCAACAATAAATGCTTTTATTTTTATCAAAAAGTTTTTCATATCTCCTAAAACCCTCCCATAGGAATTACGCGAATAAATTTTGCTTCAATTTGGCCTGTGCTGTTTGGAGATCCTATGACGACAGTAAAATCTCCGATTTTTAAGTTTTCGGTTGGTACCTCTTGCCGACCATTTAAAATCTTCGTATCGCCTGTCAAAAGCACAGATTTTTCTACATTATTCCGATCTGACACAATAAATGTGGGCAGTGTGACATTTATAATCTTTCCAGCTGCACCATGTGAATTTGGTAAATCATCCAGGCCACCAAAGTTATTCATGTAATGTTCTCCCCAAGACCGTCCAAAAGAAGCTTTTTTAAAACCTACTATTACTCCTGCGTTAAAAATAAAACAAGCCAAAAGGAGAACTCCAGTCGTGTACAAAACTTTAACGAAAGGTTTTGAATCAAAAAACTTTTTTACTTTTTCTTTTATCTCCTTCATATATTTTTTAAACTAAAAAGATACTGATAACCTGCTTTTATAAAATTGTAATATAGTCAAACGAAGAGAAGTGAAAAAAACAAATACCAAAGCAAGTAAAAAAACCATACTTACTATTGGTACTGAATCGGTCAAGGTCAGTATAAATTCCTTCCAATATTTTATTATTATGCCACTATTTGAAAATACAAGAGAAAAATATTGTGAAAAATCAGAGTTTGAAAATTCTTGTGAAAGCGTCCTGAACGCAAACACTGACCCTGTCAGTGAAGCAAGGCTAAAGAAAGAAAAAGTCCAAAATTTTATTTTTGCTTTGTGTTCAATGTGTTGAACCACTCCAAGCCAGACTTTGCTAGAAAGATTTTCTTTGGGTTCATATTTTGCTTTGCAAAAAGCTTTTTTAAGATTATCTTCCATTCTTGTATTATACGGCAATTCAGGCATTTTGGTGCATTTTTTATACAATTTGCCTGAGCATTGTAAGCGCCCGCCTGTGTTGGCTTTTGACTGTATTTAAGGGCTTTCCCAAAACTTTTCCTATCTCAGTAAAAGTCATTTCTTCTTGATAATGCAGGGCTAAAACAGCCTGATAAGCGGGTGGTAGCTTTTCAAGAGCTTTGTTTAAAAATTCAACATCCTCGAGTTTTTCAATTGCTTCAGAGATTAACAGCTCGCGGTCAGGAATACTTTCAGCAAAAGAAACATCGTTGTCTTCATCATTATTCTCTAAATCTGAAAAATTAAAAGATTTTTTCTTTCTTAAGAAGTCCAGCGCTGTATTTTTGGCAATGGTAAAAATCCAAGTCTTAAAGCTTGCTTTTTGGGCATTAAATTTAAGCAAGTTCTTCCATACTTTAATAAAAGTTTCTTGGACTAAGTCTGCGGCATTGCCCTGTCCTGCTAAACGCACAATAAAGTTGTAAATAGAAGGTGTATATTTTTCAATCAGTTTTTTAAGAGATTCTGGGTTTCCGCCGTTGTAAGAAAAAATAAGCCCTTCGTCGCTATCACTTTGGGTCATATCTTAAATATATCACAAAAAAGACTGTCTATCTTTTATCGTTAAAAATTATTTTTTTCCTTAAGTTGGAAGAAGAATAATTGTGATTCCGGCTATTGTAAATAACCTTGATCGGTAGCTCTTTCCCGGTAAAATATTTCCCCTGCCAATCTGCCCCAACAAATCGTATATCAGGCTGTAATTTTACAAGGAGTTTCAGCAAGTCCTTTTCTGTCTTGTAATGAATAATTTTATCAATATATTTGCAGGCTCTTAGTTGTATCTTACGCTCTTTTAGAGATTGAATTGGTTTATTCTTGTGCTTTCTGTCTATAGATGGGTCAGATTGGAGCCCCACGATCAATAAGTCGCACTTTTTTCTACATTCTTCAAACATAAGATAGTGCCCGGCATGGGTCAAGTCAAAAGCTCCACACGTAAAGCCTACTGTTTTGGCTTTTGAATTTTTTTTCATACTCTTCTGAATTAAATTCCGTTAAAAAACACTTGCCTATCTTTCTTGAACAAAATTTCTGCTATGTGAAAAATTGTGTAGGTTATAAAAAAAGCAGAGAGGACATCTATGGAGTAGTGTAAATGCCCTAAGAGGACTACGGCGCCGAATACTATGGAAGAAATGATAAAAAACCACCGTAAAGGCTTCTTTTGCCAAAAAATCAATGCCATGAGGAAGGGCAAGCCGGTATGTCCTGAAAAAAACAAATCCGCGCCAAACGAAAATTTTTGCATTATTTTACTGCTAGTCATAATCATTTGCATCGGGAATGGACCAATATGGGTCAAGCTTATAAAGACTGAGCGTATTACCACAAACAAAGCAATGCTTTTTAAAGTAAAAGGCAGGCGTTTCGGCTCAAAAATACATAGCAGGCCGGTAAAAACCCAAAAGAGGATTGCGCCGTATATAAAAATACCGTCAACATCATAAACGCGAATATTGCTTAAAATTATATCAGTGACAGAATTACTGGCTTTCTCTGTAGCATACATTCCGGCATAAAAATTTATGACAAGGCTGCCAAGTAAGAGAATCATGCCTATTATTAGAGAAATCAGGAAATTTTTGTCGGTCAGGTGTGATTTAGTTTTTATAAGCCAGTTCTGCATATTTAACAAAATACCATATTATCTTATTTCTTTCCACTCTTCTGAATCTGATTTATTAAAAAAATACACGGACATGGCATTTTTAAACCACTGCCATAAGAGCTTCCTCCAGCCAATAGCGTGCCCGCGCCGGCCTGTATGATAGACTGTTAGCTCTGAAACAAATCGTGTTCTACCTATTTTTGAAAGACGCAAGAACATGTCTATATCCTCCCCTGCGACAAGCTCTTCACGAAACCCGCCGACTACATCATAGGCGCTTCGGCGCATCATCTGAAACTCTCCTGGTGATTGCCCTTTATGCAAAACATTGGTAACAAATCTATAAAATAAATTCATATAGCCAAAAACCAATCGGTCACCAAATGTTTCATATTCCTTCAAAACTTTTATTTTAACAGTAACAGCTACTAAGTTTAAATCTTTTTCGAAAAGTGAAAGAACGCGCGAAAAAAATTCATCGGGCTCTAAAATAATGCAATCCGCGTCAAAAAATATCAAGAACTCTCCTTTTGATATTTTAGCGCCGTCATTTCTGCCTTGGGCTATGGTCTGCCGCTTATTGCCTTTATAAATAAAAATTTTATCGGTATATTTTCTGGCAATTTCTACTGTCTTATCCCTACTATCTCCGTCTGATATTATAATTTCTTTCTCACTTTTATAGCGTGAGAGCGATTGAAGAGTTTTCTCTATGACTTTTTCTTCATTTAAAGTTGGGATTATAAAAGATATCATAATTTATCAGCGGTAATTTTTTTCTTCATATATTTTGTAAACCCATATATGAGTAAGGCGACAAAGGCAACTAAACCGATAAGAAAAAAGTTTTTAAAGCCTTTGGCGATGGATGCATATAAATAGCCAAAGTAGTAGCCCGCTACTAAAAGGAGCGCTATCAATATAAACTCCCCCAGCGCATTTAAGAGCATATAAAGGCGGAAGGATACGCGGGTTGCTCCAGCCGCAATCAAAGTAGCAAGCGCCATACCAAAACCGAGTGTCATTTTTGAGATAAGCAGTATTTTTACGTGGTAACGCTTGAAAAGCAACTTAGCCTTCTCAAGGCCCTCTGGGGTGACACTGAGAAAATGCCCATGCTTGCGGAGGAATGGCTCGGCAAAATAATAGCCGATATAATACCAAGCCACGTCCCCCGCCAAATCACCGGCAAAAATAGCAATGAACGCCGGGAGGAGTTCGAAAATTCCTTGATGGATTAAAAAACCGGAAGCGACCATTATTATCGGTCCTTCAACAATAACCCCGAAAAATAAGAGAAGATATTTAAAGTGAATTATAAATGCGTGTAAGCCGGAAATAAACATTTTATTATTACCTTATATCTATATAATCTTTCGTCATTGGTTTATGTAAAAAAACTTCCGAAATAAAATTGACCAGATAGGAATATCCGGTCCTCACTAGGCCCTGCCCGTTAAACCGGCGGCCAGAGCTATGCATAATAAAGTTAAGCTTGAATTTAACCTTGCCATATCTATTCGCTCGGCGAGCAAGGTTTGTATCGTCCCCATAAAAATCAATGGAGGTATCAAATCCTTTCATTTTTTCTAAGATATCACGACGTATCGCGAGATTGCCTCCGGTTGCCATGTAGCCCAAAATCCAATATATTGGCAGAGCTACAGCATACCAGATGACGACCATGAATCTTTTAAATAAAGAAACATCATAGTACGCGTACGGACCGCTCAAGCAAACGAGGTGTTTATCCTTTTTAAATTCTTTAATTATTCTCTCGCACCAGCCTTTGGGCATCAGATTATCTGCGTCTATGTAAGCAAGGATATCTCCACTTGATTCTTTAAATCCTCTTTCTCTCGCCCATGTCGGCCCTTTTTTTTCTTCTAAAACTACTCTGACTCCTGGATATTTTTTGGCTATTTCCGCCGTCTTATCGGAACTAGCATTGTCTACCACAATGATTTCAAAAAAATTCCCCCCGGAGTTTTCTATAGCATATTTTAGGCATTTGCCTATATACTTCTCTTCGTTATAGGCAGGTATTATAATGCTGATCTTTAATGATTGCATAATTTATCTTACTGCTGCTTTTGATCTATGTTTGTAAAAAAGCATCAGCATAAAAGTCGCTACAATAGCCCCGACTGCCGACATCGCTATGTCTTTAGGCGAGTCAAAAATATCATTTGCGCCTAAAAAAGATGCAGCTAATAACGGATTGATGGTTTGTGAAGCAAGCCATTCAAAAATTTCATAGACAGCAGAAAACGCTAAAATTAACTGAAAGGAGAGGAAGTAGCTTTGAAAGCCTTCCTTGTTGTATGTGTTGATTACAGCTTCGCGCACAGGATAAAACCAAAAAAAACCAAAAGCAAAATGAGTAAGACGATCAAACATATTCCTTGAAACTCCCATTAAATGACCTATATAAAAACCAAAAGGAACCTGGGATACCTCATAGTGTGAGGCAAAGATAGGCAGAGCAAGATAAATGGCTATCAATGTGTAAGAAGTGCTAGATATCTTAAAATACTGTCCTAGCAAAATAACCAATGGAACCCCAACAAAAATTATTGAGTTCTCTAAAAACCAGTCAGATCGATTTACTGGGTGCACACCTGACCAGATTATAAATCCTAGAAAAACAGCAAATAAAACACCTCGATACTTAGTCATAAAGATATTATATCGCATCCGGAAATTATGCACCATTTTAGGGTTTAGAGCGTATATATGATATAGTAATATAGGTCATTTATTATTTATTAGGTATTAATTAAAAACCATGGAAACAAACAACAAAGATATGGGTAAGGAAAATAAGTGTGATTACGGTTCTTGTGGAGGAGGAATGTGCTCTTGTAGTAATTGTGGAGCTAGCGCCTGTGGCTCAGGTTGCTGTGGTGGACACGGATATAAGAAACACAGAATTTTGAAGAAAATTTTTTGGCTTATCGCTCTGGTTATAATATTTCATCTTGGCGTAGAGTTTGGCGAGTTAAAGGGTGAATTGCATGGAAGCCATGAAGGTTTTGGCACGGGAATGATAAGATATAGTGG
The DNA here is from genome assembly GCA_041499755.1 of Minisyncoccia bacterium. Classification (GTDB taxonomy): domain Bacteria; phylum Patescibacteriota; class Minisyncoccia; order Phycocordibacterales; family UBA9973; genus UBA9973. The sequence goes on from JBGQKV010000021.1 coordinate 6,936, forward strand.
CAACGATTACGGCTTTGGGATGATGGGTAACAAAATGTTCAACACTCCAACTACACCAACTCTCCCTACCACTCCTCAATAATTAGCTAGTACTCACGCTTTCGCGTAAATGATTTTTTTCCACTTCAAAACATTCGGGGCAACATAAAAGTTTGCGTGAAGGTCTAGTGCTATCATCAGAACAATAATTTTCAGTAGGAATTTCACAAAAAACACATTTACCGATAATGTGTTTTTTGCTGCTTTGCACCACGTCCGTCGTCATCCTGTTGTCAAAGACAAAAAGCGTGCCATTGAAGTGCCCGCTCGGATATTCTTTCATATAGGTGTGAATGCCGTCTTTGAGCTGATACACATTTGAAAACCCTTCGCGCTTCAGAAGACAGGTGGCCTTTTCACAGCGGATTCCGCCGGTACATACGGCAACGATTTTTTTGTCTTTGATATTTTTTATCTGGGATATTTTTTTAGGCAGATCGCGAAAATTACTAAGTCCTGGATCAACTGTCTTATCAAATTTCCCACTAGCTATCTCATAATCATTTCTCAAATCAAGTACGACAAAATCTTCATCGTTTTCATACCATTTTTGAAGTTCGCTGGCAGGAAGCTCTCGAGCAGTTTCTTTCTTTACATCAAAGCGCCCAGCCTCAAGAGTGACGACTTCTTTGCGGACTTTTATTTTAAGCTTTGGAAATGCCGTACCAGTACCAGCGCTTTCTTTTATCACGATATCGGCAAATACTGGCTCACTCTTTAAAAATGTTTTATATTTTTCAATATTTTCCCCTGTTCCTTCAAAAGTCGCATTCACACCCTCCTCTGCCACTATCATCCGCCCAGTAAGCCTGAGCTCGGTGCATTTATTTTTATGCGCTAAGGCTACCCTATTCAGGTCAGTAATATTTATGAATTTATAAAATAAAATAATTACAAAATCGTTTTTCATATTATTTTTGAAGCGAGCCCTATATAGCTCTCTGGTGTAAATTTTTTCAATTCGGTTTTTACTTTAGGGCTTACTTTTAAGGTATCTATGAACTTTTTAAAATCCTTCATTGTGACAACCTTTCCACGCGTAAGCTCCTTGAGCGCTTCATATGGAATTGGATAATTCTCCCTACGCAACACTGTCTGGATGGCTTCGGCAATCACCTCAGGGTGAGCGTTTAGATCTTCTTTTATTTTTTTCTCGTTTATAGAAATTTTACCGAGTCCCTTTAAGAGCATCGTGTAAGCAAGTAATGAATGCCCGAAAGCCGTACCAATAGCCCGTTCAACGGTAGAGTCCGAAAGATCTCTCTGGAGCCGAGAAACTGCCAATTTGCGAGCAAAGAATTCAAAAAGAGCATTAGCCAGACCGAGATTGCCTTCACTATTCTCAAAATCAATCGGGTTTATCTTGTGGGGCATCGTGGAAGAGCCGATTTCCCCTGCTTTTGGTTTTTGGGTTATCCAATTATCAGAAACATATCTCCAAATATCTTGATTGAAATCAAGGAGGATTGTGTTAATTCTGCACACTGTATCAAAGACTGCCACATAGCTGTCATGGCATTCTATTTGAGTTGTGATTAAGTTAGCCTCTAACTTCTGCATACGATTTTTATTGAAACTCTCTATAAATTTCTTAGAGAATTCTGGCCAATTTACTTTCGGATATGCCGCAATATGCGCGTTCCAATTCCCTGTCGCTCCATTTAACTTTGCTTGGATTTTTATACTACTCAGTCCATCTAGCCTTTTTTGCAAACGCACCACAAATACTTTCATTTCTTTGCCAAAAGTCGTCGGCGATGCCGGCTGTCCGTGCGTGCGTGCGAGCATTGGAAGAGCTTTATATCTTTTTGCCAAATTATTAAGCTCTGAAACTATTTTTGAAATTGATGGCATAAGTACTTTATCTAAAGAATCCGAAATCATTAATGCATAAGAAATATTGTTTGTATCCTCCGAAGTTAAAGCAAAGTGAACCCACTCAATACTGTCTTTAAGTGTTGTTTTTGAAAGTTTTTCTTTTATAAAATACTCCACTGCTTTAACGTCGTGGTTTGTCGTAGCTTCTATATCTTTTATCGCCTTATACGAACCCTCATTCCACTTTTCATAAATAGCACGGATTAACTTTATTTCCTTCGGCATAAACTTTCTTAAATGAGTTTTCCTAGAAAGCGATAGTGCAATTAAGTATTCGCATTCCATCATTATTCTATATTTCATTAATGCCTCCTCGGAAAAATACGGCGCGAGCGCCCTTGTCTTTTCAAAATATCTTCCGTCTAATGGATTTATCGCTCCTATCATATTATTTGTTTAAATTCTTTGTAATCCTTTCCATCGCAGATTGGCTAAAATCGTGATTAAAAGGCTTTCCTGTAATCATCTCATAAATCTCAGTATATCGGCGGGAAAGCTCGGCGACGAGCTCGGGCGGAGCAGGAGGCAGGACTGCGTCTTTGTAGGGGTCGCAGTGGTCCTTGAACCACATACGCAAAAATTCCTTATCAAAATATTCTGGATCCTCGCCTTTATTAAATCTTTCGTCGTAAGAGCCTGCTTTCCAATATCTGGAGGAATCCGGTGTGTGGATTTCATCAATCAACATTAATTTTCCATCAACATCTAGGCCAAATTCATATTTTGTATCAACTAGTATAAGTCCGCGGGAAAGCGCAATCTCCTGCCCTCTTTTAAATAACGCTTTTGCCACCCTTTCAACTTCCGTCACCATTTCACGAGTGAGCAATCCTTCTGCCACAATTTCGTCCGGCGATAAAGTTCTGTCGTGTTCTTCAAACTTAGTAGAAGGCGTAAATACTGGTTTGTCTAATTTTTGATTTTTCTTTAATCCTTCTGATAGCACAAAATTACCAAAATCTCTTTTGCCATCTTTGTAATGTGTCCAAAGTGCTGTGGAGGTTACACCAGTAATGTATCCGCGCACCACTGCTTCAATCGGGAGTGGTTTGCATTTCTTGGCGACGAGTACGCTCGGATCTGGCACGGAGAGCATATGATTTTGAATTATGTCTTTCGTATTTTCAAACCAAAACAAACTGACTTGATTTAAAACTTCTCCCTTGAAAGGTATGAAGGCAATATTTCTATCAAAAGAAGAGTGCCTATCTGTGGAAACAAGAGTAATTCTATCCGGCGCAATATAAATATCTCGCACCTTGCCGACTTTTTTCTCCCCTAGATTAGTAAAATTAGTCTCTTTTAAAACATCATCTATATGCTCCTGTATTATTTTTATATCCATCTTTATTCTTACTTGTTACTTTAGCACAACTTTGCCATTACCTTTAATAATTTTACCTATCCAAAATACTGGATACTTGCCAAGGATTTGTTCAACTTTATTTTTCTCTTTCTCGGGCACTATTATAACCAAGCCAATACCCATATTAAAAACTGTGTACATTTCACTCTCCGTTACTTTACCAATCTTTTGCATATAAGGAAAAATCGGCAGCATCGGCCAAGAGCCCTTGGCAATTTCGGCATTTAAAGTCTTTGGTAATACTCTAGGAATATTTTCCAAAAATCCCCCGCCAGTAATGTGCGCAATACCTCGAATATCCACTCCCTTATCTAAAAGAGAAAATACTGGCTTACAGTAATTCACATGTACTTTTAGAAGCGCGTCCCCTAGTGTCCCACGCTGATTCACTTGGTTCACTTTTGTACTTACTTTTAGTTTCGCTTTTTTAAAAAGAAGTTCACGCGCTAAAGAGTAGCCATTTGTATGAAGCCCTGATGAAGGAAAGCCTAATATTATATCTCCTTTTTTTATTTTCTCTCCTGTAATTATTTTATCTTTTTCTACAACACCCGTAATAGAGCCCGCAATATCATGCTCGCCCTTCATATATACCCCGGGCATTTCGGCAGTTTCTCCTCCGATAAGTGACACTCCTGCTTCTCGGCAAGCTTTTGCCATACCAGACACGATTTCTTGCATCACATTTGGATCAAGCTTCTCGTGCGCCACATAGTCTAAAAATGTCAGTGATCTAGCGCCCATGGCCAAAAGGTCATTGCAACAGTGATTTACAATATCTTCTCCCACTGTGTCATATTGTTTCATCATTTTAGCGATAGTGAGCTTGGTACCAACGCCGTCAATACTTTGTACTAAAACCGGATTTTTATAATTCCTTATAACGTCAGACAAATCAAAAAGCCCACCGAAGCTCCCGATGCCTTTGAGCACTGCTTTAGTGTGCGTAGAAACAACATCTTTTTTTATTTTCTTAACAGAAAGATTTCCCGCCTCTATATTCACGCCGGATTTTCTGTAAAGGTTGCTCATGACTATTTATTTAAATATTTTCTGTAGCCGATCTTCATCAACTTCTCTCCCTTTGTTTCAATTTCATCTCGCATCTTTTTTTTGTAAGCGATTAATTTCTTTTCCAAGTTTTTGTCAGAGGTTGCAAGGATTTGCACTGCGAGAAGCCCGGCATTTTTTGCCGCATTAATACCGACAGTGGCGACAGGAATACCTGGTGGCATTTGAGCCGTTGAAAGTAAGGAATCTAGCCCGTCTAGAGTTTTTGCTTTTACTGGAATGCCAATGACAGGCAAAGTCGTCAGCGACGCCATAACCCCTGCCAAATGAGCCGATCCGCCTGCGCCACCAATGAGAACTTTTATACCGTGAGCTTTTGCTCCCATTATATGCTTGTGCACCAAGTCCGGACTCCTGTGCGCCGATGCGACAGTCATATCGTAAGTAACACCAAATTCTTCAAGCACTTTGGCCGCTTCGGCCATCACCTCCAAATCCGAATCTGAGCCCATAAGTATGCCGACTGATATCTTTTTCATATTTCTATACTAACATTTGAAATAAAAAAGAAAAGGGTCCCTCTTTTGAGAAGAACCCCATGTCAACCGATGCATTTATGCCACTAAGAACTTTTCTTTTTTAAGAGTTTTTCCTCGTAAAAAATCTTTTATCATCCCTGTCGCATTTTGAGAAGCTTTCCAGAGATCAGAATTATTTCTGATCTCAATTAAATAAGCTCCGTGCCTTTCAGCTAGTGGATGAATATCCGCCATTACGATATCGTGAGCATCCTTGGGCTTAAAACCAGCTTTCTCCAATCTTTTTTCTCTTAAATCAATCCGGGCTGAAACGAAAAATGGAAGGACAGAAAATCCGATGTGGTTAGCATGTTCCCATAGAGTTTTTGCTATTTCTATATCCTGTACTTCAGTTAAAAGGGAGTGAGTTTTACCTTTCTTTAGAAGTTCTTTTATCCCTTCCTGGGGTGTTGTTCCAAAATCCACATTGTGGATTTTGGGGAATGCTCCTAAGATTTCACTCTTGATAGTAGTTTTGCCGGCTCCGCGAAGACCGCCAATGATAATGAGGTTTTTCATGGTACAAAATTTTAAGGGTTTAAGAATTTAATATTGTTTCAGTATTTGTCATAAGACTACCACAAAAACCAAAAAATGGCAAATCTGTATGGAAAAGAAAAGGGTCCACAAAAAATGTGAACCCGATTCGTAATAATATTAAAACCGCTAATCTTCCAATCGACTGCGAGGGTCATCTTCCTCTTCATCATCATGATTGGATTTTCCACTCAGGTCAGGAAGTACTTTTTCCTTAAAATAAGCGTTTGGATTTTCTTTCTCTTCTGCTTGAAAATATGCGCTGAATTTAAAAGTCCGTTCTTGTTTGCGGTGGGTCTTCATTCGTTTCTCGTCTTTTTTTTC
>JBGQKV010000022.1:0-11314 GCA_041499755.1 Minisyncoccia bacterium
CTCGCATAAGAATGAACTGATATGCTCTCGGATAAACACATTTCTAATTTTTTGAAAATCTACAAAGAACAATTCGGTGTAGATATTTCTAAAGAAGAAGCCCTCGAACAGGGTACGAAACTTCTTCAGTTAGTTAGAACTGTTTATCAGCCAATAACCCTAGAAGAATACGAAAAAATAGAAGCTCAAATAAAAAATTATTAATCCTTAACATAATTAAATTATATGAATATGATAGAAATCAAAGACATCAATGAAGAAAAAAGTTTCCACCCATCTTTAGATATTAAAGATAATGTATTGGTGCTTGGCTTTAGAATTAAAAAAGAAAAAAACAAAGAAACAGACTTATTTTTCATAAACACAACAAGTGGATATATCACAACAGAAAAAACAGAATTTATTGATAACGAAGAGACTTTTTCCATTGATAAGAAAAAGCGAGTACTCTCAAAACTCTCGCATAAATGGGGTGTAGATAACTTGAATAAGCTTCTCGAGGCACTTCAAAACCCATTAGATAAATTCAGCGAAATAGAACTCTACCAAAAAATAAGAGAAAATCTCAAAAAATATATAGAGCTAGAAGAAGAGGCGGACTATACAATCCTCACTGCTTGGACTATCGGGACTTACTTCTTCCCTACTTTCAGCGCATATCCATACATTCACATAAAAGCCCCAAAAGGCTCGGGAAAGAGCCAATGCCTTAATCTACTCAACCAGACTGCTTTTAACGCCACCAAAGCCCGTGCAAGCCTACCAGCGTTGCGGGACACAGTTGATGCCCTGCGTGGAACATACTTAATGGACCAAGCCGATGCTCTGCATAGACCTAGTATGGAGGATTTTCTCGACATTCTAACTGATTCGTATAAACGAGGTGGTGGAAGTATAAGAAAAATGATAGCAAATAAAAATGCTTGGAATCTAGAAGAATTTGAGGCGTATGGTCCTAAAGCTTTTGCCTCCATTGGTCAATTACCAGAAGACCTAAGGGATCGATGTATTGTCATCCCACTCATTCGCAGTAATAAAAACTATCCTCCTATAAACGAAGAAGATGCTATTTGGAAAGAAATAAGAAGTGGGCTGTATACTTTTCTTATCAAGGAGTTTGTATATGTGGGTCAAATGTACCTCTTAAAGGAAACTGAATATAAACTAAGTAATGAAATTTTTGGAAGACCTCTTGAGCTGTGGTTGCCGATTGAAAGCATTCTTAAAAGCGTATATATCAAAGAAGAAGAAATTGAACTAGCTAAAAAGCGTTTTCTTTCCCGATATGAATTTTCAAGCTATCAAACATCAGAAATTGAAGTGGCTGTCATTGAGACTATCATTTCACTAATGGAAGACAAGCAAGAAATAATGTTAAGACCAAAAGAAATAGCATTAAAAATAGATACCGAACTCTTTGATGAAGATGACAAGTTTCTCTTTGCCAACCAAAAACAAAAATCAACTATTGTCGGTCGAGCAATAACTAAATTTAATCTTGCTACACAAAAACTGGGACGAGATAGTCAGGGAGAACGTTACTTATTCACAAAAGACCATCTAGAAAAAATTCACAAAGGATACTTTAATCAAAAAACACCAGAATCGGATACACCAACATACACAGGAGAAAATATCAAAGAAGATACTAGCTTATTTTAGTGAATCAAAAAGTGTAGCTTTAGAAAAAATGTATCAGCTCATACATACCACATTAAATATACACACCAACATTCATAATAAACGCATTGAATTATAAAGACAAAATAGAAATGTATGTTTATGTATGATAAATAACAAATTATAAGTAATTATTGGAAACTCTTGGAAAACAAAAAAGAAATAAAAAAATATACACTTGAAGAGACAAAGAAAAATGTTTTGAAAATTTTTAGAGCGGAGGGAGATTTAAATTATAATCTTGAAAAACTCGGTGATATTTTGCCAAAATTACTCAGTGGAAACAAAGAAGAGGTAAAGGAAGCAAGAGAAATATCAGACACAAAGGTTACAGAGGTGATGATGGCATTAGAGACTGATACCCATTGGGGTCTTATGAGTTCATTTCGCAATGAATATCGGGGTATGGCGAAAGAGTTCAGCGATCAGCTAATCAAAGACTACAACTGCACTACTGTTGCTGAAAAAGCGTTGGTGGAAATTATCGCAAACGCTTTTATACGGATTATAGATAATTCACGGAGACTCAACGACAATCTTGGGGATGGAGGTACAACAATCAACGAAAATAAAACAAAATATTTTACCATGCTTAGCCTTCAGATTGATAGGGCAAACAGGCAATTCTTGAATGCTCTTGTTGCGCTCAAACAATTCAAAGCCCCGACTATTGAAATGAATATAAAAACAAATACTGCCTTTATATCAAATAACCAGCAAGTAAATGTAAACAAAGATGAAAACATTAAAGCTCAATGATTTAGGAAAAAAGGTTCTTGTTGAAAACTGCCAAAAGGTGTCTATTAAGACATTTATTACGAATGCAAAGACAAAACTAAAAGAGGCATTACTTAGGGTTGAACTACAACATCAGAACCTAGATATACAAATCGGAACATCTTCTACTCATAGAAATGGTATCCGATATTGGTTTGTTTGCCCATTATGTGGAAGACGGGCAGGAATGCTGTATGTGCATCCAATAACAAGCATATTCGGCTGTAGGACTTGCCTAAACCTTGAATACCGAAGTAGAAGGTACAAGGGTATGATAGAAATGACTGGAATTAAAGGGTAATATGGTACAATGAATAAGCTACATATCAAGTTAAAAAGCGACATAAATTTTGAACCTGAAGAGGGGCAACGAGACTTGATGTGTAGCAACAAAGAGTCGCATCGTTGTCCCTCTTTGTGTCTATACAGGAAAATATGAAAAATAATGAAACAAAAATTAAATACTTTCTTTATGCGAGAAAATCTTCCGAAGGCGAAGACCGACAGGTCCAGTCTATTGGAGACCAAACAGACAGAATTACCAAAATGGCTGAAGAACTTCATCTTGATATTGTAGAAATACTTTCTGAGGCAAAATCCGCAAAGAATCCATATTGCAGACCCGTGTTTGATAATATGCTCAAAAGAATTGAAGATGGAGAAGCTAATGGAATTTTATGTTGGGAAATTAATCGTCTCTCAAGGAATCCCGTAGATAGCGGAAAAATACAATGGATGCTCCAAAAAGAAATAATTCAGTCAATTAAAACTATCAATCGAGAATACAAGCCAGACGACAATGCTCTCCTTTTAAGTGTTGAGAGCGGATCAGCTAACCAATTTATATTGGACCTTAAAAAGGGAGTAAAGAGAGGAATTGATAGTAAAATCACAAAAGGAAATGCTCCTATATTAGCTCCTCTTGGCTATCTCAATTCAAAATTTGAAACTCGTGGAGAAAATTATATTAAAATAGACCCCGAACGATTCCCTCTTATTAGAAAAGCTTTTGATATGATGCTCACTGGTAATTATCCTCCACCCAAAATTCTTGAAATTATGAACAATGAATGGGGTATGCGTACAAGAAAAACAAAACGCAAGGGTGGAAACCCTATTGGTAAAACCACACTATATGATTTATTTTCTAATATTTTTTATGCTGGGTTTTATAACTATCAAGGAAAAATAGAAAAAGGTATACACGAACCGATGATTACTTTAGAAGAATTTGACCGAGTACAAATACTGCTCGGCAGAGAAGGCAGACCTCGTCCCAAAACTCACGACTTCCCTTTTACTGGAATTATTAGATGTGGTGAATGTGGCTCTGCTATTACAGCAATAGAAAGAACAAAAATCATTAAAACAACTGGGGAGTTAAAAACATTTACTTACTATTACTGCACACGAAGGAAATTAGGTGTATCATGCACCCAAAAAACATATCTATCTAAAGAAGAACTAGAAATACAAATAAACACCGAAATTGCTAAAATAGAAATACACCCCATCTTCAAAGATTGGGCGCTTAATATCTTACAAGAGAGCAATAATAAAGAGATAGAGGAGCGAACTAAAGTTTATGACGCTCAACACAAAACCCTAGTTGATACTCAGAGAGAACTAGATAACCTTACAAAAATGCGATATAGGGAGCTTATAAACGATACAGAGTATATAAAAGAAAAGAAAACACTACAGGACCAAATAACTATCCTTACAGAAAAATTAAGAACAACTGAAAACAGGGCTAAGGTTTGGATTGACCTAACAGAAAAAACTTTTAAGTTCGCTTGTTATGCTAGATATAAATTTGAAACTGGAGATATTCAAGTAAAAAGAGAATTACTATCTGCACTCGGTCAGAACTACACATTGAAAGACCAAAAAATCCTTATTTTACCGAATGAATGGCTAAAACCAATCATATTAAAGAAAAATTTGATAAATAAGAAAATAAATTGGTTAGAACTGGAAAATAATCATAGCCCACAACGACAAAAGGAGGCTTTCGCCTCCATTCGTCCGATGATGCGCGAGCGACCGGATTTGAACCGGCGACCTCTTCCGTGACAGGGAAGCGCTCTAACCAGCTGAGCTACGCCCGCAATTTTAGAAAATTTACAAAATCTGCAAATTCTCTTGTGTCGGCGACAGGGATTGAACCTGTGACCTGAGGCTTATGAGTCCTCCGCTCTACCAACTGAGCTACGCCGACAAATACTTACGATACCTACCAAAACAGCTACGCCGACAATTAACCTACTTTATCATATTTTGGCCTTTTTTCAACTTGCGTGATAAAAATAGGCGGTTTTGGTATAATTAAGGGATGGAACAAAATCAAGAAAACAAGGTAAATTATCATGGGCATTATTATGGACGTTTGGTTCGTATTATTTTTATTATCGCTGGTATTATCATGATAGCTACATTTCCCTTTTTCAGTCACCTGATAAATCTACCCTTACCTATTACCCTCTTTGCAGTTCTTGTATTAGTGATAGTAGGGGGACTTCTCAATCCACTTTCAAAATGGGTTTTTATAATAGGATCTATAATACCAATGTGCGCATTTATTATGTTTGAGTATTACGCTTATTATGCGTATCACAACCTCCCTTCCACCAACCCAATAAATGTAAATTTCTTTTGGGTAAATCAAATCCTCGCTTTGATATTTTTCTTCGCCACCTACCTTTCGGTCAAGACTCTCCGTGCAATGATTCAAGGAAAAATGAGCGACGAACCTTGGTAATAACCTTTTAGGAAAATTTAATTTATATGTTTAAACTCACCAACAAAATCGCATTGGTCACTGGGGGCAGACGCGGGATGGGACGCGCGCATGCCTTGGCGCTCGCCGAACAAGGCGCAAAAGTCATCGTGACAGATATAGATGCAAATGAATGCTCTATGGTTGTAGAAGAAATAATAGCTAAAGGTGGAGAAGCAGTGTGTATGAAATTAGATGTCTCAAATAAAAAGAAAGTGGACGAGGTTTTTGATGAAATTATAAAACAATTCGGCCGGCTAGATATTTTAGTAAATAATGCGGGAGTTTACATGCCGAAGCCAGCCTTGGAATTAACAGAAGAAGAATGGGATAACACAATCAACATAAACCTTAAAGGCGAATTTGTCTGCGCGCAGAGAGCCGCCAAAGAAATGGCAAGAAATAAATGGGGGCGAATAATAAATATTACTTCTATCGCATCGGGCGGAGTGGGTGTCGGCATATACGGAGGCGTACACTACAGTGCTTCAAAGGGCGGCATTATTGCTATGACAGAAAGTATGGCTGTAGAATGGGCCTCCCTTGGTATTAATGTAAATGCTGTGGCTCCTGGAGCCATTGATACACCCATGAGCCGAAAAGGCAGAATGACTCCGGAAGATATGCAATCATTCTTGAACGCCAGAGTCCCCCTCAAAAGAATCGGCAAACCTGAGGAGGTCTCGGCAATGGTCGTCTTCCTCGCATCTGAAGAAGCAAGCTACATCACCGGCGCTACTTTTTATGTAGATGGTGGCTGGTTGGCCAGTTAGATCCTTGCTTTCTCAACTTTCTCTTTACAAGTTTTGATAAAAATCACCATTATAGAATTTGTGATTATCATTGATATGGAGTGAAGCATAGTGGCCACATTGTAAGCGCCTAGGGATGCAAGTATTAAAGAATGCCTTAATACATTACTGCCATAAAGAAGATACGTTTCGCTTTTTGGATGACAATAAGTTTTACGCAGAGTTGGAATAAATGCAATTAAATCAATAGACACTACCGTCACAACTGACACCGTCGGATCTTTGGTTATAAGCCAAGGAATTAGACCTACAAGAGCAAAGACTAGGAAAAATTTATCTATTTTTGGAGGATTTTTAAAACCGTATTTTAAGGAAAGAAAAAAGATAATTATGGTAAAAACTTCTGAAACAGCAGTAGGTATCGCCGCTATCCCCGCCCCTTTTACTACTTGCCCCAAAAATACCACACAAGAAACTATCGTCCATATAAACCAAGTATATGGATGCGGTTTAACTCTCCTTTTTACCACATCGCGTAAATATGGGATGTTGCCAACGAACGCAAGGATAGACGCTATCACTACAAAAATTTCTTTTGTCACAGATTTATTATACTACAAACTTTGCGGAGGCGGTGAGATTCGAACTCACGATACCTTTCGGTATGCTACCTTTCCAAGGTAGTGGAATAAACCGCTATCCGACGCCTCCATACTCCGCATATTACTTCAAGTGGGAATCAAAATCAATCCCGTTAGAGATAAAAATTACATATTGTTTCTAGGTTTTTTAAAAATAAATCTCTAACGGGATCAATTACAAAAACGGCTGAAGTATGCGCACGAGAATTGAAAGAAGTCGATCGATCAAAGACACATATAAAGGTACTTTGAGCGGGTTTGCTTTTGCTTTCCAGCTATCCACAATAACTTCGATATCAGCAAGCATTTTTTGATCATTTAGGAAAATGCCGACTTCCGTATTAAAATCAAAAGAAAGAGCGTCAATATTAGCAGAGCCTAAAAGCGCCAATGACTCATCTACTAAGAGTAGTTTAGCGTGATTCATCCGCGGTAATAAATAAAAAATAATGCCGTCTTCGGAGAGCATATTCATATATCTGCGATTGGCTCTAGAGAGGAAGGCAATATCAGTCCTGGCTGGAACAATCACTTCTATTTTAATACCACGATTTACTGTATCGCGAAGTAATTGTATAAGCCATTTATTTGGAGTAAAGTATGGCGTAACTATAACGACTCTCTGTTTGGAGCTTATAATTGCTTCCGTATAAGCATCACGCAAGCGTGGCTTTCTAATAAACGGTATGTGCTCTAAAATCCAAATACGAGCCCGTCCTAAAATCACTTTCTGTTTATGATAAGTGATCTGTGGATCTTTTCCTCCGCATAATTTGTAAATACGATGAAAGGATTTAATAAGAGAGTTCACAATCGGGCCTTCTAGGCGAACCAATAGATCATCCCACATGCGAGCCGATCTATGTATATTTACTCCGCCTAAAAACCCAACCTTTTCATCCACAATCACAACCTTGTGATGCAACCTTCTAAAAAACTTCCGAAAAAATAGAAGCTCTACACCAGCGGCACGCAGTTTTTTCTGAGCTTCGTTCGAGAGACTGAAGCTGCCAAACCAGTCAAGTACGATGCGCACCCGCACCCCATTTTTAGCTTTATCGGAAAGTAAAGTAATAAAATCGCTTGCTTGTTTCGTGTCATCCACAAAAATATACATCTCTAGGTAGATGGATGTTTCAGCGGACTGCATTGTATTATAGAGTCCATCCCAAGCTGATTGTGAAGTTGTGTAAAATAAATATTTCATTTAGCCAAACCGCGGAGAATTTTTATTCTCTCTTCAATTGGCGGATGCGTGGAAAAAAGATTGGATACTTTTTTTCCTACTCCGCCAAAAGGGTTTGCTATAAAAAGATGCGCGGTGGCATTATTCGCGGTCTGCATCGGGCGTGAATATTGAGATATTTTCTGGAGGGCACTTGCGAGCCCTTCGGGATAGCGGGTCAGTAGCGCTCCGGAAGAATCGGCCAAGTATTCGCGCTTTCTGGAAATTGCCAGCTGTACCAAAGTGGCAAAAATCGGCGCCAGAATTGCAAGAACGATGCCGATTATCGCCAAAATGTTTCCGCCTTCCCTGTCATCCCGACTGCCGGCAAATAGTCTGCCTCGCAGAAAAATATGCGAGAGTATAGAAATAAAACCAGCCAGCACGACAGCAATAGTGGAAACTAAAATATCTTTATTCCCGATATGAGAAAGCTCGTGTGCTAGCACTCCTTCCAATTCGTTTTTATCCATAATTTGGAGCAGCCCGGTCGTCACTGCTACAGCCGCGTGCTCTTTATTTCGGCCGGTAGCAAAAGCATTTGGCGCCGGATCATTTATAATATAAACTTTTGGTTTTGGAAGGCCGGCAGTAATAGCCAAGTTTTCCACAACTCTGTGAAGCTCAATATATTGATTTGGGTATGCGGGAACCGCACGAGAAAGCGAGAGAGCAATCTTATCAGAATTCCAATAGCTTACTATGTTCATCACGACACTGAAAACCACTGCGCCATAAAGTATATACGGAGCATTATAAACATAAGAAAATATATACCCAAGCCCGATAATCAAGATAAAAAACGAGGCCATAAGCACCCACGTCCGCCTCATATTTTTAGATTGCTCCGTATAAATCGTCGCCATCCCCCTATTCTATCACAACAGGAATGAGGATAGATTTATCATGCTCCGGAAGACCAGAAGCGTTGTCATTATGTATTTCTATGTAAGCAGGACCTTTCGGCAACCCTGAAAAATCAATATTTCCCTCAAAATCCACCGGCCCCGAGGTCATCCAATCAGATGTGGCCATACCGTGTCCAGCTCTTAGAAGTTTCTTTTTTGCATCTAAAACATTCACTAAAATATTCGCTTCAAAGAAATATCCTCCACTGATTTTGCCCCGATAAGAAACCACCCCATGCACCTTTGAGCCTGGCCAAATAGAAAATGAAATAAGATCCTCCTTGTTGCCTAAAATCTGATTACTGTTTGCAACTGGTGGCATACTATTATCAATAACGGGCAACTCAGCTTTTTTACTTTGAAACTCTGGGAAATATGTATTTTTATCTTTCAACATTATCTTAATAGCAATCACCATCAAAATAATAAGAATAAATAATAGTACTGTATTTAGTTTTGAATTGAAAAATTTGTTTTGCATAAATTAAAACTTCACTTCCACAGGACTTTGCGCAGCGTCATTGTCCGGCAGATCAAAGAATTCCATTTTAGAGAAATGAAATGCTCCGGCGATGACATTGCCAGGGAAAGATTCTACTTTGGTATTTAGGTCGCGGACATTGCCATTGTAAAATCGGCGGGCAGCTTGAATTTTATTTTCTGTGTCTGAAAGCTCACGCTGAAGTTCTAGGAAATTCACATTCGCTTTTAATTCAGGGTACGCCTCGGAAATAGCAAAGAGAGATTTTAAAGTACCACTGAGCATGTTTTCAGCTTGACCTTTTTGCGCTGGCGTAGATGCTTGCATAGCTTGTGAACGGGCCTGAGAGACTTTCTCAAATGCCTGAGATTCATGAGAAGCGTAGCCTTTTACAGTATTTACCAAATTAGGAATAAGATCATACCGGCGCTTGAGCTGGACCTCAATATCCGCCCAGGCCTCTTTTGCCCTATTTCGCAAAGAAACAAAGCTATTAAAAGCAATAATTGCCCATAAAACTATAACACCTAAAATTATCCAAATGTACATCATATATATTTTATTAAATTAATAATAACACAAAATTATTTTTTAGATTTTTTGGCCTGCATTTCCTCCACCCATACTAGGAGTGGTGAAGCAAGGAATATTGAGGAATAAGTCCCGAAAAACATACCTGCAGTGAGCATAAGAGCAAAATACTTTGTAGCCGATGGTCCGAAGAAAAACAAAGCGAGCAAAACCAAAATGACGGTGAGCGATGTATTGATAGAACGCGGATACACTTGCTCCAAGCTTTTACCCACCGTTTCATTGAAATCTTGCGAAAGACGATTCTTTAAATTCTCTCGGATTCGATCAAACACGACAATGGTGTCCGAAACAGAAAGACCGAGGATGGTGAGCACGGCAACCACGAACAAAGTATCCACTTCTGCCGCGTAGTATTTGCTCATTATGGTGAAGAGTCCTACCGGAATTGCCACATCGTGAAGCAGGGTGACAATGGCGATAAAGCCATACCTCCAA
This sequence comes from Minisyncoccia bacterium, assembly GCA_041499755.1. Taxonomy (GTDB): domain Bacteria; phylum Patescibacteriota; class Minisyncoccia; order Phycocordibacterales; family UBA9973; genus UBA9973. The sequence goes on from JBGQKV010000022.1 coordinate 10,273, forward strand.
GAAGAGACGGGTCGCGAAACTTTACGGAAAGCATAAGCAATAAATAGGATAATCCCGAGTGAAACTAGAATAAGGGCGATGATAGCTTTTTTTGTAAGTTCATGCCCAACAGACGGCCCGATCGAAGTAAAACTTTTTTCTTCCAAAGTCGCCTTACCATCCTCGGAAAGTACTTTTAGCAAAGAGGTGTGTTCAGCATCAGTTATATCTTTAGTCTTTATAATATAGCCCGAGTCTCCCGTCGGCTGGATAAGCGCGGTACCGAGGTTTAAAGGTGCAATTGCTTTATTTAAATCATCTATGGAAGGCCGAGAATTTTGATAAGAAACTTCCATTAGAGCTCCGCCTTTGAAATCAATACCAAAATTAAGACCCAGGGTAAAGAGGGCTATCAACGAAAGAATTACCAATCCAATGGAGAGAGTAATGAATATTTTTTTATATTTTATGATAAACATATTTTTTATTTGCTTATGCCGGAACTAAATAAAAATCTGGCGACTTTACTCTCTCCGACAAAATCAATCGCTCGGAGGAATGCCCGACTGATGGTGATGGCGGAGAGCATTGACACTAGCACTCCCATACCGAGTGTTAGCGCAAAACCCTTTATGAGTGATGTGCCAAACCAAAATAAAATAACCGCGGTGATGATGGTAGAGGTATTTGAATCGCGAATAGAAAACCAGGCGTGTGAAAAGCCGATAGAAACCGCGTCAATTACCTTCCGACCAAGACGGAGCTCTTCTTTTACCCGTTCAAAGATGAGCACATTCGCGTCCACCGCAATGCCGATAGAAATAATAAATCCAGCAATACCGGCGGCCGTGAGAGTGACCGGCATTAATTTAAATAGCGCCAGCATTATGGAAACATAAATACTAAGCGAAAGCACTGCAATGATTCCCGGCAAACGATACCAGAGAATTAGGAATAAGGCGATAATTAAAAAACCTATTATGCCGGCCTTCACTCCGGCGGCAACGGCGGAGGCGCCAAGCGTTGCGCCGATGGTCTGCTTTGAAAGGAGACTGATAGGCAC
>JBGQKV010000023.1:0-10687 GCA_041499755.1 Minisyncoccia bacterium
ATTTCACAGTAAAAGAATTAGATACAGATAATAAAAAAGCAATTATAAAAAGTGATTATGATTATAGTTATTATTCAATTGAATATAATTCTGGTTGTTATGCATCCTCATTTAAAAGATATTTGAATCATCAGATAGTTGTAAATTTAGGAACTGATTTTGACCTAGATACTTGGGATAAAATCGTTTTACAAGATGATGACGAAACTTGTGATATTACACATAAAGAAAAGGTTGATTCTAGTTTCTCGTTAGAAATTAAAGATGATTCTGGAGGTCTAACACTTGAGCAATTAATTGCCATAAACGAATTAAATAAAAAAAATACTCCCACTCCAGTTTCAACTCCAATACCAATAAAAGTTCCAGATAAGCCAAAGCCAGTTTTAAAGAAAATAGAACCTCAAATTAAAAAAGAAATAAAAACACCTGCTGTAGTTAAAGTTGAACCAAAAGAAGAGGCTACTCCTCAAATTACTCCAGTACCAGTACCTAAATTACATTGGTATCAAAAAATATTTAATTGGTTATTTAAATAAAATTACATGGAAGATGAAAATGACTTTGATGAGGAAACTGCAGGTCTAATGGAGGATCATAATTTAGATTATGAGGAAGCAAAAGAAGTGCAGGACATTATGGACACCGAAGGTTTAGATGCAGAAGATGCTATGGCAGTTAAGGGACTAACAGGAGGAGGTGGTGGAGGTGGGATAAGTTGGGTTGGTATTATTTTTGTAATTATTTTAATTGCGTGGGCATACAATCATTTTACGTCCAAAAAGATAGAAGAAGATTATGGTTATAAAGTAGAAACATCGGGGGTTACCGATAAGCCCGACTGTACTAGTCTTGAACCTCAAAATCCTTATGATGACGGTTCGGGACACTTCGCAGGTTTTGAGTGGGGAGCTGAAGGAAAAGACTGTGGAGGCAACTCCGATTCATTCATAGAGGGTTGCGATGAATATCAAAATCAAGAAAATGCATATCAGTATTGTTTAAGCCGAGATAATAAATAAAATATAACTCTATGTTAAGCAGGAATGTATATTTGTGTATCATTTAACACAGAAAACGCAGTTCTAACGTCGTCCACTAAGTCGCGCATATGAAAAACACCTTTTTGTATAGGTGTTTTTCTGTATAGTGATTGGACTTTGGAACTGCTATAATAAAAAAATGGAAACAAACACACAAAGCATAATGAGACAAATGTTAAACAAAGTCCCAGAAATCACTCTGTATTTTTGGATTATTAAAATCCTTTGCACTACTGTTGGCGAAACCTTTGCTGATTTTCTAAATACAAATCTCAATCTTGGTCTTACTGGCACAAGTGTGATTATGGGTATCTTGCTTATTGTCGCACTCATCTATCAAGTAAGGTCAAAAAAATACATTCCGAGTATCTATTGGCTAGCTGTAGTTCTCATCAGTGTTGTTGGTACTTTAATTACAGATAACCTTACTGACAATTTAGGAGTTTCCCTTATTACTACTACAATTATATTTGCCATAGCTTTGGCAATTACTTTTACTGTTTGGTATGTAAAAGAAAAAACTTTATCTATTCACTCCATAACCACGACAAAACGAGAGGCATTTTACTGGATAGCGATTCTTTTTACTTTTGCTTTAGGAACTGCATCAGGAGACCTAATAGCTGAAAAAATGAACTTTGGATATTTATTGTCAGGTATAATCTTCGCTGGAGCCATAGCAGTAGTGTATTTTGCCCATAAAAAGTTTAAGTTAAATGCTGTTTGGGCTTTCTGGATTGCTTATATCCTCACTCGTCCTTTGGGAGCTTCAATAGGTGATTATCTATCACAATCTCACGATGATGGTGGACTTGGATTGGGTACAACCACAACCAGTATAATTTTCCTTTTAGCTATTCTATGCACGGTTATTTATCTAACAAAAACTAGAAAGGATGTTATTAGGGGCGGTGTTCCCGTAAGTTAGGTATATAAATATAGCCCTTGTGGTTACGAATAGCAGTTCCAACATCGTTCACTAGCTCGCGCATATAAAAATTTTTTCCTATAAGGTTCTTTATATTGCCACTGTTTCTTTCCAAATTATACTTGAGATATCGCTTACGATCTTTTGCAAGTCGGTGAATTCCTTCCCTTTAGTCATGACGCATATTAAATAAGGTTTACCAGGAACATAGACAATGCCACAATCATGCAACTCATGGACTGTTTTGCTTAACTCTGGAAAATCTGGATTGATGATATTTGTAGTATGCTCTCCAAATTTGTGCGCCACCGTGATTCCTTTTGCGACCCCAGAAACAATTCCATCTGTATAATTTGTTTTGGATAATAAATCCAGCGCTTTTTCTGAAAGGAAGGGAGAAATATAAGTACCATTAAAAAGCGCCCGGAAAAGACGAGAGACCATTCCTACGGTAAAATTATCTCCCTCAGCTTCTTCTTTGGTGGCGGGTATGGGTATCTTCAAGTCACTATAAGTTTGCCCGATGATTTTCGTTCCAATTAGCGAGTTGATCGCTTCGAGAGAGTTGTTGTCTGAGTCTATTATCATATAAGAGATTAATTCTCCCGCTGTGTATGACTTGCCTATGTCGGTATGGTGGGTCGGCGGGAAAAAATCTTGCTTGTCATTCCCGACGTCTTGCTCTGGCACCGTAGTTCTTTTTTGGATTAATTCGGGGTTGTCCTGATATTCTCTATAGAATGAAATCAAGGTTCCTACTTTCAGCATGCTGGCGGCAGCATAAGTGTCATTAACATTTACTCCTATCCATCGGTCAGTGGTCATATCTCGATAATATATTGAAATGTCATTTGCTTTATCATTATGAATGGCGCTGTTCACATAATCAGTAACTATCTTTTTTAGAGATTGTAATTCCGGAGTGGATTCATCTTCTGGGACTTTCAGCAATAATACTGGTTTGACCAGTTTATAGTTGGTAGAAGTTTCCCTGATGAGAAATGGTGGCTCTATGTAGTTACTCTTATGTATTAGCCAGCCAGAAAGAAGGCCAACAAAAAAGATTAGTATAGCTGAGACAGAGTATGCGATTTTTTTCCTACCGTTATTGTTTTTCATTGATATTGTATTATACTATTTTTTAAAGCAAAAGCAGTACTTTCGTGATATAATAAAAATATCAAAAGAGAAGAACGGAGAAATTATTTAATTATGTACACTTGCCCGATGCATCCGGAAATAGTGCGAGAAAGCCCGGGGAATTGCCCGAAGTGTGGCATGGCGCTTGTGCTTAAAAATGATAAGTCACTCAAAGTGCATACAACTGAAGACAAAGGTTTGGGAAAATTGACTTGGAAAAGTTATCTTCCTCTCATTATTGTTATTGGGGTGATTCTACTCACGACAATATTTTTATCTATTAGAGATAATAATCTCAGCTCATATTCCATAGAAAAAACTATTTCATATTTTATGATTGGATTTTTTCTTACCTTTTCTCTTTTTAAACTTATGGACCTCCAAGGTTTTAAAGAAGGGTACAGCACTTATGACCTTCTTGCGCAGAAAGTGCCTACTTACGGTTATCTTTATCCTTTTATTGAACTTTTCTTTGGTTTAGCAATGATAATTATTCCTTTATCTGTGCCGCTTCTTATCATCGAGGCTATTGTGATGGGCTTTAGTGGCCTCGGAGTAGGGATTAAAATTGCTAAGCGTGAGCCGTTTATGTGCGCCTGCCTCGGCACTTTTTTGAAAGTGCCGCTCACAAAAATAACTTTGATTGAGGATTTTGGCATGGCAGCGCTTGCCGTTATTATGATTTTGTTAACCTGATATGTGGATTACCATATAGCAACAGCACTCAGACATTAAACAAATAAATTTGTTTCTGCCCCTCGTTTGTTGCTATAATACAACTATGAAAAATTTTAAATTAGGGTTTGGTTTTTGGGTAGGTATCGGCACGATTTTACTGATCGTCCTTTTAATCTGGGCGGGGGGTGCTTTTAACAAAGCAAAAATAGCGAAAGAGGAAGCTTTGCCTAGCCGAGCCACTGCGCTTTCTTGTACTACGGATATGGCAACCCAATTCCACATTCACCCAATGTTGAGCATTGTCCTAAATGGCAAGAAAGAAGTAATCCCGGCAAATATCGGTATCACAGATATTTGTATGCATCCTCTTCATACTCACGATGACACTGGCACTATTCACGTAGAATCCCCAGTAGAAAAAGATTTTACCCTTGGAGATTTCTTTGCAGTCTGGGGTAAGGATTTCTCTAATATCAAAATTCTTGATTATACTGCTGACGCAAACCGTGTCATAACTATGACAGTAAATGGGGTAAAAGTGGACACATTCGAGAATACAATCCTTAAAGACAAAGACCAGATCGTTATAACTTACGGCCCAAAGTCCTAGGTAGCATTTGACAGGATTTGTGCTATAATTGAGCATTATAAGATTTAATCATTATTTTATCTATGTCCATAGCACCAAGAGAATCATTTACTGGGAAATATGTTCGATCAGCTACCCCAAAAAAGGTAGAAAATTATACAGATGAAGATTTAAAAAAAGCGAAACTTAATATTGAAGATGCTAAAAGAATTTTAAGCATTGCGGAAACCAGCGGTTTTAGTGAAGAAGTGAAACAGAAAGCACAGGAAGAATTAATAAGAGCGCAGAATAAGGAAATACAAATAAGAAAAAATTTAGACGGTGCTGACATTAATAAAAAAATGGCATCTTAATGCAGAAAAAGACTGCGCTTATTTCTGTATTTCATAAAGATGATATCGCGGAATTCGCGAATTTTTTAATTAATAGGGGTTATGTTATTTATGCATCCGGTGGTACGTCGGATTTTTTAACTAAAGAGGGAGTGAAAAATATAAATATAGCCACTCTTGTCGGTGGCGGTGCAATTTTGGGGCACAAAGTCGTCACCCTCGCGCGCGAAATTCACGCCGGGCTTCTGGCTGACCCGAACACTGAAATGAAAGAACTTGAAGCGTTAAAAATTCCTTTTATTGATTTATTGTGTGTGGATTTATATCCACTTGAAGATACTATTAATATGTCAAACGTTACTGAAGCAGAAGTAATCGCCAAGACAGATATTGGTGGTCCGACGATGCTTTCTTCTGGCGCAAAAGGCAGGCGCATTGTCATTTGTGATCCAATGGACCGTAAAAAAGTAATGGACTGGATGGAAGGTGGCGAGCCGGAACGCGAAAAATTTGTGCGGATGCTTGCCGCTAAAGCAGATTATATTGTGGCAAAGTATAGATTACTTAGCGCAAAGTATCATAGCAAAAATCACTTTGATGGTATAACAGGGGAACATGTTATGGCACTTCGCTACGGCGAGAATGCTTATCAAATACCTGCTGGTTGGTATAAGACTAAAACAAAAGATCCGCTAGCACTTTCAAATTTTAAAATCCACGCTGGGAACCCGAGCTTTATAAATATTACCGATACTGACCGGGCGCTTCAGAGCCTCACGCATATCGTCGCGGGAATGGATTTAAATTTTGGAAAAATTCCTTTTGCTGGAGTGGCACTAAAACATGGTAATGCCTGCGGGGCGTCTTTTGGAGAGACTAAAAAAGAAGTAATAGAGAAGTTAATTGATGGTAACCGTCGATCAATCTTTGGAGGTACGGTGATGCTCAACTTTGATATCGGCGAGGAAGAAGCGGAGATGCTCGTGCGCTACAATTTGGAAGGCGCGAAGCGTCGGCCACTTGATGTCGTCATTGGCAGTGCTGTAAGTGAAGAAGCGATGAATATTTTAAAACGCCAGAACGATAGATGCTTTGTTATGACTTGTCTTGCGCTTAACTCACTAAATAAAGACAGTCTTGATAAAAGTATTTATCGCCGACAAATCCGTGGAGGGTGGCTTTCACAGCCAAACTATACTTTTCTTTTTGACTTGAAACATCAGGAGATAAAAAAATATGGTTCCATAAGTTCTAATATAAAAAATGAAGATATTATACTCGCTTGGGCGATAGGTTGTACTAGCAATAGCAATACTATTTCATTGGTAAAAGATGGCATGCTTATTGCCAATGCCGTTGGCCGGCAAGACAGAGTGGGGGCAGTGGATCTAGCGCTAAAAATCGCTAAAGACGCAGGGCATGATACAAACCTTGCTACAGCTTATTCGGACAGCTTCTTTCCTTTTCCGGACGCTCCGGAAACACTCCTAAAAGCTGGAGTTTCAAGGATTGTTGCCACATCTGGATCGGTAAATGATGTTATGACTACCGATTTATTTAAGGATTTAAAAGATTGCGAACTTATCCACATTCCTGATAAGATTGCTAGGGGCTTTTTTGGGCACTAATCCAAGAGGTAGTTGTAGTCCCGACGTAAAGTCGGGATCCAGACAGTAAAAATCGTCGGGACTCAGTTGTGTTGAAATCGTTACGTATGCCGTTGTAGCTCAGTTGGTAGAGCACGTTCTTGGTAAGAACGAGGTCATCGGTTCAATCCCGATCAACGGCTCTAGGTTTTTGCCATCGTAGCTGTTTTGGTAGGATGCACCAGGTTTATCAGCCACCCTAGCTCAGTTGGTAGAGCACGTCTTTCGTAATAAACAGTTCTACGTGTTATATTAAGAATAGCTTTATAATATAAGTTATAATGTATAAAAAGAACGTTTCGTGACCAGTTCTCTCAGAAAACAGGTCACCGAGTACATTAGGTTCGTTAGAAAAATATGCCGCTGTAACTCAGGTAGTAGAGTATCGCTTTCGTAAAGCGAGTGTCGGATGTGCAAGTCATCCCAGCGGCTCAAGTAAAAAACTACATAAAGATAAGAATTGTTTTAAAATGGACATAGAAATTTTAGCGTCAAAGTTTTATGATTATTCGTCGTACACTAAAGGCTTCACAAAGCCGACAATAGCTAGGTATAAGGTTGCCATAAATCATTATCGTCGTATTGCCAATGTGAATCAAATTAATCAAGTCACAGAACAGAACGTACGGGATTTTTTATTGTATGGCAGAACTGAAAGGCATTGGAAAGCAATTTCTTTTATAACTATTTGCATGTCATTGCGAGTATTTTTCGCTTGGTGTGTTAAGAATGGTTATTTAGAAAAGAATCCAACCACTGATATTGAAAAGCCGAAAGTTGAAAAAAGTTTGCCACCAAAACTAACAAAACAGGACGCCCTTAAATTATTAGAGATAGTATATAACTATCCTTATGATTATAAATATTTAAGGTATAGGAATCATGCCATTTTTTCAACATTTTTATTCGCTGGGCTTCGTAAGAATGAATTACTTCATTTGAAATATACAGACGTGGATTTACAAAACCTTACCATTTTTGTGAGGCAGGGGAAGGGAAATAAAGATCGCATTATTCCAATGAGCTATACATTGGCACAAACATTAAAAAAGTATTTAGATGAAAGAAAAAGATTAAATAAAACTTGCTCTGAATTTTTTTGTTCTCTAAATCGTGACATGGGGTATACCTATGATGGTCTTAGAAGGTTAGTGAAACAAATGAGAAAAGCATCGGGAATTAAATTTAGTTGTCATAAGCTTAGACATACCTTTGCCACACTTATGTTGGAAGGCGGATGCGACATATTTAGCTTATCGAAAATGATGGGGCATAGCGATATAAAGACTACTACAATCTACTTAGCGGCTAGCGCTGAACATTTAAGGTCACAGATGACCAAACACCCCCTTAACGACTTATAGCTATATCGTATAGACACGTAGACATTGACAAAATACCCTTCATTATGATATAATACCCCATAGAAAAGACTCTAAGTCTGAGTATTCCGGAAGCCGAAAAGGATAAAGAGTAGGCACTATTTAAAACTTAATAAGATGATAACTCAAGAGATTACATCTGAAAAGATGACCGAAGATCAGGAAAGGCAATTAAAGCGTTTCTATGATGAAGTTTTACACGAACTGGGTTTCTCAAAAAGCGAAGCACAGGAAGTGATTGAAAAGCCGGGTAAATTGAAAGCCGGAATTAAAGACCACATGAGCAAGCTCTCAATCGCTGATAAGCGTTTTGAGTTGGTCAAAACTTTTGACATTACCGTGCCGGAGAATTACAAGCATGGTGTCCGTTTGGATTCATTTCGTAAAGAACACAAGAAAGAGTTCTATTACTACAATGAAGCCATCACAGACAAGAATTTCGAGAATGCTACGACCAAGCTCGAGCCGGGCAGGAAGCTGAAAGTGAAAGTTTTCAACATCAAGGAAACTGTCACCTCAACGGACTGCATGGAGTTTTTGAAAAGCCAAAAAGCAATTCTGCTTGGCGCTGCCGGAGCATCGCTCTGTTATGAGCTCGCAAAAGAACAATTCCCGCTGAATTCATGGAATATTTCTTTTGACGAAAAGGATGCGCTTTGGACCGACTCCGATGGCTGCCACGGGGTGCCTGGCCTCGGCCACGTCTCAGACGGTGACTGGAAGTTCGGCCTCGGTTACTTCGAGCGTGCCTGGGATTCTGACTACTCCCTGCTTTGCTTCTGCGACTGACAGCCCTCAGTCACTTTGTACCTTAAATAACGTTGGTACTTTGATTCTTAAATCTTAATACTCCTCTGCTAAAAAGCGAGGAGTATTTTTTTTTATTTTTAATATATAATATAAAGAGGAATGCGATCGGTGTGCGGTTACGACTTCACGCTATCAATTTCTCGTCAAAGGAATAGACGAGATGTCCGCTGGGTAATCCTTGTGGATGAGAGTCTCCTTTTATGAAAAAATAAAATTAGTCGGTGCAATACGTCAGCGAGCGTCAAGGCTCGGAGTAAAATACAGAGGATGGCTGGTGCTGTTCTTGGTGGAATAGAAGACGTGTTGTACTTTGCATGTGGGTACTCCGATGGCAACCACAGGGTGCCTAACCTCAACCACAACTCAGACGGTGACTGGAAGTTCAACCTCGGTAACTTCGAGAATGACTGGAATTCTGACAACTCCCTGCTTTGCTTCTGCGACTCATTTGATTTCTCTCACTACTTGTTGGTGAGAGTTTTCTCTTGTAGGCTCTTTTTCCACCCTCCGAGCATCCGGCCTACCTCGTCTAAGTAAAGGATAATTTTGCCGTAAAGCTCGTGGTTCAGCACTTTATGTTCCCAGCCAATTTGAAAAAAGAATTTTAAAATGTCGGCTTTGCCGATTGCTTGAGAGACAAGGGAGAGTTTTTCAAACTTGTCATAGGCAAAAGTGGCTCTAAATATGACCTCCAGCAAAGACATAAAAATCTCATCAATCTTTGTGCCGATAGTGTAGCGATCAACTCTATTTACGTTTAATAAATGGTCGTGCCATATCTTATATGCTTCTTTGCTCCTCACGAGCACCAAAGGTGCTTGTGAGGGGGGGGGGTAGCCGATTTTGTATGTTTATTCATAAATACGATTCTATCATTTCTATTGAAAATATTCTCCTAACCTGGGAGCGATTTCTGCGTGGCAAACGCAATAAAAAAGACGTTATAAAATTTCAAGCACAGCTCGCAGACAATGTTGCAGAGTTGCACGAGACGCTCAACAAAAGAACTTATGACCATGCCGGATATTCAAGCTTTAACATTTCTGATCCAAAGCCTAGGAATATTCATAAGGCAAGTGTGCGGGACCGGCTCCTCCACCATCTTATTTATAAAGAATTGTATCCGTATTTTGACCAGCGGTTTATTTACGATTCTTATTCGTGCCGAAAAGACAAAGGCACACATCGGGCAGTGGAACGTTTTAAACACTTTGCCGGCAAGGTATCAAAGAATAATACTCGCACTTGTTATATTTTAAAGTGTGATATTAAAAAGTTTTTCGCAAGCATTGACCATGAGATTTTATATAAAATACTGGAAAGACACATTGTTGACCCAGAAATGTTATGGCTTATCAAAAAAGTGGTTTCAAGTTTTCATACGATAAAAGAGGGGACAGGTCTTCCGCTCGGCAATCTTACTTCTCAGCTTTTAGTAAATGTGTATATGCATGAATTTGATATGTATGTAAAACAGGAGCTTAAAGTAAAATATTATATTCGCTATGCTGATGACTTTGCTATTCTTTCAGACAGTAAAAAATCACTAGAAGAGTTGCTTGAAAAGGTAGAGGCGTTTCTAAACGAAAAACTGAAATTAAAATTGCATGAACACAAAGTTTATATTAAGACATATGCTTCCGGTGTTGATTTCTTAGGCTGGGTACACTTTCCATATCATCGGCAGATTAGAACAACAACCAGGCGAAAGATTGTAAAAAAGTTAAAAGGATATCCTAAACCGGAGACGGTGAATTCTTATAAGGGTTTGCTTAAACACGGAGATACTTATAAGTTTCAAAGAAATGCTGGTCTTCAAAAAGTTTAAAAATAATAATAAAAATTTTTAACAGCCCTTTAATTTAAAAACAGCAATTATTCCAAACCACCCTCTCTGAGCCTTTTAAAATACTCATGTCCAAGCAACACCCTCCCATCTTTTACTTCTTTTCGTTATTTTCTCCTAAATATACTGACTTCGTTGTTTATTCCAGTTAGAAATTAATTCTTTTTTAGTATTTCTTTTCAGGTGTTTTTCACGAATAAGCCTAGCTTTATATTTCAGCATTTCAATTCTAATAGCTCTTTTCGTAGGCAAGCCACTATATATGGGTCTTGTTATCTTTAAATATTCCTCTG
>JBGQKV010000024.1:0-9253 GCA_041499755.1 Minisyncoccia bacterium
AACTACCTTGCTGATAAAAGAAAAGTCTTTATGGATAGGACTCTTTCAGGGCTTTATACCCCAGGATCTATTGAAAAACCGATTGTGGCTATTGGCGCCTTAGCAGAGGGAGTCATTGATCCTTATAAACAAATTCTTTCTACCGGCTCGATCTCTATTCCCAATCCATATTTTCCCGATCAAAAAAGTGTTTTCAAGGACTGGCGGGCAAATGGCTGGGTGGATATGAGGCATGCCCTTTCAGTATCTTCTGACGTTTATTTTTATGAAGTCGGCGGGGGATTTGAGGGGCAAAAAGGTCTTGGCATCAGTAATATTGAAAAATACTCGCGAATGTTCGGCCTTGGAGAAAAAACTGGCGTGGATATGCCAGATGAGGCAGTAGGAGTGATTCCGAGTCCAGAGTGGAAAGCAAAAAATTTTAAAGGCGACGCTTGGCGAGTGGGAGATACTTACCACACGGCTATCGGTCAATACGGCTTTCAGGTGACGCCACTTCAAATGGTTCGCGCTATCGGAGCGATAGCCAACAATGGGACAATGCTCACTCCGCATTTCGTTTTGAGTGATACGGCACAAGAGGCAAAAAATTCCAAGATTAATTTGAGCCCGGATTATTTTTCCGTGGTGCGTGAAGGGATGAGGCTTTCTGTGACGGAAGGTACCTCGACCGCGCTCAATGTCCCTTATGTAAAAGTAGCTGCCAAGACCGGTACTGCCCAGCTCGGCGTCGCTAAAAACAAGGTGAATTCTTGGGTAGTCGGCTTTTTCCCTTACCAAGATCCAAAATACGCTTTTGCGGTGATGATGGAAGCCGGACCTTCGACCAATACTACCGGAGCGTCATATGTGATGGGAGAGCTTCTAGATTGGATGTCTGTAAATACTCCTGAGTATTTCAAATAAATTATTTTTGAAATTTGTTGGCAATTATAGTGTAAACAAGCTGGGCTACGCCATATTCAGTGACGACTGTTTCACGCTGTGGTGAGACTTCTACTATATCTGCGCCGATTAGATTTTTCTTGGCGATTGCTTTTTCAATCAGATTAATTCCATACCACCATTCAAGCCCTCCTTGCACGGGTGTGCCAGTACCGGGCATATAGCTCGGATCAAATCCATCCACATCTATCGTAATGTAAAGATATTTTGTTTTAATATTTTTTATAATTTCCTCAACTTTTGGAATTTTTTTATTATTTCCCCATTCAAACACTTTTACATTATTTTTTGGAGTACTGAAGTATTCATACTCTTCTTTTGAATAAGTTCGGATACCTACCTGCACGATAGGGAAGCCAAGCTCGGAAGCGCGGCGCATCACAGCTGAATGGGCCAAATTTGATGGGTGCTCGCTATAATCTACGTCGCTATCTCGCAAATCACAATGCGCATCTATTTGCAGTATTGTCACATCGCTCGTTTTATATTTTTTCGCAAGTGCTTGAAAAAGGCCGATACATACAGAGTGTTCGCCGCCTAAAAGAAAAATAAACTTATCTTTTTTTAGCAACTCTTCACAACTCTTTTTTATCTTTTTTAAGGCAATTTCTGGGGTAAGTTTGTTTAAATTACCTAGGTTTTGATGCGCTATCTTAATATAGCTATTCGGTTCAATTTTAAATTTTCTATCAAAAAATTCAAGCTTTTCATCTAAAGCTTCAATGATTGCTTTTGGGCCCCGCACTGTGCCGAGCCTGGAAGAGGCTGTTTTTTCATAAGCCGCAGACACAAGCACGATATCTGCCTTTGTAATACTTTTTTCGTTGATAATTCCGCTGATATTCTTGTTGACCATGTGGAAATATTATCACGAAGTGGTATAATAACAAAATCATGCATCTTTCAGTAAGCAATTTTTTCGGCATTGCCGCACCCATTGTTTCTGCCATAGCTTTCGTACCCTATCTAATTTCTATTATCAAAGGCAAAACAAGACCATCTGCAGCTTCCTGGTGGACTTGGACAATTTTAGCGCTTGTTGCAACTCTTAGCTCATGGGCTGGGGGCGCGCCCTGGCAAGTTTTGTTACTGCCGGCATGGCTTTTTATATCTCAGCTGTGTGTCGCGATTCTTTCGATAAAATTTGGAAACAACCACTGGGATTTTCAGAACAAAGCTTACCTCGGAGGTGCAATCGTAAGTATCTTGATTTGGATTATAACTGGGAATCCTTTATTGGCTCTTGGGTTAATTATAATTTCTGACTTGTTTGCTTCCATTCCTAATTTTAGGCATGTCTCTAAAAACCCAGGACAAGAAGATAAGCTTGCGTGGTCTTTGGGCTGGCTGTCAGGAGTTTGCCTGGTTTTAGCTGTAAAGAATTGGTCATTTGCAGAATCTGGCTGGGCCATTTATTTCATTCTAAATATGACAATAGTTTTATATTTTTTATATAGGAAAAAATCTGTTGTAGATAGCGCGTAATTTTAAAATATGGAAAAAGAAAATTATTGTACTCTCTATTTTGTTCGTCACGGAGAAACAGAATGGAATGTAAAAAAGATAAATCAAGGTCAATCTGAATCTTTTCTAACTGAAATAGGGATAAAACAAGTAAAAGAAACAGGTGAAAAATTTAAGGATATCGAATTTGATGCAATTTTTTCTTCTGATTTATCTCGGGCTATAAAGACTGCAGAAATTATAAAACTTGAGCGGGAAATTCCTATACAAACATCTAAACTCCTAAGAGAGCGTTCACACGGAAGTTTTGAAGGAAAACATTCTGATGTATTTAGAGAAACACTAAAAGATAAATTAAAAGAACGTGAAGGTTTGTCAGGTAATGAGTATAGTTCATTTAGGCTTGCACCCGATGTTGAAACTGATGAAGAGCTTGTAAATAGATTTTTAAAACAATTAAGAGAAATAGCTGTTTCATATCCAAACAAAAATGTTCTAGTTGTTACCCACGCTGGTTGCATTAGAAATTTTCTTATACACATAGGTTATGCACACAGAAAAGCATTGCCTGGTGGATCTTTTAAGCAGGGCGGGTATGTTAAAATAATTTCAGATGGAGTTAATTTCTTTGTAGAAGAAGTGCATGGAATTAGAAAGCCAGAAGGTAGTGAATAGAATTTCATATGTTATTATTTAGATATGAATCAAATAAGAGTGAATGCTTTATGTATATTCCTTTTTGAGGGGAAAGTTTTAGTAGGAAAAGGAACAGACCCAATCAAAAATCAAGCTTTCTGTCGGCCTTTTGGTGGGGGTATTGAAGCACGGGAAACGTCAGAACAAGCAGTTGTTCGTGAAATCAAGGAGGAACTGGGAGCTACGGCTATAAATCTTAAAAAACTGACTGTTTTAGAAAATATATTTGGATATAGAGGCAAAAAAATGCACGAAATAACATTTTTATACAAGGGCGATATTTTAGAAAAGCATTTTTATGAAAATCAAAAATTTCCTCGCCTGGATAAAGATGGCTTTGCAGAGTGGATTCACGTATCTGATATATTATCTGGCAAGTTGATTCTATATCCTGAAAAAGTAAGGGATTATTTAGTTTTATGATATAATGTAATTATCTATGATTAAGGAACCACGATTCCCAGTGCGTCTCAAAAAAGGAGACCATGTTAGAGTAATATCTTTTGGACTTAGCTTAAAAGGTGTATCTATCTCTCAACGTGAAATTTGCAAAAGAAATCTTGAAAATCTAGGTTTACACATTTCTTTTGGTAAACATGTGGAAGACAATGATGAGTTCGGTACTTCTAGTGTATCAGCTAGGATAGAAGATTTAAACGAAGCACTGGCAGATCCTGAAGTTAAAATAATCTTATCTGGGATGGGAGGCATGAATACCGCCCAAATCTTAAGATCAATAAATTGGAATTTACTTAAAAATAACTCAAAGATTTTTTGCGGATTTTCTGATATTACTGTGTTGGTAAATGCTATCTATGCTAAAACTGGAATCGTAACATATTACGGCCCTTTCTATGGGACGTTTGGGATGGAAAAAGGTACTGAATATATGTTGGAGAAATTTAAAACCTGCTTGTTTTCTAAAGAACCTTTTATAGTTAACCCAGCTAATTTTTGGAGTGATGATTTTTGGTGGCTTAACCAAGAAAAAAGAAAATTTTTTCCAAATCCAGGACCTCTAATTATTAATGAAGGAGATGCCGAAGGAAAATTAATCGGGGGTCATTTAACTTCTCTATCTACGCTTTTTGGAACAGAATTTTTTCCTAATTTATCAAATTCTATTATCTTAATAGAAGAGAACAATGAAATTAAGCCTCGTTCGTTTGATCGCTTACTTCAATCTTTAATACATCAAAAAGGATTCAATAAAGCAAAAGCACTTTTGATTGGTAGATTTACTTCAGCTAGCCAGATCAGTGATGATATTTTAGTTAGAATAGTTAAGAATCATCCCGAACTTTCACGAATTCCAGTCGTTGCTAATCTAAATTTTGGTCATACATACCCTCAGTTTACTTTCCCTATTGGGGGAACTGGTCGAGTAGGTGTAAAGGACGGCAAGATGGTTTTTGAAATTATTAAGCACTAAAATATAATAATAATATTTTCCTTAAATATTAATTTTAAGGAGTTCTATTAGTTTGTGGATTTGTTTATATTTAGATTTATCTAACTTTGATATATTCTGAATATGCCAAGAATTAGGATTGTTAAAGTGAACTGCATCTAAATTAGCTTGCAATGCTGGTTCAATATCTGACCGCAAGCTATTTCCAACAACAATAAATTTACCAGAGTTAAAAGTAAAATCACGTAACAACTTTTTAAGTGAACTATTATCTTTGAATTTTACAACACAAAGTGCATGGAAATATTCTGCTAAACCCGAGCGAACAATTTTTTCAAATTGAATAGAAGAAGGTCCTTGAGTGTAAAGAATAAGTCCGTCTCCCTTTTGTTTTAACTTAGATAAAACCGTAACAACATTTTCGGTAAGAATTTCTGGTTGATTTCTAAGGATCTGAACAACCGAATTTAATATTTTTGTAGGTCGAGGAACTATTTTGTCTTTTGCAACGATAAGTTTGTAAACAGTTTCTAAAGATTTTTGGAAACCGAGTGCTCCAAAACCATATTTTTTAATTGTCTTTTCTTCCGTTTCATCTATCATCTGACGTATTTCTTGTTCTGTGATTTTAGATGTATAAATAAGACAATGTTTAATAAAATTGTTGGTTATTTTCATGTAAACGATGTTATCTTCCCACAGCGTATCATCTCCATCAATTATCCACGTTCGACGAAATGGATCAGCAAATGAAGTTGTTTTGCAGAAAAAATAGTTCCCATCTTCTGGAAAGAGTGTCAGCATTTTATGCTGACCTTCTGAAAATTTACTAAAAAGATAACTAAAATTCTGAGGGGTAACTTCGCCGAATAAAGGTTCTGAAACAACGGAAAAACCGTTTTTCCGGAAAGCCTGAATTTTTTTTGAGTTATTACTCAAAAGGGAAATTTTTTTAACTCCAAGATCTCGTAAAACCTTGAAAGCTAGTGAATATGTTCGTCCATCAATATCCAAAGCCAATTTCTTGTAAGCACCATAAGTGCTTACACTACTGGATTGCATTGTGTACATTCCCAAAAATTTTGCAAAAATACCAGCACCACGCCCTTCCTGGAATAAATGAATGAGTACCCCTCTTTTCTCTCTTAAGACATTAATTGAACGCAAAAGTTGACTACGACAATCACAGTCAAAACTTTCTAATATGTCACTATTGGCGCAAGAAGAATGTAGTCTTACAGTAACGGTATGTAGATTGTCTAATAACTCAGGCTTATCAAATATTGCAACCAGAGCAACTTGTTTTTTATCAGAATAAATGCATGAGTAGGCTGTGCCAGTTCTAGTAAAATGCCTAACAAATGGGGTTTTTACTGTATTCTTATCGACCTGTATAGTGGGATCATATTTATAATCTTCTTTTTTTATTGTTTTATTATTTTTCATAGTTCTGATTATAACACTTTCCGTGTTTTTTCAATAAACTTACAGGAACACAACACTATGTAAAACAAAAAAACGGTATCAATTTTGATGCCGTTTTTAATATTGAACTAACAAGCTCCAGATTTCGCTACTATGAAATCTTCCATGGATTAATCGCGAGTCTCGCATTGTACCTTCGTAAGTAAATCCAAGCCTTTTTGGTATTGCCTGACTCTTCTCGTTTCTGGTATCCATTCTGATTACTATCCGGTGAAGTTTGTATTTTTTCTTACCGACTTCAATTAATTTTTTCACAACCTTAGAAACAATACCCCTTCCCTCAAAATTTTTAGCAATCCAATACCCAATCTCAGCGCTCTTGTTTTTATGGTCTATTTTGTGAAAACCACCGGATCCAACCATTACCCTTTGGTAGTAAATTCCAAAATCGCAATCTGTACCATTTTTATAGCCTGTGAGAATTTTGGTTATAAATTCCTCTGAGTTAGAAATTTTTTTAGTTTTATCAACCCAATCAAGATATTGTCGCAAATGCTCTTTATTTTGCTTTACGAGTGTAAATAAGTCCCGTGCTTCTTCCCTAGTCCTTATTTTTAAAGTGATGTCAGAATCAACTTTTACAGTATATAGTGATTTTTTCATATTATTTTAATTTTCAAGGAACGATTGGTTTTTCTTCGTTCTAGGATATAATACTAAATTTTAGCTTAATTGTCAACATTTATAATGTTCAAGAATCTTAGCATTATCTAATCATTTTAAAAGTATGAAGATAGATGCAAAAAAGGAAATAACAGCAGTATAGACATTAATAAATAATTTATGATATAATGCTTTTAATTATGAAATTAATAGTTATTTATGGGGCAACGGCTGTGGGTAAATTAACCACAGCTAATGAACTGTCAAAAAAAACAGGGTACCCAATTTTACACAACCACATGACTATTGATTTAGTTGAAAATTTTTTTATCTTTCAAAGTCAGCCTTTTCTTCGTTTATTAAGAAAAATACGTCTTGATATTGTCGGTGAGTTATTAGCCCAGAAATCTTCTGGTTTAATCTGGACAACTGGATTTCCTAACACTAAAGACACCCACGCTTTCTATAAAAAATTAAATGGTTTAATGCAAAAAAATAATGGTGCCATTAGTTATGTTAAATTAATTTGTGATCCAAAAGAACAAGAAAAGCGGGTACTAAGTAAGGAAAGAGGGAGATATAACAAATCTAACACTATTAATGCATTAACTAAAGAAATGGGTGAATTAGATTTTTCCACTAAAACACCAACTAATCAAACTTTAATTATCGACAACACAAATTTATCTCTTCAAGAAGTTGTATTAAAAATAGTTGATTTTTTCTCGCTTGAAGAAATAAAAAAATAATGAAAATAAAACATTTAGTAGTCATAACTGATTGCATTGATATTGCTGCTAATGAATTGAGAGCAAGTATAATTAATGAAATTGGAGACAATAAAGATATTCAAATAGAACCATTTATCCCAGTCTATAGGTTCTCAGCAATTAATTGTAATTTTGCCTTAAGATTAATGGCAGATATATATCCTTCAGGAACTCTTTTTTCTGTTATTTTTAATCCCTTAAAAGAAAGACCAAAATCCTTTATCGGCAAAACAGAAAAAAAGGACTTTATTTTCATGGGAAGAAATACAGGAGCATTTGATTGGCTCACAAGAGATTTTGGTTGTAAGGAACTTTATGACGCCTCCAAGCTATTTACTGATTTAAATAAGCAATTTTTGTCTTTTAGTGGGAAGTTAGTAACTGCACCAACAATAGCAAAAATAGCACAAGGAGAAAATATAAAAAATTTAGGTATCTCAATTTCTTATGAAGAGATCGCGAGATTGAATATAGTAGATTATACAATTGTTCATATTGATAACTTCGGAATAATGAAATTTACGGGAAATCTAGATAACATGAAAGAAAATGACTATTATGAAATTGAGGTTAATAAAATCAATATTAAAGCTATTGTCTGTAATAGAATGATGTCGCAAGAAACTGGTAGTTGGGTAATTTTTCCAGGTAGCTCTTTTGGACTTCTTGAGTTGGGGAAAGTCCGCGAACACGGCGCTTTCTTAATAGGGGCAAAAATAGGTGATGTAATTAAGTTTAAAAAAATTAGTTAGCTTAGCATGTTCTTTTAATATTATTTTTGTATAGTTTTATATTGCCACTTTCTCATTTTAACATCCGGGATTACTTTCACTTTCCCCATAAATTTCAAGACATCTTTAGAAATATCTTTTGAGGTAGTAATTTGTTTTATATTATTTCCTAAAAAAGTATAAGCGTAAAGATATTGTGGTGAGAATTTTTTCTCTACCGCACTCTTTGGCAATAATATATTTTTGTCTCTTAATCTCTCAGGATTAATACGTAAAATAACTTCTTTAATATCTAATAGTCTCCCAGATAATCTTTTCCTGTCTTTTAATGCCAAGTTAATAATTTCGTGGAAACTTCCACAAACATCATATTTTTTAAACAGGAATTCATTTTTTAGAGAAAGTCGGCTACTTAATAGTTTTTTAAGGTTTTTTATAGCATTATCTTTAATTTTTTTATTTGTAAAAAATTGCAATGTTTCGGTTTTATCCAGTAAATCTATATTTGATGTGAATCCCATGTTGGAAAATAATGCTGACAATAAACCGTGTTCTACAGCACTCGCCACTTGTAAACTTTTTGCATCTGAACCAAAATTTCCTTTTATTCCACTTAAAAAACTAAATGTTATACCAAAAGCATTTATTGTTTGCCTGTGAGATAAGTTTAAGATTTTGGCAGAAATAGCTGTTGATCCTAAGGCCCCGATTATTGTAGTTGGGTGATATTTTGTGTTATATAATTCTGGGTTAAATAGTTTACCTAGGATTATTTCAAGTTTCAAAGCTTGTAAAAAATAGTTTTTCTTATATTTTACATTGAATGCTAATAAAACAGGTAAAATTGTTGCGGTGGGGTGACCACCAATACTATACGACATTTCATCAAAGTCTCTATGATGAATGCCGTATGCATTTATGAATACAATATCTTGTTTAGTATTCTTGAATATAGCCTTTAATTTTTTGTATTCGCTTGTCTTCTTGAAAATCGTTATTTCTTTTCTTGCATTAAAAATTAATTTTTCAGCTATTTCAAGATCATTTTTCTTGAATGTTGTATCAGAAGATAAGGTATATTTACTCATTACATTTAATAACTTTTTAAGTTTACCTAGCTTTTCAATTTTGTCGGGCATAAGCACATA
>JBGQKV010000025.1:0-8673 GCA_041499755.1 Minisyncoccia bacterium
ATGAGCATTTTATTTTTCTCATCTCCGCGCCAATATGCGCCAGCTACGCGGTCCAATTTGAATGCATCTGGATTTATTTCTTTCGTATCATCCACATGTCCACCTCGGCAGAGATCTGTAAATCTTCCTGAGGTGTAAAAAGTAATTTCTTCGCCTTTGCCTGCGATTTCTTCTATGAGCTCATTTTTAAATTCATTTCCCAAAAATGTATTGCGGGCGTTTTCCTCGGTGACCACTTCTTTTTCAAAACCACTCCATGTTTTCAAAATCTCCCGCATTTTCTTTTCAATCTTTGGCAAGTCTTTGTCTGAAATCGGAGATATAAAATCAAAGTCATAATAAAAGCCGTCATCTATCGCTGGCCCCAAGGTATTTTTAGTGCCTGGATAAAGCTCCAAGACCGCCGCCGCCAAAAGATGGGCCAGCGAGTGCCTAATATTGTGCAACTTGTCATTATCTGTCATGACCTCAATAATATCATATTTAAATCCTTTTATAAATTGCTTTTTGGAGAGAGTATGCTAATATAGCCCATTATGGTAGTACGAATGAGAAGCACGAGGTCGCACACGAAAAACAGGAGATCTCATCATGCAATAGAAGCGAAAAATTTAGCTAAATGCGAAAACTGCGGAGCGCCAAAACTAAGACACACAGTCTGTAAAGCTTGTGGCTTTTACCGCGGGCACAAGGTATTGGATTTGGTGAAAAAGGCTGAAAAGAAGCAAAAGAAAGAAAAGGCTAAAAAAGCGCAGGCCAAGTAATACTTTGTAACAAGTTCGTTCATTAAATTTTATGGCAAATAGGCACCTTTCCAGATCAATAGTGCTTCAGACTCTTTTCGAGTGGGATTTCAACGGCGCCAAAGAGGTTCCTCTTAAAGACGCCATCAAAAGAAATCTAAATGAATTTGCTCCAGGGCTAGAGGACGATGAGTTCGTTTCAACGCTCGCCGAGCAAGTGCTAAAAAAACGCGGAGTGATTGATGAAATTATTTCTAAAGCGGCGCCGGATTGGCCGATGGATAAAATCTCCATAGTGGACAGAAATATTTTGCGCATTGGGCTGACCGAGCTTCTTTTTGGCGATCGCAAGCAAGTGCCACCAAAGGTTGCTATCAACGAGGCGATAGAACTTGCCAAGACTTTCGGCGGGGAAAACTCTGGTAAATTCATAAACGGTGTACTGGGCGCAGTATACAAAGAAATCGGCGAGCCAGGCAAGGAAGAGACTAGTAGAAAGAAAAAGAATGACGAGCCAGTGGATAAAACAAAACTGCCAGTAGAGAAATTCGGCGGGGCGGTAATTTATGCAGAGAAAGGCAAAGAGATTTATCTAGCGCTCGTACACGATGTGTTCGGCTACTGGACGCTCTCAAAGGGTCATATTGATAAAGGGGAAAGTGAAAAAGAGGGTACAATAAAAAGAATAATGGAAGAGATAGCGCTTGATGTGGAAATAAAAGAAAAACTCGGCGAGAATGAATATGTGGCTTCACACCCGGAAAAAGGAAAGACTTTGAAAAAAGTGACGTATTTTTTGGCAGAGAGTGATTACCGAGAGCTCGTGCTTGAAAGCTCTGGTGGGCTAGACAATGCCCGCTGGTTTTCTTTTGCCGAAATTCCAGAATTAAAAATTTATAATGATATTGTTCCGCTTTTAGCCAAGGCGATTGAAATTATCAGTAAGAAATAAAGATAAAATGAACACGATTAACTTTTCAGATTTTGAGAAAAAGACAGGAGTGATTTTTAAAGACAAGAATCTTTTAAAGCAGGCTTTTATTCATCGCTCCTATATAAATGAGAATACAGACACAGGTATGAGCCACAACGAGCGCCTGGAATTTTTAGGCGATGCAGTGCTAGAGCTCGTGGTGACGGATTTTCTTTATAAAAAATATCCAAGTTTTACGGAAGGAGAATTGACGGCTTTGCGCTCAGCGCTTGTGAACGCGGTGATTATTTCAGATATTGCGTCAGAGGTTGGAATGAACGACTTTTTACTTTTGTCCAAAGGTGAAGCAAAAGACAATGGCAAGGCTAGGCAATATATTTTAGCCAATACTTACGAGGCATTTGTCGGCGCGATTTATATGGACTCAGGTTATAAAAATGCCGAGAAATTTATTGCAGACACCTTACTTCCTCACACTGAAGAGATCGTCGCCAAGAAATTATGGCGTGATGCCAAGAGCTTGGTGCAGGAAAAGGCGCAGGAATTTTTCAATGTCACCCCATCTTACAAAGTTATTCAGGAATCGGGCCCTGATCATGACAAGCATTTTACTATTGGTATTTTCTTCGGCTCGGAGCTCATCGCAGAAGGTAAAGGCCAGTCCAAACAAGAGGCCGAGCAGAAAGCCGCTGGCGAAGCGCTGAAAGTAAAGAATTGGCTAGACTAAATATGTTATGCGATTAAAATCTCTTGAACTAACCAGTTTCAAATCCTTCGCTAAAAAAACAGCTTTGGAATTCCAGAGTCCTATTACTTGCGTGGTGGGGCCAAATGGCTCGGGAAAATCAAATGTCGTCGAGGCGATACGTTTCGTGCTCGGCGAGCAATCTATGAAATCTATGCGTGGAAAGGGAGGCATCGACCTTATTTTCAAAGGGTCTAAAAACTTGGCGAAATCTTCTCGCGCAGCAGTGTCTATTTATATAGACAATAAAGATAAAATTTTTCGCTTGGAAAATGAAGGTGGAGAGAAAATAAATTTAAATTACGATACTGTCACTATTTCCCGCGAAGTTTTTGCCGACGGACTAAATAAATATTCCTTAAACGGCACCGAAGTACGCTTGAAAGATATTATGGCGCTACTGGCCTCTGTAAATATCGGCTCTTCCGGTCACCAGATAATTTCGCAAGGCGAAGCGGATAGAATTTTAAATGCATCGCTCAAAGAGCGCCGAGAGATGATAGAGGACGCGCTTGGCCTTAAAATTTATCAATACAAAATAAAAGAGAGCGAACGAAAACTCGAGCGAACGGAAGGGAATATGAAAGAGGTCTCACTCCTGCGCCGAGAAATCGCTCCGCATTTGAAATTCTTGAAAGGCCAAGTGGAGAAATTTGCCAAAGCGAAAGAAATGAAAGATGAGCTTCTTTCCCTTTATTTAGAATACTTGAAATATGAGAGTGTTTACCTGGAACGAGAGAAATCAAATTTATCAACTGAAAAAAATAAAATATCCAAAGAACTTGCAAGTATTGGAGGAAAGATCGGGGATGAGAAAAGTGAAGACTCTGCTGAAGAAAATAAAAATAAAGAAGAGTTAAAAAATCTTGAACGAAAAATCACCGAGATTCGCAATTTAAAGAGCGAGGTAGAGCGCAAGCTCGGGCGTATTGAAGGAATGCTTGAAATGCAAGGCAAAAGCCCAAATGAACCTCACAAATCAGGCAGTATTTCAGTCCCAGAAGATGAATTGCATAACTTTTTAACAGAAGCGCATGAGTATTTGGAGGAGGCGATGTATATGGATGTGTTGGAAAATATTGCGCCAATACTCCGAAAAATAAAGGATATATTGGACAGATTTGCGAGGACTGCTGGATCCGCGTCTTCCAAACCAAATGCACCAAAAGATTTCTCAGCCCTAGAAAATACAAAAAAAGAAATTATGGCGGAGATGGAAAAATTAGGAGATGAAGAGAAAAAAATCGCGCATGAAATAGAAATTTTGAAAAATGAAATTGCAAGCAAACTAGAAGCAGGGAGAGATAAAGAACGGGCCAAGTTTGAATTAAAAGTGAGAAATCAAGAGCTCACATCCTCACTTTCACTCATAGCAGTAAAAGAAGAAAATCTTACTCGCGAAGCGGAAGCATTTGAAAATGAAGTAAGAGAGGGCACAGCGCTCGTCGGCTATGAAATTACTGACTACAAAAAATTTAAGGGAGGGGAAAATCCAGATAGACACTCTCAAGAAGAGAAAAGAAAGAAAATAGAAAGAATAAAAATAAAATTAGAAGACATTGGTGCGGGCGGGGGTGAGGAGTTGATGAAAGAGTTTAACGAGATCTCTGAACGCGATGCGTTTTTGGCGAAAGAGATGGAGGATTTGGGCAAGAGTATTGAGTCGCTCCGAACCTTGATGCTCGACCTCAAAGAAAAGATTGATATAGAATTCCGCGACGGCGTGAAAAAAATAAATAAAGAGTTCCAGGAATTTTTTGCGCTGATGTTTGGAGGTGGATCGGCTTTGCTTTCCGTCGTAGCAGAACAAAAGAGAAAAAAAGGGGAGGAAGATGAAATTGAAGAGGATGAATTGAAAGAAGAAAATGGTATTGAGATCAGCGTATCATTGCCGCATAAAAAGGTAAAAGAGCTTCATGCGCTTTCCGGTGGAGAGCGCTCACTCACTTCTATCGCCCTTCTTTTTGCAATGTCTCAGGTAAACCCTCCGCCATTTTTAGTGCTAGACGAGACAGACGCTGCCTTGGACGAAGCAAATTCTCGCAAATATGGCGATATGCTAGAAAAACTCTCCAAGCACTCGGAGCTTATCGTCGTCACTCACAATCGCGAGACAATGTCTCGAGCTGGCGCCCTTTACGGCGTCACCATCGGCCCCGACGGCGCCTCCAAGCTCCTCTCCGTAAAATTTGAAGAAGCTACAGTTATTGCAAAGTAGTTTCTGGAAACTTCACTTTCTCCACTTTTTCTTTAATTATTTTTTCCGGCTGGAAGACGGAGTTTAATTTTACGATATTTTTTGTAGTTTCTAGCGAGCCGTTTTTGTAGAGTTTAATTTCTAATAGCATCCCCTGCATTGTGTTTGCGGAGAATTGTTGGTCAAAGATAAAGTTGCCCAAAGAGTAAGCGATGAAGCCACTCTTATAAGTTTCAAAATCTTCCACCACGTGCGGATGCGCGCCGATGATTAATTTTGCTCCGTCGTCTATGGCGCGATGCGCGAGATATTCTTGCCTGTCGTTGTGAGTGGCTTGATATTCCTCTCCGAAGTGGAATGATACAATAAGATCATCTACTTGCTTTGAAGCATTTTGGATGATTTCATCAAAACGCGGATTGCTGGCAGAAAGAATTCCCGCTTTATCATCCGCGGCCTGCATCCAGTCCGGCCCTTTGTCCGAGAATGCAAGGTAGCCAATTTTCATACTATTTTTTTCTATTATGGTCGGTGTTTCGGTTTCTCTCTCATTTAGTCCACCGCCAGCGTATAGAATTTCATTTTCCTTCAAGTGCGCCAAGGTATCTGTATATGCATCCTGCCCCCAATCCCCGACGTGATTGTTTGCCACGGATACTATATCAATGCCCGCGCCTTTGAGCGCTGGCACAACTCCAGGATCCATTCTAAAAGAATACAAGTTATGTAAATCTTTTCCTCCATCAGAAACTGGTCCCTCTAAGTTTGCAAAGACAATATCGGATTTATTAAGCTCGTCCATGTTTTCAAAGAGCGCTGAATAGTCGCCATTAAAGTTTTTATTCACCGAGCTTTTTACTCCGCGATCGAGCATTATATCCCCGAGAAAGGCCAAATTTACAAAGTCCGGTTCGGAAATTTCCGGCACGCCCTCCTTTGTTTTCACCCAGTTGCTTTTCTCATCTGCTTCTCCGCCATAATAAATATTTTTCCTGGCGTACTTTACTATGCTTTCCACATCCTTTTTTCGGTCCGGAGTATGCAAGAGCACAATGCCTATGTTTCTGGTGCCAAGCTCGGAGAGTGGCAAGGAGAATGTGGAGACCACAGTCTGCAAGGCTTCGTCCGTATACCCGCTTTTGCCTCCTATGTACCCATCGTCGCGGAGGAATTGATTGGTGCTATACCAATAGTGCTTTTTGTCAGTATAACTTCTGTTTAAGGTCAGGGAGAGGATATCAGGCTTCTGCTTTTTTATATAGCCAGTCAGGTTAAAGAGGTCTAGTGCGCTAGATTCGTTGTTAGGCGATAAGCCACTTGGGTCTTCAAAAGAAGTGGAAGCAAGCGACAGCCTCTCTGCCTCTTGATTCATTTTCTGCAAGAAATTAGCTCTACCAAAGTGTTCCGCTATTACTTCGGCAGCGTCATTAGAGGACTCTAAAAGCAGGGGATAAAATATGTCGCCTAATTTTATTTTTTCTCCTATCCCAAGGTTGCCATTTTTACCATATGCTTTTAACGCAGATTTAGAGACTATAGTCGTATCATCTGCGTTTGGAAGCTCGCTGGCAGTGAGCGCCGTCATAAGCTTTGAGACAGAAGCGATAGGGAAGACTCTGGCCTCATTTTTCTTTAGAATTATTTCGCCTGTATCAAGATCACCTATCACATAAGCATCCGCCTTTACTTTTGGCAAGACTTTTGAATCCTTTATGAAGTAGAAGTTTTTCGGGGCTGCATCTTGTGGTGCTTCTTGCGCTGGAGTTCGTGTGTCTACATTCTGTATCTGCGGGACCCTATCATAACCGGCAACTTTAAAAATTACCGAAGCGCATATAATTCCTACGAATATTGCCAATATCGTCCAAAAAGCAAATTTTAATTTAGGATAAATGATTTTTTTCATGCTCAATATTTAAAGTATCGCATAATCTATAGTTTTTCTCTCAAGGTCAACTGCTTTTACTTTTATTTTAATCCGGTCACCGAGACGGTATTTCCTTTTTTTCTTTTGTCCCACTAACTCCATTTTTCTATCATTAAAAACATAGAAATCATCCGCTAGGTCCCGCACGCGGATGAGCCCTTCGCATCTGGTTTCTGATTCTTCCGCGTAAAGTCCCCATTCGGTGACTCCGCTGATTATTCCTTCAAAAGTTTCGCCCACCCGCCTACTCATATACTCCACTTGCTTATATTTTATTGAAGCGCGCTCAGCTTCGGCGGCGCGTTTTTCTTGCTCGGAGGATTTAATGGAAATTTTTTCATATTCTTGCCAGTGTTCTTTTTTTATTTTGTGTCCGGAAAGGTGCTCTCGCAAGAGCCGATGCACGATGACATCCGGATATCGGCGAATGGGGGAGGTGAAGTGGGTGTAATACTCAAAGGCGAGGCCATAATGCCCGATATTTTTTGTGGAGTAGATTGCCTTGGCCATTGAGCGGATGACTGAGCGATGTATGGTGTCTTTCTCATTTTTCCCTTCTAATCCTTCTAGAATTTTATTTAACTCGTGTGATGGGATGATGCCGTTTTTCAGGCTGACTTTGTAGCCGAGGCTCTTTAAAAATAAAGCCAAGTCCGCCATCTTTTCTTTATTTGGCGTATCGTGCACTCGGTAGACGGCGACGCCTTTATCTTTGCCCTTACCGATCTTCTCCGCTACTTTTCTATTGGCTAAAAGCATGAATTCTTCTATTAACCTATTTGAGTCGCCACGTTCTTTAATAATGACTTTAATTGGTACGGCGTTCTCATCTAATACAAATTTTACTTCTTCCTGGTCGAGCGATATTGCCCCCTTTGCAAATCTTTCTTTTGTCAGTTTCTTTGCCATGCTATTTAAAAGTGAAAGCTCACTATGCAAATATGTGCTGACATTTTGGATTGATTTCTCTGCCTCTCCATAAGTAAATCTTTTTTGCGAATGGATGATGGTTTTTCCAAACCACTCGCTTTTTACCCTCGCATTTTTATCGAGTATGAAAACTGCAGACATCGTGAGCCGATCTTTCTCTGGCATCAAACTGCACAGATCGTTTGACAGTGCTTCAGGGAGCATTGGAATAGTTCTATCAACTAAATAAACTGAAGTCCCTCGATTGCGCGCCTCAAAGTCTAGTTCGCTTCCGATTTTCAAATAATGTGAGACATCGGCAATATGGATGCCCACTTCAAATTCGTCCTCGCCTAATTTTTTGAAAGATATAGCGTCGTCGAAATCTTTTGCATCTTCTGGGTCAATGGTAAAAGTTAAAATTTTTCTAAAATCTCGTCTGCCCACCAAGTCATTCTCCATGATTCCGTGTTTCTTTATTTGCTCTGCCTCTCTTTCAACTAGAGGAGGGAAGTCCGAAATGAAACCGCGTTCAATGGCAATAGAATACATTTCCGTGTCATTCTCTCCCGGCGCGCCCATTATCTTTACCACCTTGCCGATAGGCGCTTTTTTAGCATCTCGCCAGCTTTCTATTTCCACAAAGACTTTTTCTCCCTCGGAGGCGCCGGCTAAATCTTTTTCTGGCACTAAAATATCCGTATACATTTTAGTATCATCTGGTTTTAGAAAAATTATTTCAGCTTCTTTTTGCAAAACGCCGACAAAGCCCAATTTGGCACGAGAGATTACTTTCAACACCTCGCCCTTTAACCGACCTCGTTCTTTTTTAGGGAATAGGGATATTTGCACCTGGTCCCCATGGAGTGCGGTGTTTAAGTTTTTGAAATCTACCTCAATATCGTTGTCTTTGTCCTTAGCCTTTTTTTCAAGTCCTAAACTGACGTATCCAGTACCCTTGCTAGTGATAGAAATGATGCCTTCCAGGCGCTTGGTCTTTTGTTTCATCCTTCAAATATAGCATGTATTTCCACACTTGACAAATAACTCAAAAAGGTGTATACTTGCCATGTTATGAAATTAAAGACTATTTTAACAATTTTCGCCATTATAGCTATTTTTACAGTGCCGACTGCTCATGCGCAGGCCTGTTTTTGCTACTATTCTGGTTTTAGTTATCAGTATCCAGCTAGTTATTACGGATATAACCAATACTAC
>JBGQKV010000026.1:0-8352 GCA_041499755.1 Minisyncoccia bacterium
TTATTAAATTATGAAAGTAAAATCCGCCGTTCAAAAAATTTGCGATAATTGCAAGATAATCAGGCGCAAAAGGCATTTGCGAGTCATTTGTACTAACCCAAAACACAAACAAAAACAATAATCATGAGAATTTTTGGAATCACAGTCCCAAATGAAAAGAGACTAGAGATTGGCCTGACCGTCCTTTACGGCATTGGCATTTCTAGGGCAAGAAAAATTCTAGATCAAGTCGGTATTTCACACGGGAAAAAAGCAAAAGATTTAAGCGCAGACGAAGAAAATAAAATACGTGGCGTGGTGGAAGCAATGACCATCGAAGGAAATTTAAAGAGAGAAGTCGCAGGCAATATCAAGCGCTTGAAAGACATCAAAGCTTATCGCGGAGTGCGCCACATGAAGCGATTACCTGTCCGCGGTCAGAGGACAAAGACAAATTCTAGGACTGTGCGCGGAAATGTGAGAAAGACAATGGCGTCTGGACGAAGAAAGGAAAGTAAGACATAAAATAAAAAAATAAATGGGAAAGATGAAAATTACAAAAGAAGAGGTGGGAGCTGTTGAAGGGGTTGCAAAAGCAGCCGTTTCAAAAACTCCAAAGAAAAAAATCAGTTCTGGTATTTTATATATTGATGCGACTTTTAATAACACTAAAGTTCTTTTTGCAGATAAGGCTGGCAATGCGGTATTCTGGTCTTCCACCGGAGCCTTGGGCTTCAAAGGAGCAAAGAAAGGCACGCCGTTCGCTGCATCAAAGGCAGGGGACGTTGTTGGAGATAAAGCAAAAACACTTGGTATTTTAGAATCAGATGTAGTAGTAAAAGGCGTGGGCTCCGGTCGGGAGCCAGCCATCCGTGCGTTTATGGCTCATGGTATTGAAATCACATCCATCAAAGATGCGACTCCAGTACCGCACAATGGTCCAAAAGCAAAGAAACCCCGACGTGTTTAACTTTATAACTTTGAACTTTTAACTCATAATATGATATCCAAACCAAAATTTAAAATATGTCGTCGCCTGGGTCCAGGAGTGTATGACAAGTGCCAGACCACTAAATTTTCCACTTCTTCAGGGAAATTCCAAAAAGGCGGAAAGCGCCCGAAAGCTCTCTCAGAATTTGGCACAGCATTAGTAGAAAAGCAAAAAGTCCGATACTCATATGGCATCACCGAACGTCAGCTTTCGAATTATGTGGAGAATGCCATGAAAGCCAAAGGTGCCGGTGCTGGAGATAAGCTTTACGAGAGACTTGAAAGCAGGCTCGATAATGCCATCTACCGTATGGGTCTTGCGAATACCAGAGCCTTTGCCCGCCAGATGGTCTCCCACGGACATTTTCTGGTAAACGATCATAAAGTCACCATCCCTTCATATGAAGTAAAGCAAGGGGACATTGTAAAGATTCGCGAGGGAAGCAGAGGCAAAAAACTTTTCGATAACTTGGCAGAAAAACTGAAAGATTATAATCCTCCCGCCTGGCTTTCGTTTGATGTAAATAAAGGAGAAGGGTCGATCAAGGAAAAACCTAAAAATATAGAAACTTTCCTTGACCTAAATACAGTTCTTGAATTTTACAGCCGTTAATTTTATTTAGTAATTTGGTTTAAAAATTTTTAATATAAAAAATATGATTGACTACAATATAATTTTACCTTCCAAGCCTCGAGTTGTTTCGGAAGAAAATGATAAGGGGATATATGAAATAGACGGCCTTTACCCGGGCTATGGCCACACTTTGGGCAACAGCTTGCGCCGGATTATCCTCTCTTCGCTTCCTGGTGCGGCAGTGACTTCTATAAAAATAGAAGGTGTCAGTCACGAATTCTCTGTCTTAGACGGAGTCAAAGAAGATGTCATTGTCATCATTTTAAATTTGAAAAAAGTAAGGTTCAAAATGCATTCGGACGAGCCTCAGACAGTGAATATTTCTATCAAAGGTCCAAAGAGTGTCACGGCAAGTGATATCAAGACTGGCGGACAAGTAGAAATACTGAACCCAGACCTCCACATCGTAGAAGTGACGGGCAAAGTCAATTTGAATATAGAAATGAAGATTGAAAAAGGTCTCGGCTTTGTGGCCAAGGAAGTAATCCAGAAAGATAAAGTAGAAATCGGCACCATTGCGGTGGATGCAATATTCACTCCGATCCGCCGAATTTCTTATGATGTCGAAAATATGCGCGTTGGAGACAAGACAAACCACAACCGCTTGAGGATTTCTATTGAAACAAATGGCACGCTCACCCCCCGCGAGGCGCTGACCCGCTCCATTGAAATAATGATCCACCAATTGAAAGCCATCGTTGACTTCAAAGAGCCAGAAGAGGAAGTAAAAATGGAAAAGAAAATTAAAGCTGAAGACAGGGCAGAGGAAGTCGGAAAGAGCAAGGAAGATGTCACCGATGTATTGAAGACCCGTATTGATAGCCTCGATCTTTCCACCAGAACCTTGAACGCTTTGAACAATGCCAATGTCCGTACCCTAGGAGGCCTCGCTCGAAAGCGAAAAGAGGATTTGCTTGAGATAGAGGGAATGGGCGAGAAAGGAATCACCGAGATTAAAAAAGTATTAGCTAAGTACAGCCTAAGCATGAAGGATTAATATGAGACACCATAATGCAAACAGAAAGTTTGGCAGGGGAAAAGTACAGCGTAAAGCAATGATGAATTCTTTGGCGCTCAATTTGATCGTGCGTGGAAAAATAAAAACTACTGCGCCAAAAGCAAAAGAGCTCCGGCCATTTATGGAGAAATTGATAACTTTAGCAAAAAAGGGTGATATGGCGTCTCGCCGTCTTGCGATTTCCAGGCTTTCAAACCGTAAACCTGAGGTCAAAAAGCTTTTTGAAACAATTGCGCCGAAGTATGCAGATC
Organism: Minisyncoccia bacterium; assembly: GCA_041499755.1. Lineage (GTDB taxonomy): Bacteria > Patescibacteriota > Minisyncoccia > Phycocordibacterales > UBA9973 > UBA9973. The sequence goes on from JBGQKV010000026.1 coordinate 2,873, forward strand.
GCAAAGGTGGCTATACCAGACTTTTAAAATTGGGAGTGCGTAAGGCCGACGCAACAGAAATGATTCAAATTGAATTTATATAATTTTATGCAAGCAAAAATGAACGAAAAGACAAAAGAAAAAACAATAGATGCAGCAGGAAGAACATTGGGCCGAGTCGCTTCAGAGACAGCTACTTTCTTATTGGGTAAAAATACGCCAAAGTTTGAGAGGAACATTTATTCGGGAGGTCCTGTCAAAGTCATCAACGCATCAAAATTAAAGATTACTACCAAAAAGCTGGAAGAGATTTTTCATACGAGATATTCGGGTTACCCAGGTGGTCTTCGCGTCATGAAAGCTTCAGAAACTGCGGAGAAGAAAGGATTAAAAGAACTTATCCGTCTTGCAACATTCCAAATGCTTCCGGATAATAAATTGCGCAGAAAGATGGTTGCTAATTTAATAATAACAGATTAAAAATAGAAGATTGATTTTGATATGACAAAAGAAAGATACATTGAGGCAATAGGGCGAAGAAAGACATCCACTGCACGGGTGCGTATTACCGAGTCCGCCAAGCCAACCTTTATCGTTAATGGCAAAGATGCTAAAGAATATTTCAAGACCAACGATCAAAAGCAACTGATCCAAGACCCGATACTTTTGGGTAAGCCAAGTAAGAAGTGGAGCGTAGAAGCAAAAGTGATGGGCGGGGGAATTCATTCCCAGTCCGAAGCTGTACGCCACGGCCTCGCTCGCGCCTTGGTGATGTCCGAAGAAGAGCTTCATATCAAAATTAAGAAACTTGGTTTCTTAAAGCGTGACCCTCGCGCCAAAGAACGCCGAAAATTCGGTTTGAAGAAGGCACGTAAAGCGCCTCAGTGGTCCAAACGTTAATCTTAAAAAATTCCCCTATGAAGGGGAATTTTTGTATGTTAAAATAAAATTATGTCTGATGAAAAAGAGGAAGAAATAAAGAAAGATGAAATTCCAGCTGATGATTCAGAAGTCGTTGAATTTGAATTCAATGACGATGGCGAGGAGGATTTGAAGAAGACTTTGAAGAAACTCCGCGCTGATTTGAAAGAGGCGAAGAAGGAAAAAGAAGAATATCTGACGGGCTGGCAGAAAGAGCGAGCGGGTTTTGTAAATTATAGAAAAGAAGAGGCGGACCGAGCCGTGAATTTTAAAAATATTGTGCAAGAGGGGATATTGACGGATTTTATTTCAGTTTTGGATAGCTTTGATATGGCATTTTCAAATAAAGAGGCTTGGGAGAAAGTGGATAAAAATTGGCGGCAGGGAGTAGAATACATTCATCAGCAGATTTTAAAAGTCCTCGCGGATTATGGCGTCGTCCCAATTTCGGCAAATGTAGGGGATAAATTTGACCCGATGATTCACCAATCTATTGAAACAATTGATACTGAAGACAAAGATAAAGATCACACAGTCGCTTCGATAATTCAAGCTGGATATAAAATAGGAGATCGTGTACTCCGTGCCGCGAGGGTAAATGTTTTTGGCTTAAAATAGACAGAAGAAGTAATTTTACTTTCTAAAAACTTTTTCCGTCTCAGGATCCACTGTATCCGTGACGATGATCATAAGCTCAGTTGAAAGGCCGAGATCTTTTTTTATATTCATAAAAAGATGTTCGTATGGATAGGGCGAGACCCAGACAGAATTTTTCACGCAGGCAAAGCCAGCTTTTTTGAGGAGGTAGCGCAATGCTTCGCGCTCCGCTTTGCGTTCTTCTGGCAAATCTAAAATAATAATCCTCCAAAGCCCATCCCAAGCGGCGGGGACGGGGAGAGTGCCCGTGGAGATTTCTGAAGTCGCCAATTTTTTTCGGCCTAGGGAGGTGAGGCGCAAGTATTGCCCTTGGTCGGAAGGGAGAGTTTCCGCCATTCCGCTTTCAATCAAGTTCTTTATCGCGCGAGAGATTGAATATTGGGTTTTGAAACCCTTCTCCACGTCTGAAATGCTGTTTTCCGCTTCATTTTTAAGGTTTTCCAGGGATACTGCCTTTTTCCGACCCAAGACCTTTAGAATGGCATTTTGAGGTTGATTTCTCATGACTTTTTGACATGTCCCGTTAGAGATCGCGAGGGCTCGCAGCGTGTTTTCAGCTCTAATGGGATTAACATATCTATATACTATAACTTATACTGTCATTTGACAAGTATTTCGCGCTCACGAAAAACTTGCAAAAATTATTTAGCTTCTATATAATGGATCTAGTTAAAAAATTATTAATAACAAAATAAAAAAATATGTCAAAAATAATAGGAATAGACTTGGGGACAACGAATAGTGCAGTAGCGATTATTGAGGGAGGTGCGCCGAAGATTATAGAAAATATTGAGGGGACGCGGACGACGCCGTCGGTGGTTTCTGTGGCGAAAAATGGGGACAGACTCGTAGGGATGCTTGCAAAGCGCCAAGCGGTGACGAACCCAGAAAATACTATTTATGGCATCAAGCGTTTTATGGGGCACAATTTTGATGATCCGGAAGTGCAGAAAGATATGAAGAATGTTTCTTTTAAAATACAGAAAGGCGCGACAGGCGGAGTGGAAGTAAAAATCGGAGATAAATGGATGCGTCCGGAAGAAGTCTCGGCGATGATTCTTTCAAAAATAAAAGCGGACGTGGAAGCAAAGCTCGGCGAGAAAATCACTGAAGCGGTCATCACCGTGCCGGCGTATTTCAACGACGCGCAAAGACAGGCGACGAAGGACGCTGGTATGATCGCCGGCCTTGATGTAAAGCGCATCATAAACGAGCCGACGGCAGCCGCCCTCGCTTATGGATTTAATAAAAAGAAAAATGAAAAAATAGTCGTTTTTGACTTTGGCGGAGGTACTTTTGATGTATCTGTGCTTGAGATTGGAGATGATGTGATAGAAGTGAAGTCCACCGATGGGGACAGCCACCTCGGAGGCCGAGACATTGACCACAAGATTATAAATTGGATTGCGGACGAATATAAAAAGACTTCCGGCGTGGATGTGCGTGGCGACAAGCTCGCGCTTCAGCGTCTTGATGAAGCGGCGGAAAAAGCAAAGATAGAGCTCTCTACCGCGATTGAGACAGAAATAAATATTCCTTTCATTACATCAACGGAAGCGGGTCCTCAGCACCTTCTTCTTAAAATGACTCGCGCGCAGTTGGAATCCATCGCGGACGAATATATTTCTCGCGCGATTGAGATCACTAAAAGAGCAATGTCTGTTTCCGGCTTTAAAATGGAAGATATGAATGAAATAATAATGGTGGGCGGGCAGACTCGTATGCCGAAAATCGTAGATGAAGTGAAGAAAGTTTTCGGGAAGACTCCAAACCTTTCTATCAATCCAGATGAAGTGGTAGCGCTCGGTGCGGCGGTGCAAGCCGGCGTGCTTCAAGGAGATGTGAAAGATGTCTTGCTTCTTGATGTTATCCCGCTTTCTCTTGGTATTGAGACTTTGGGAGGAGTGGCTACAAAATTAGTGGAAAGAAATACCACGATTCCATCTTCTAAATCCCAAGTATTTTCTACTGCGGCGGATAATCAGACCAGTGTGGAGATTCACATCGTGCAGGGCGAGCGCCCGATGGCCTCGGACAATAAATCATTGGGGCGGTTTATTTTGGATGGGATTCCTCCAGCTCCTCGCGGTATGCCACAAGTGGAAGTTTCTTTTGATGTGGATGCAAACGGCATTTTAAATGTAAAAGCGATGGATAAAGCATCTGGCAAGACGCAGACAATACGTATTGAAGCGAGCTCCGGCCTCAAAGATGAAGAGATAAAGAAAATGCAAGCGGATGCAGAGCTTCACGCCGAAGAAGATAAAAAGAAAAAAGAATTGGCGGAAGTGAAAAATACTGTAGAGATGACTATTTATGCCGCCGAAAAAGCATTGAAAGATAACGAGACAAAAATCCCGCAAGATCTTAAAGATAGTGTGAATGCAAAAGTCACCGCACTTCGCGGAGTGAAGGATGGCACAGATATGGAAATAATTAAAAAATCTCTGGAAGAACTTTCCACTGAAATGTCCAAAATCGGCGAAGCAGTGCAGAAAGCTGGAGCTTCCGAACCAGCGCCAGCCCAACCTGAGCCCGAAAAACCACCAGAAACAGAAGTAAAACCCGAAGGCGAAGCACCGAAAGCGTAAAACCACAAAAAGCCCCGAAAGGACCTTTGGTTTTGTTATTTTATGATATAATTTTAACTATGGATTTGCCAGGAATACCTAGAAATAAGGATATGACCTACCTCGGTCAGACCACGTATCGGGACAAAAATACGCTTTTTGGCATTAAACGAAAAGATAGGCGGCAACACGTGTACCTCCTTGGAAAGTCTGGTACAGGTAAATCCGTACTTCTTTCCAATATGGTCATTCAAAATATCGTAAATGGCGATGGAGTCTGTGTCATTGACCCACACGGAGAGCTGGTAGAGAGTGTCGTCGGAGCTATTCCTCCGCACAGGATGAAAGATGTTATTTATTTTAATCCAGCTGACACGGACTATCATATTGGTTTTAATGTTTTGGAATTAATTGATCCAAAATACAAGCATCTCGTGGCATCCGGATTGATGGGTATTTTTACCAAAATCTGGGCGAATGCTTGGTCTGCCAGAATGGAATATATTTTAAACAATACTATTTTGGCGCTTTTGGATACTCCTGGTACGACAATGCTCGGAATTCCTAGAATGCTCGTGGATAAAGATTACCGCCAAAAAATAATCGCGAACCTCAAAGACCCGGTCATCAAAGCATTTTGGATACACGAATACGAGGCTTGGCAGGATAAATTTCGAAATGAAGCTATAGCCCCGATTCAAAACAAAGTCGGGCAGTTCCTATCTACTTCTATCATCCGAAATGTCGTAGGTCAGTCCAAGAGTACAATTGATTTATTTGATGTAATGAATCAAGGGAAAATTTTCCTCGTGAATGTCTCAAAGGGGCGCATTGGGGAGGACAATTCGGCGCTCCTCGGTGGAATGCTCATCACCAAGGTCCAGCTCGCCGCTATGGAACGCGTGCGCATACCAGAAGATGAACGCAAAGATTTTTACCTTTACGTGGACGAATTCCAAAATTTCGTTACAGATTCTTTTGCCGGCATTTTATCGGAAGCTCGCAAGTACCGTCTCAATCTGACTGTGGCGCACCAATACACTGCTCAACTCGTCACAAGAGAAAGCTCGTCTGTGCGGGATGCTGTATTCGGCAACGTGGGGACAATGATTGTCTTCCGAGTAGGCGCTGACGATGCTGAATTTTTAGAAAGTGAATTTGATCCTGAATTTACCCCGCAAGATATAGTAAATCTGCCGAACTATAAAATATACTTAAAGCTAATGATAGACGGCATTACTTCTAGGCCATTTTCTGCCAGAACTTTGCCGTCTTTTATTAAATCTGTTGATAAAAAAATAGAAGAGGAAGTAATAAAATCTTCTCGAGACCTTTACGGTAGGCCCAAGGAAA
>JBGQKV010000027.1:0-7364 GCA_041499755.1 Minisyncoccia bacterium
GAAGTATAATATCCATTAGGTCATATTATTAGTTTTAATTCATATCTATGAAAAAAATAATTTTAGGTGTTTCAGTTTTAATTCTACTTTTAGTGGGAGTAGCGACAGCTCAGGCGCAAGTGTTTAGCGCGGGTGAAAGCGCTGTTTCTACTAGCTACAACCCAGAACAAGCTTCTTTAGTACAAGTAGAGGAAAGCGCGCCGCCAATTGTTCCGCAGGGAAGTGGACCGTTATTGACAGAAGGTAAAGAAAATCCGAATGGTTTTGGAGGGATCGGAGTGTTTGTGAGTGTGATAAATAATGTTCTGACTGTTATCGATCCAATTTATGGCACCCCTGCTTATGATGCAGGCATAAAGGCTGGTGATGAGATCTTAAAAGTTGATTCCATTGATACGTCTTCACTAACCTTAGATAAAGATGTAAGTCTTATTCGCGGAACTGTCGGCACTACAGTTTCTCTCTCGATTCTTCGTGCAGGAACAGATCAGCCTACGGAAATAACCCTTACTCGCGCCTTTATAGATTTCTCTGCATTTTCAGAGTTGAATAAATAAAAATAGTGTGCAAAAGGTTACTCCATGTTTGTGGTTTGATGATAAAGCCGAAGAGGCTACAAAGTTTTATGTCTCTTTTTTCCCTAATTCTAAAATTATAAGTATCGTCCCTTATTTTTCTGAAACCCCTTCAAACAAACCCAAAGGCTCCGTGATGCTGGTTAACTTTGAAATTAATGGCAGTCCTTTCACGGCGTTAAATGGCGGACCGTTCTTTAAATTGAGCGAAGCAGTTTCTTTCCAAGTCTTTTGCAAAGACCAAAAAGAAATTGATTTTTATTGGGGGAAATTGTCGGCAGTTCCAGAGTCCGAGCAATGTGGCTGGGTCAAAGACAAATTCGGTGTTTCCTGGCAGATTATTCCGGAGAATATGGGGGAGTTAATAAAAAGCGAAGCGGGCATGAAAGCAATGCTCCAAATGAAGAAGATTGATATAGAAGTTTTGAAGGAGGCACGATGAAAGCACTTTACCAATAACAAAAATTTTTATGGCAAAACGAGGAACAACACTTAGCCCAAAAAAGAAATCTAGGCGTTCGCATAAGACCAAAAGGCGTCTCGCTGTCAAGCACGCTATGCTTGCGAAGAAAAGAAAATAGGAGATTTTTTTTCTTTTTAAAATAAAATATGCTATACTCCTCAAATGAAAAGGAAGGTCTCAAAAAGCCCGGAAATACAAGAGTCTTTGACTTTTGACGATGTATTGGTTCTCCCAAGATATTCAGAAATCCTGCCTCGTGATGTAAATGTAAAAACTCACCTAACTAAAAAAATAACTTTAAATGTTCCTATCATTTCTGCTGCGATGGATACGGTCACGGAAGCGCGCCTGGCGGTCGCCATTGCGCAAGCCGGCGGTATCGGCATTATTCACAAGAATATGCCACTTCCCGAGCAAGTAGCCCAAGTGAAGCAAGTAAAGCGTTCGGAAAGCAGTATCATTCGAGACCCATACACTTTATCTTCGGATGCAACGCTAGCCGAAGCGACAAATCTTATGCAAGAAAAAGGAATAGGCGGGCTACCGATTGTAGAGGGTAGCGGCAAGCTTGTCGGTATTATTACGAGCCGTGATTTGCGTTCAGAAACTAATCTTTCAAAAAAGGTGAGCGTGGTAATGACCCGCAAACTCATTACCGCCAGCGAATCGTCCACCCTCTCGCAAGCAAAAGAGATACTCCTGCATAATAAAATTAAAAAATTACCGATTGTAAATAAAAACGGTGTTTTAACAGGACTCATTACTTACAAAGATATCCAAAAAGGAAAAGATAATCCGAATGCATCCAAAGACGAAAATGGCCGGTTGCGAGTAGGTGCAGCTGTTGGCGCAGGACCCCAGGCACAAGAGTCTGCCAAGGCGCTCTTAGAAGCTGGCGCGGACGTGCTAGTGCTGGATAGCGCGCACGGGCATTCCAAAGGAATTATTGAAGCTCTAAAAAAAATTAAGAAAGCCTATCCGAAAGCTCAAATTATTGTCGGTAATATTGCTACTGGCGATGGAGCGCTAGCTCTCGCCAAAGCGGGAGCTGATGCGGTAAAAGTCGGTGTCGGTCCAGGCTCAATTTGCACTACGCGAGTCATTGCCGGTATCGGCGTACCCCAGCTTTCGGCTGTTATGAACGCCTCACAGGCGCTTATTAGTGCAGGGTATGATATTCCTGTGATTGCAGACGGAGGAATACGCTACAGCGGAGATGTGGTAAAAGCTCTTGTCGCTGGGGCATCTACTGTCATGATGGGTTCTACTTTTGCCGGCACCGAAGAGTCGCCCGGAGAGATGGTGCTCCTTGAGGGCAGGCGTTTTAAAAGTTACCGCGGGATGGGTTCGGTAGAAGCAATGCAGGAAGGCTCCAAAGACCGTTATTTTCAAGACACGGAACTTGAAAGCTCTAAATTGGTGCCAGAAGGCATAGTAGGTATCGTGCCCTTTAAGGGGAGCGTGGCAGAAATTGTGTATCAATATGTCGGAGGGCTCCGCGCGGGGATGGGCTATATCGGAGCAAAAAATATAAAAGAAATGTGGAGCGCAACACTCACCAAAATTACTCAATCTGGCATGACCGAGAGCCATCCGCATGACGTGACTATTACTAAAGAAGCGCCAAATTACACTAAATAATATGAACGATAATAAAAAGAAACGAGTATCAGTGATACTCGGCTTGCAATGGGGTGATGAAGGAAAAGGAAAGTTTATTGATTACTTGGTTTCTACCCTAAGCAAAACAGAGCAGCTTCTCGTTGCTAGATTTCAAGGCGGTTCTAATGCCGGACACTCCATAGAATTCGGCGATCGCAAAGTCGTATTTCATTCTGTGCCATCTGGCATCTTGGAAAAGAATACGAAAAACCTCGTCGGCGCGGGAGTAAACATTGATGTGGTCTCAATGAAAAAAGAAATTGCCGAGATAAAAGATATCGCTCCGTGGTGGCAGGAGAATTTATTTATCGCCAAAGAAGCGACAGTCGTGGTGCCTACGGCAAAGCTCATTGAAGCGGTCCAAGAAAAAGGCCGTGGCGAGGGGAGGATTGGCACTACCAACAAAGCTATTGGGCCGACTTATGGAGATTTTTATAGCCGCACGGATGATTTGGCAGTTTACGAAGTAGAGGATGATAAAATTTTTCACAAGCGTTATGAAGAGATAAAAGAGTCTCACCTCAAGACTTTATCCGGTAAATATAATTACGAGCCAGATTTGAAAGCGCTAGCGGAAGAAGAAGAAAAATTTTTTGACGGAGTAGCACTTTTACAGACACTCAATATTGTGCCCTGCCATTCGTTTTTACAAAACGCTTTAAAGAATGGCGAGCAAGTTATCGCCGAAGGCGCGCAAGGCACACTGCTTGATGTACGTTTTGGTACGAGGCGCGGAGTCACTTCTTCGCACACCACCTCTGCTGGTGCTTGTGTGGGATTAGGCCTTGCGCCATCTGATATTGGCAGTGTGCTCGGAGTTTGCAAAGCGTATGTGACGAGGGTAGGTAATGGCTGTTTCCCGACCGAGATTGGAGGACCAGAAGCAGATAAATGGTCCACAACCCATACTAGAGCGGATGAAGCTAATTTAAATTATGATGTGAATGATTCTACGCCACTCAAGCAAGGCATAGCGCTCCGGCACTTGGGTAATGAATATGGGGCAACCACTGGGCGTCCGCGCCGGACCGGCTGGCTTGATTTGCCTCTGCTTAAATACGCGATTGCTCTAAATGGAGTTACGGAGCTTGGCATTACCAAGATTGATATATTGGATACTCTAAATGAGATATATCTCTGCACTCATTATGAGGGACAAGACGAGGTGGATATTACCAAGCTTAAAGATGCTAAGCCCATTTATAAAGTTTTTCCCGGCTGGAAGAAGAATGTCAAAGGGCTTACCTCACTCGCAGATATTCCAAAAGAGATGAAAGATTACTTGGATTTTATTGAGAGTGAGACAGGTGTGCCTATTGCTTTTATTTCCACTGGCCCAAAGCGGGATGAAATTATAAAAAAGGTATAATATTGTATGGATAATAATGCTCCCCAACTTATCATCCTTGACCTCGGTTCGCAATATACCCAAGTCATCGGCAGGGAGCTTCTAAAACTCGGACACAAGAATATTATTTTCAACACTGACTCTATAAAAGAGTATTTAAAAAATAACAAACCGAAAGGGATAATACTCTCCGGCGGAGCGGCCAGCGTTTATGATACTGACGCGCCGGATATTCCAGAGGAAATTTTCAAAGTTGGTTGCCCGATATTAGGAATTTGCTATGGCATGCATTATATAGCGTATCGCGAAGATAAATCTTTAGTCTCTGGCGGAGAGAAACAGGCCAAAGAATACGGACCGATAGAAGTTGCGCTTGAGAACAGCGCGCTTTTTAAAGGTGTTCCCCAAAAATTAAAAGTATGGGCAAGCCATGGCGATAGCGTGCAAAATATTCCCAAGGGGTATAGCGTTACGGCCCGTTCAGGCAACACCATTGAAGCAATGGAAAATATTGAGAAGGGTGTATACGCAGTGCAATTCCACCCGGAGGTGATAGAGACCGAAGATAATAATTTAATACTGAAAAATTTTGCAGAAAATATTTGCGGAGCTCTAAAAGACTGGGAGGCAGGGGATGCTATTACAGAAATACGAGAAGATGTTTTGAAAAAAGTGGGAAATGGTCTTGTGGCTATCGGAGTCTCCGGTGGAGTAGACTCCACTACGCTTGCCGCGTTGCTCGCTCCCGTGATGAAAGATAAATTATACGCATTTTTAATTGATACTGGGGGCGCGCGCCAGAATGAAATTGAAGAAGTGAAAAATACTTGCAAACGAGCTGGAATAAGTCTGCATGTGATAGAAGCGCAGGAGGAATTTTTCAAAAATCTAGCAGACGTAACGGACGCCGAAGAGAAAAGAGCCAAGTTTAAGGAAACGTACAAATCAATTTATAAAAAAGTAATAGAAGAAAATAAAGCCACACATATATTGCAGGGTACTTTGGCGACAGATTTAATAGAGTCCGGTTCGCTGGGTAATGCGAAAACGATAAAATCCCATCACAATGTCGGACTTGATTTCGGTGTAGAAGAAATTTCTCCCTTTGCGGGGCATTTCAAGCATGAAGTGCGCGATATTGCGCGGGCTATAGGCTTAGAAAAAGAAATCAGCGAACGCAAGCCTTTTCCGGGGCCCGGTCTTTTTGTTCGGGTAGTAGGCACTCCTGTCACCCCCGAGCTTGTAGAAAAGTTAAGGCTGGCAGATAATATTGTCACTGAGATTCTTAAAAAAGATCCAATATACGCTGAGATTTCCCAAGTCGTCGTAGCACTCCTCGGGGTAAAAACTGTCGGTGTGCAAGGAGATGGCCGGACGTACGGCTACCCTATAGTGGTGCGCTGTATTTCTTCTACTGATTTTATGACGATAAAAGGAGTGGAGTTGCCATCAGAGCTCCGAAAATCAATTATTTCTGAGATCACCAAACATGGCTTTAACAGGGTATTTTTTGACGAGACACCGAAGCCGCCAGCAACCACGGAATTGGAGTAGGTAAAAATAAATGTTATACTAAGGAAATGAATCCCGTTAGAGATTATTCAGTTTAATGGGATTTTAGAAAAGCTTTTAATAATTATAGTTTATTTACTTATTAATGATAATTTAAGGTACGGAAATCTAAAGATTTCCTATCTCTAACGGGATGAAAATCAATCTTCAGGCGAAAAATATGGAGCTTACCCCGGCAATTCGGGACTATGTGGAAAAGAGGGTGACAGATTTAGGGAAATTTTTAACAAGAATTGAAGAGAAGGGAGGGGAGCTGTTGGTTAATTTTGAAGTCTCCAAGACCACTCATCATCATAAATCAGGGGATTTTTTCCGGGCGGAATGCTCTATAGATATTGACGGCAAGAATTTCTTTTCCGGCGTAGACAAGGCAAGCTTATATGAAGCCATTGATGAGGTAAAAGAAAATCTTTTTCACGAAATAAGTAAATCCAAAGAAAAGCGCCAAAATCTCATCCGCCGCGGCGCCCGTAGCATCAAAAAAATGCTAAAAGGCTTATCTTCCCGCAATCCGTTTACCTCAAAATATGACAAGTGAGAGTGAAAATCGAATCTGCCAGAACTGTAAAAAAGATTTCACCATAGAATCCGAAGACTTTAATTTCTACGAAAAAATAAAAGTCCCACCGCCAACTTGGTGTCCACAATGCCGTATGGAAAGAAGGCTCTCCTTTATTAATTCTTGGAATGTATATTGGCGTAATTGTGATAAGTGCGGAGACAAGACTATGTCCATGTATCCGCCTGAACAAAAGATTACTGTTTACTGCCAGCCGTGCTGGTGGAAAGATGATTGGGATGGAACAGAATATGGAATAGATTATAATCCGTCGCGTCCTTTTCTAGAACAACTAAAAGAACTTCAGAACAAGACTCCTCATATGGCTCTTGATACGGATTACAATACGATGAAAAATTCCCCATATTGCAATTCAGTTGGATGGTCAAAAGATTGTTATTTGATGTTTTGGGCAGATTATTGTGATAGTGTTTATTATTCTTCAATATTAAATGGCCTAAGATACAGCTCCGACTGTATTAGAGGATACGACTCAGAATTATGTTACGAATCAATTGGCTTTACGAAGAATTATAGGACATTTTTTTCAGACGAATGTGATACTTGTGTGGATGTTTGGTTTTCTAGAAATTGTTACAGTTGTACAAACTGTATTGGCTGCGTAAACCTTCGCGGTGAGTCTAATTGTATTTTTAATGAAAAGTATTCAAAAGAGGAGTACGAAAATAAAGTAAAGGAACTCAATTTAGATTCTTGGGTTAAATTACAAGAATTGGAGAAAAGAGCTCAGGAATTTTGGCTTACTAAACCCTATAGAGAGTATCATGGACATTCTTTGAATTTAAATGTTACAGGAGAACATATTTATACATCTAAAAACACCAAAGAAGGTTATATTGTAAATGGAGCTGAAAATTGTAAATGGTGCCAGTTTATTACTGTTCCCCCTGTAAAAGATTCTTGGGATTATTCAGGCTGGGCAGATAATGCGCAGTTAGTCTATGAGTGTGCAAGTGTTGGTATTAATGTGAATTCTGTGAATTTTTCTTACGAATGTTTCCATGATGTCTTGAATTTGCAATATTGTGTTTGGGATATTGGAGGGAAAAATAATTTAGGCTGTGCAAATTTAAAAAGAAAAAGTTACTGTATTTTAAATAAACAATATCCAAAAGAGGAATTTGCAAAACTTCAGCAGAAAATTATTGAAGATATGAAGATAAA
>JBGQKV010000028.1:0-7339 GCA_041499755.1 Minisyncoccia bacterium
CCCCTGATATCTATCAGAGGGTTTGAAGAAATAAAGTGACATATGCCAAAGCGCAGCTGGGTCCTGACGATATGGCCAGCAGCAGGTGGCCGGGAAGCCATGTTAGCGCTTTTGACATAGTCACAAAAAAACGAATTAAAAATAAAGAACGCCCTTCACATTAGCTTAAATTTTAACAAACCTGACAAACTTGTCAAATTACGATTTCCTTTTTCCATCTTTTTGAATGCTTTTTTATTTAGAGCGATGAATGCAACCGGCCCAACAACAAGGTCGGCGTTTTCCTTCTTTAAGTTCCGTGCGTGTCCTGTCTATATGAAGTTTTCTTGTCTCTGGCTTTTTTACAGAGGTGATCCAACAAATCCACTCATTGCGCGCGAGTGGTGTAATATCTTCCCATGCTGCTAGGGCCTTTCTGTCAGAAGTAAGGGTCCTTTGCAAATCCGCCGGCATTTTATGTACCACACCGGTGGCGATTTTTTTATTTACCATAAATTTATTTTACAGTATAACTAGCCAGTATAGCTCTTGACAAGAGCTAAATTTTGTTGCGGTGACCCTACCGGGAATCGAACCCGGATTACCGGCTTGAAAAGCCGATGTCCTAACCGTTAGACGATAGGGCCGTCCAAAAAATATAGCATTTTTGATATTAAAATCAAAATAAAAAATGCTCCCAGATTTTCGCTGGGAGCACCCTCTTGGTTTGACGGAGTCGCTGTTCGCGTTATTTTTTACATTTATAACGCATTGTTTCATCGCGTACCTGCCCGTCACATAAAAACATGATAAGATTCATTTTAACAAAACAAACGTGTTTGTCAACAAGCGAATAAAAAACCCCGCGCCTACTCGATAGACGGGGGTTTTCGTTGCCGTAACTTGAAAACACAAGAGTATTGCAACGAATATTTTTTAAAAATAAAACTTGAATCTTTCTTCCATCATAGGTTTTTTCTTCTTCTTAGGAAGAAATCTTTCTGTTATATCAAAAAGCAGAAGGCCAATTGATATAATAAGCATTGGCATGTTTATCGTCATAGCGTTTAGTTTTTAACTGTGAAAAACAAAGTTGACTCAGAGTTCATTATACCACAAAAAGCTAAGGTCAAGGGCAAAAAAAAGAAGCTATAGTAGTAATTTTAAAATAAAATGCTAAAATCTCAGCCAAGGAGATGTGGCAGAGTGGTTTAATGCACCGGTTTCGAAAACCGGCATGCCGCAAGGCATCGGAGGTTCAAATCCTCCCATCTCCGCAAATTTTATTTCGCATGTAAGAAAAGATATATATCTTCTAGCGCGCGAACGCCATCGCCAGCGGCGATGTTGTTTTGATGGTAAAGCACGTTAGTGCAATCACCTGCGGCCCAAATGCCGGGCACAGAAGCGCGATTGTTCCACGGATCTATTTTTATCCTGTTTATCTCATCGAGCTCTACCAAGCCTTTCACCAATCCTGTATTTGGAATCTGTCCGATTTCTACGAAAACGCCAGTAATTTTCAATTCTGTTTCCTCTCCTGTAGTTTTGTCTTTATAAACTAAACCTTCCACGAATTTATCTCCTTTTACTTCCAAAATATCCACGTTTTTTATCGCTTTCATATTCGGGTGCGAAAGCACTTTTTCAATTGTTATAGCATCTGCTTTAAAGTTCTCACTCCGGTGCAGAAGTGTGACAGACTTGCAGTAAGCAAGGAGCTGTGAGGCGGATTCAAAGCCAGCGTTGCCTCCACCGATGATGACGACGTCTTGGTCCGCAAAGAGCGGCCCGTCGCAAGAGGCGCAGTAGGTGATGCCTTTATTTTCAAATTTATAAGCGTTTTTGGCAACTAATTTTTTTCGCCCAGAGCCCGTCGTTATCAAAACAGTTTTACTTTGGAATTTTTCACCGCTCTCTGTGGCGACTTCAAAAGTTCCCCCCTCTTTTGACACAGCAGTAGCCTTTTCTCCTTCCTTCACAAAGAGGGTTTGTTTTTCGCCTATATTTGCAAATACATGCTTTTTAAAAGCCTCGCCGAGCTCTAGCCCGCCAATCTCTGTGGTGCCTATCCAGTTGTAAATTTTTTCGGAGACGGTGGATTGCCCGCCCCATTCGGCGGTGATAAATAAGGTAGAAAGCCGCTTTCTGGCTGCATAAATGGCAGCCGCCGTACCGGCCGGACCCCCGCCTAAAATTATTAAATCGTAAACCATTTTCCTATTTTAGCAACAAACGAGGAGCATAAGCAAATTTATTTGCTTAATGTCCGAGAGATGTTGCTATACGGTAATCCGTCTATACTAGTTTTTCTTTCTACGGAAAAAAGCTGGCACAGCGCTCCAGTCATCCGCATCGTCAATTATTATTTCTTCCTCTTTGGTCACAGGCACGGGTTCTTTTTTATCTATCTTTTTAGAAAAATCATTTTGATTGGCATTTTCGTTTGCTACAGAGTTATGGATTTCTTTTTTCGGCTGGGCTTTCTCCTCTTTTCCTTGGAGTCCAAAAAGTGTCTTCCTTGGTACATCTGCTGGGAAAGAGGTAGCAATCACGGTTACTTTTAGTTCTCCTCTTTTTAATTTTTCATCGCGGATAGTGCCGAAGATCACCTTGGCATCTTTGTCGATTGATTCAGTGATTATTTTTGCCGCTTCTTGGATTTCGTGAATAGTCAGGTCGTCTCCGCCAGAAATAGCAAAAAGTACTCCCTTAGCCCCGTGAATGGAAACTTCAAGAAGAGGGGAGTTTATAGCCATAAAAGCCGCTTTTTCAGCCCGCTTTTCTCCGGAGGCCGAGCCGATGCCCATGAGCGCGCTTCCTGCGTCTTGCATCACCGCTCTTATATCGGCAAAGTCCACATTGATGACGCCCGGGGTAGTGATAAGGTCGGAAATTCCTTCCACCGCTTGCCGCAATACTTCATCGCAAGTAGCAAAGGCATCTTTAAAAGCGGTATTCTTGTCCGCCATCGTGAGCAGTTTGTCATTTGGTATTACAATTATCGCATCCACCTCTTTTGAAAGTTCTTCAATGCCTTTCTCGGCTATTTTCTTTCGTTTATTGCATAAAAAAAATAAAGTTTTGGTGACTACTGCTACTGTTAAAATATTCTGCTCTTTAGCGGCGCGAGCGACGATAGGCGCCGCGCCGGTGCCGGTGCCCCCGCCCATCCCGCAAGCGATGAAGACCATATCGGATCCTTTGATCGCGTCCTCTATTTCAGTCTTAGTTTCTTCGGCTGCCTTTTTTCCGAGTTCTGGGTTCATTCCGGCGCCGAGGCCCTTAGTGAGATTTTTTCCAATGTGGAGTTTCTTTTCAGCCAGGGAGTGGTGTAGGTCCTGGGTGTCGGTATTCATAGCGATGAACTCCACCCCCTTTACCCGGGAAGTAATCATATGATTCAAGGCATTTTTGCCGGATCCGCCGACTCCGATAACCTTAATTCGGGCGAAGCTCTCTATTTCTGGGTATACTTTTGGCATACCCCTATATTATTCTTAAAATAAAAAAAAGCAAATTTAAGGTTTCAACTGGCGGAACATTGATTTCAAGCCGTTTTTTATGTCTTTAAAAAAGCTAGGGAAATTATCCGGTGAGCTGATGTTTGAGGAATTTTGGCCCGCCAAGCACAAGCCCAAAGCGGTGAACCAAGCCGGGTCGCGCAATTTTGTTTTTACGTTGCCAAACATTTCTGATGCGCCGATCTTGGAAGGAAGGTTCAGTGTGTCCTTAGATAAAATTTCTAGCGCAGAGTAAGCGGAACCGCCGCCGATAAAAACTATTCCGGCTGGTAGCAAGCCGTTTCTTTTTATTTTTTTCAAATGGTTCTCAATGAGTTCAAACATATCTCCAAATCTTGCCTCTATGATCTCGTCCAATTTTTTCTTTGAATATTTATCTGGTGTGCTGCCCAATTTCAAACTCTCTGCTTCTTCAAGTGGGATTTTTAATCCTAGTGCTAAATCGTTTGTAATATCTGTTGAGCCGATGTTAAAAGCGTGTACATATATTGGGGTTCCGTCTTCAAATACTGCGAGTGAGACTGTTTCCGCTCCGACATTTACCAGGGCACAGCCGACCATTTTTTGCTTCTCTGATAAAGCGATTTCGGCGGCGGCGATAGGGGAGGCGATTTCGTTGATTGGTTCCACTCCAGCTTCTGCCACAGCACCGAGCAGGTCATCCAAATGCTGAGATGACACCGTCACAAAAAGAGTTCGCACTTCGAGCTTGAGACCCTTTTGCCCATCTGGCCGACCGATAACTTCTTTGTCGTCGAGCTTGTATGAAATAGGGAAAATATGAATAATTTTTTTATTTCCAAGGTTAAGATTTTTTTCGCTTTCTCTGATCGCTTTGTTGATATCAAGCGTTGTCACTTCGCTGTCTGCGCGTGAAATGACAGTGAAGCCAAGGCAGATCTGCGAGTTCATCGTGATACCCCCTACAGCTACAATGGCTTTTTTTATTTTTATGCCAGAGCTGTTTTCTGCCTCACTTATCGCTTTTTTAATGGTTTTAACGGCATCTTCAAATTTAAAAACGTATCCGTGGCGGATGCCACGCGATACGCTCCACCCTGTGCCCAATATTTTAGGTATTTTTTCGCCTTTCAAGAATTCTGCCACGACGACCCGGGTCGTCGCTGTGCCTACGTCTATTCCCACTCTGATATTTCTGATCATATTTTTTCTCTGCTTTTTCCATTATACGCCCATGTGCCATTCCTTTCAAATGGAGCATTCCGTGGATAACTAGAAAAAAGACAAATTCCTGCAAAGTTTTACCATAGTCTCGAGCCTGTTTTTTTGCTACAGATGGGCAGACAAAAATCTCTCCTTCCTTTTTTGAAAGCGGAAAAGAGAGGACATTGGCCGGCTTATTTTTTTTTCGGTAAGTGTGATTTAGCTCTTGGGACTTTTTTGAATCAATAAAAACTAAAGACAAATCATAGCCTTTGCCTAGAATGTCTTTTTTTATGTCAGAAAAAGGCAAACTTAGGAGCTTGCCTTTAGTTAAATTCAATATAGAGAAATTATCTTTCATTTGTCTCTTTGTTACTTTCGGCCTACGAGTTTACCCATTTTGCGCATTTTTTCGTTGACCTTTCTCTTGGCTAGGCGTTTTAAAGTGGCAGCTTTCACTTTGAGCTTGGATTCTTTTCTTTCATTATATCGTGCTTTTTTTACTTTATAGATAATGCCGGACTCCATGATTTTACGTGAAAAACGGCGTAATACGCTCGCGTTGTTTTCATTCGGATTTTTATGCACTACGATAATCGGTTTTGCCATTAGGCAAACTTAACACAATTTTTTTTTTAAAGCAAATCCTCTGGGTCTACGTTTATGGAGAATATGGGGGGAAGAGATAAAAGTTTTTGCAGGAGGACTTGATCTATAGAGCCTTCTTTGTGAAGCTCTGGCAGTGACCATTTTAGAGGGGGAAGCTTTATGAGTGCATTAGTAGCGTATTTACCTTTTAGCTTTGCCACGAATCCACTAAAAATTTCAGGGCGATATTCTTTAAATACTTCTGCCAATCCTTTTTTTGCTTTTGTTGTTTCCTCGCTATTTCCTAAATGAGAAATTTTTATAAAGCGTTCAAATGGTGGATAGCCGAGGTCTTTACGGTCTTTCAATTCTTCACGTACAAAGCCGAGTAGGTTTTCATTAACGATTGCTTTCAGTGCCGGGTCGTCAGTGTTTTTAGTTTGAATGATTAATTTTTTCTCGGTGAGTGTTATCATTGAAAATATAATGTGGAGCATTTTCTCACTCATTTTAAAATTTGGTATACTCCAGAGAGAATCAAACGATGCAATTATAGAAAGTGGCACTTTATCTTTCAAATAAAAGAAGGTCATTTCTGTGCCGATTAAAATTGCGCCGTTACTTTCTTCAAATTCTTTTATTATTTTTTCCGCCCCTTTTTCTGTTTTGGCGGACTCTTTGTCTATTTTAAAAATATTTACTTTTAGAAAGTGCTTTTTGCTGGATTCTCTTATTGCTTCTTCCGCAGTATCCGTGCCGATGCCGAGTGGCATCAAGTTCCAGCTGTCGCAATTGGCGCATTTTATTTCTGGACTTTTCTCTGTACCGCATCTATTGCAGATAAACATTCTTTTCTTGCCATCGCGGGATAAGTATAATACGACAGGGGATGAGCAGTTATCGCACATTACCGGCGTGGCGCAATCTCTACACACTGTCATCGTGGCCAAGCCCTTACGCAAAGAAAAAATAAATACATTTTGTTTTTTACTAACCGCTCCTTTTATTTCATCTAGAGTCTCATCAGAGAAAATTCTAAATTTTTTGCTTGCCCCGTCGGAGGCGGGGTCTTTATCTATATTTGGATTTGTGATTTCAATATTTCCTTTGAAGTTTAAGCGAAATGAAAGCGCGTGTATTTCGGAGAGTTCATCTCGCCGTGCAATCGTCTCAAAACGTAGTAGGGTATCGGCAAGGATTAATTTCGCCCCGATTTTTTGGGCAAAAAGCTCAGTAAAAATTCGCATATCGAGATATGGCCGATTGAACATCTTATAGCTCCCAGCACTCTCGTGCTCTACTATTATTGTGCCCATATCGTGTCTATTAATAGATAAAAACTGTGCTGTGCCGAAAATAAGCACCGGATGTCCTGTATTTACAATCTTTTTAAACTGCTCAACCTGCTTTTTGGCAGATAATCCGCTATGTATGGCAAAAGTGAAATTTTCAATGCCTCGGGAGAGGTCTTTAAAGGTGTCTATATCCCGCTCGGAGGGTAGAACCATAAAAACAGATTTTTTTTCAGCAAACGAACTACGAATTAAAGTTTTGTAATAAGAGATTCGTTCATCTATTGGCAATTGTAATAAAAGTTTTTCAGCGCGTATTTTTTTTGAACTATTTTTTTCGGACACTATAGAAGTTTCCGCGGAAGATAACTTATCATAATTTTCTCGGAAGCTCGCTGGGATCAAAGTCACCAACGTTGTCCCTTTTTGCGCACAAAAATATTGCGCGAGCTCAATACCTGTTTTTATAAATTCACTGGAAAAAATTGAGCGCTCTTTCACTTCCTCAATCTTTTTGAGGTTGAAGGCCATGTTTTTTATATTTGATTTTGATGCCGATACCTCTTCTGAAGAAATGGCAATTCCCAAAACTTTTTTGTTGCGGATTGGGATTTGGACGATACTGCCGTCTGGGATTTCCTTTGCAGTAAAATAGGTCAGATCTTCTTTAAACGCGCTTTTAGCGAGCGGTATCACTGTCACAATTTTCATATTTTTATTTTAGCACATCTGTGATATATTACCCCGATGGGTCCCGTTAGAAGTCTTTTAACGGAATTCGTAAATAAAGTC
>JBGQKV010000029.1:0-7042 GCA_041499755.1 Minisyncoccia bacterium
GATGTGGAGATGTGGGAAATTGAATCCCAGTGCAAAAGGCTTTTGCAAAGAAGTCTACATGCGTAGCGCGCTTTTTGGTTTAAACTCTAAAATTCTTAAGCGAGCCAAATATTTTAAAGTCGATTCTCTAAATTTCGGAAAGAAGCCGAGACATTCTCCTCCCTATCCCGATAATATTATGCCTACTCTTATATATCGGAAGTCTATAAGAAAGACACCAGCTTACGCTAAAGCGTATGCTGGAACGAAATTCTTCATACTAAAGTATGGAGAAAGTGTTTTAGTTGCTAATTTTGCAATTAGGCTGTGAGCGATTTTTACGAGGGTCGCTCGCCTCGGCATGCATCAATGGCAAATGGTCTTCTGTCTATGCCTTGCATCCCCAAATATTTATTCTTTCAAGGTTCTGCGAATGTCTCTTTCTGTGTCGCGCTTTTTAATACTCTCGCGCTTATCGTATTTTTTCTTGCCTTTCACCAGCGCAATCTCTACTTTGATCTTCCTGCCTTTATTATACACCGATATCGGCACGATTGTCAAACTTTTATTTTTGCCACTTCCCGCCAGCTCGGCAATTTCTTTTTTAGTGAGAAGTAGTTTGCGATTTCGTAGCGGATCATAATCTGCTCCAGCATTTTTGGGCTGATACGGCGGAATATTTGCATTGATTAAAAACGCTTCGCCTCCGCGGATAATAACAAAAGCCCCCTCAAGAGACATTTGCCCTCCGCGTACAGATTTGACTTCCGAGCCTAAAAGCTCAATCCCCGCTTCAAATTTCTCCTGGATTTCATAATCAAACCGCGCTTTTCTATTTTCCGCATAATGCGCCATCTGAATATATTAACACATAAAAAAATGTTAGAATTATGCTATATTTAAATTTATGTCGAAACTGAATGTTTCAGGATATCGCGGAATATGGGGTGACACACTGACAGATGAAATAGCAGGGGGTTTTGCGAGAGCATTTTCGAGCTTTACCAAAGAGAAATCTGGTAAAGAGAGCCCCACTATCTTAGTCGGCCGAGACGGGCGAGAAAGTGGTCCGGAAATAAAAAAAACTGTAATAAGAGAGTTGGAAAAGTCGGGCATAAGTGTTGTAGATGGAGACATACTGCCGACGCCGACAGTTCTATTCTCCGTCAGGAAGCACGGATACGACGGCGCGATCATCATTACTGCCTCGCATAACCCAATTGAATACAACGGCCTGAAATTTGTGAACAAAGAAGCACTTTTTACAATTCTAGAGGAAGTAGAGAAAATCCAAAAATATTATGAGCGTTCCTAATTTTACAAAAGAACACGCGGATCAAATTGTCTCACACATTAACACTGAAGCGATCCGCGCGCGGAAGTTTAAAGTCGCCGTAGATATGATAAATGCTTCCGCTTGTGTGATGGATCCATATCTTTTTGAACAATTAGGGGTAGAATTAATTCCACTCAATAATATTCCGAATGGAAAATTTATTCACCGCCCCGAGCCACTGAAAGAAAATCTCGGGGAGATTGCGAAATTGGTAAAAGACTCTGGCGCAGACCTCGGCTTTGCTCACGATCCGGATGCAGACCGCCTCGTCGTCATAAACGAACAAGGTGAAATGATTTCCGAAGAATACACTGTCGCCCTTTGCGTAGAAAATGTTTTAGCTAAAAATCCCGGCCGGGCAATCGTGATAAATCTATCCACTTCGCAAATGTCCGCTGATATCGCAAGAAAATACGGGAGTGAATGTTTCCGTTCAAAGATAGGCGAAGGATACGTCGTTGATAAAATACTGGAGAAAAACGCCATCATCGGTGGCGAAGGCAACGGCGGAGCTATCTACCCCGCTATAAACACTTGCCGAGACAGCTTTACCAGCCTTTCTCTCATTCTTGAACTCTTAGCCGAAAGAAAACAAACAGTGACACAGTGCATAGCCACTTTGCCGAAATACTTTATTAAAAAAGATAAATGGCCAGTAGGAGGCGACCTGAACGCAATGTACCAAAAATTAAAAGAACACTTTAAAGACGCAAAGTTTGACGAGCAAGACGGCTTGCGCCTTGATCTGCCAGACGGCTCTTGGCTCCACTTGCGCCCGTCAAACACTGAGCCGATTATCAAGCTTTTCGGCGAATCAAAAACCCAAGAACGGATAGATTCCTTGTTTTACGAGACAAAGTTGACTTTGGGCCTGTAATAAGCTATATTCTATGGAGCTTAAATATCCCAAGCTTTAAAGAGCAAATTGCGAGAAAGAATCAACAATCAAATACGAGCCAAAGAACTGCGGGTCATAGACAGTGAAAACAAGAACATTGGGATTTTAAGTATTAGGGACGCGCTCGAAATGGCGCAGGCGCAAGGGCTAGACTTGATTGAGATATCGCCCGAGGGCAATCCGCCAGTAGCGAAAATAGCGGACTTCGGCAAATACCAATACGAGCAAAGCAAAAAGCTTAAAAAAGCCAAGGCTGGAGCAAAGCCAACCGAGACCAAGTCTATCCAAGTGAAGATCGGTACCGGAGATCACGATCTTGGACTTAAAGCCAAAACAGCATCCAAATGGCTAAAAGAGGGCCACCGCATCAAGGTAGAGCTATACCTATCCGGTCGCGCCAAGTATATGGATGAGAAATTTTTAAGAGAGAGGTTGGACAGGATTTTGCATTTAATAACAGAAAATTATAAGATATCGGACCCATATAAAAGGGGCCCAAAGGGCTTGATGGTGACGATAGAGAAAGCTAAATAAAGAAAAAATTATGAAAGGAATGAAGACAAATAAGTCGTATTCAAAAAGATTAAAGATTTCCAAAAACGGAAAGCTGATTTCGAGGAAGCCGGGTTTTAACCATTTCAATGCAAAGCAATCCCGCACCACCCAGCTCGCCGGCCGAAAAGGAAAAAATTTCGTAATTAAAAACAAGCCAAAGAGCCACCTATTACCATTTTCATAATATACTTACATGACACGAGTAAAAAAAGGAGTACATGCGTTAAAGAGACGAAGAAGCGTATTGAAGCAGACAAAAGGTTTCCGCGGAGAGCGTAGCCGTAAAGAGCGCGCCGCCAAGGATGCCTTACTGCACGCCGGAGCCTACGCTTTCGCGCACCGCCGAGACAAAAAGTCTCACAATCGCACCCTTTGGAATATAAAAATAAATGCCGCTTCCCGCGAACTTGGACTCTCTTACAGCAAATTAATCAGCACTTTGAAAAAGAATAAAGTAGAACTCGACCGCAAAATCCTCGCTGACCTTGGCGAAAATCACCCAGAAACGTTCTCCCGAGTTTTATCCAGCTTAAAATAAAAAAAACCCCGCTGACGGCGGGGTTTAAACTTTGAACTCTTCCACTTTCTCTTTCATGACAAGCACGATGACTTTTTCCACCAGTCTTTTTGGATCAGAATCAAAGACTATCTTATTATTAGCGCGGTGGCCTTTTTCGATAATAAATTTAATCTCTTCAGCTGTTTCCCAGCCTGGGTCTTCAAGAATGCCGATAGGCTTGCCATCTTCAAAAGCCACGGTAAATTCGTGAATCGTACCGATGCGCCCGCAGCCGATAAACACAGCATCTGACGAACGAGTGAGCAATATATCGCGCATCGGGTAGCCAAAGCCAGTGTAGATAAGCAAGTCCATATAATCCACTGGGAGTTTGTAAACTTCAGTGTGTTCGCGCTCTGTTGCCGCCGGCGAAAGGCCGACAGAGATACCTCCCGCTTCTTTGGCACCCATCGCCGTCCAGAGAGGAAAGCCGGTCGTCGCGCCGGAAACCAAGATACCCCCCTGGCGCACAATTTCCGCGCCGAGCTCTTTTGCTTTCGTTAGCGCATTGGGTCCGCAGTGCCCTGTCTCCGCTGCGCCGGAAACACAAAGTTTCAATTGTCTGTGCCCATGTTTAAAATTAGAAGAAAGTTCTGCCATAACGTCTATTCTAACATATTTAGAACTCCAACCAAATGCTTTGCCCTTTATTTGGCGCGGTCGCTAAAAGTCCTAGGTTGTCTCGGATTTTTTGCACTAAAAAAAGAGAAGATTTTGGCTCGCCCATCACGGTGAAAATCTGCTTCACTCTATCTTCCATCGCTTCCACAAATTTTAAAAGCGCTTCAGAATCTTTGTGCCCAGAGTATCCGGAAATTATCGCCACTCTTGCTTTGACCGGCACCTCTTCGCCCGCTATTTTTATGGACCTCGCTCCCTCTTCAATGTATCTGCCCAGAGTGCCCGCGGACTGATAGCCGGTGAGAAGTATTGTATTGTTAGCATCCGGTAAGTAATTGCGCTCGTGGTGAATAATCCGACCCCCAGAAGACATGCCCGAGCCGGCAATAATGATTTTAGGGTTCGGCATTTTGAGTATCATTTTAGACTGTTCTGCTGCTGGGGTTTGACGAAGACCCGGGAAAACAAAAATGTCTTTGCCAGACTTTGCCATTTTCAATGCCTCTTCATTAAAATACTCTTCATATTTTCTGTAGACTTCGGTCAGCTTTATAGCAAGCGGTGAGTCCAGGAAAAAAGGCACTAGCGGAATGCGCCCTTTTTCTATCAGGGCATCTATCTCAAAAAGGAGCTCTTGGGTGCGTTCTAGGGAGAATGTAGGGATCATGAGAGTCCCCCGTCTCTTGCAATTGTCTTCAATCACATCTTCAAGCATTGCCCGCCTGTCTTCCCGAGATTCGTGGTTCCTATCGCCATAGACACTCTCCATTATCAAATACGTAGCGTCAGTGATCTCTTCACAGTCCGGCAAGATGGGCGAAGGGCTATTGCCCAGGTCTCCGGTGAAAACTATTTTTTTTGCATTGTAAGTAATCTCAATCAGTGCAGAAC
This sequence comes from Minisyncoccia bacterium, assembly GCA_041499755.1. Taxonomy (GTDB): domain Bacteria; phylum Patescibacteriota; class Minisyncoccia; order Phycocordibacterales; family UBA9973; genus UBA9973. The sequence goes on from JBGQKV010000029.1 coordinate 4,840, forward strand.
CTAAAATGTGGCCGGAGTTTTTGAAATTAATTAGAAAGTTTTTTATTACGAATGAGTGATGATATGGAAAAGTCTCCCACATGCTCATCATCTTGTTTATATTTTCTTCTGAGTAAATTTTTTCTATTTCTTTGGCATTTTGCCCGTGGGCCAGGATGTGCGCCGCGTCTTCTATCATGAATTTCGCCAGATCTTTGGTCGGCGGAGTGGAATAAATTTTACCTTTAAAACCAGCAGCGATGAGCCTTGGGATCCGCCCGATATGATCCAAATGTGCATGAGTGATAAAAAGCGCTTCAACTGAAGCCGGATCATATGAGAAATTTTTTTTATTATCTTCTTCCGCTGAAGTTTCCCCTTGGATGAGCCCGCAATCAATCAGCACTTTTGTATTTGCCTCTTCGTCTTCGAGTAAAAAGTTTGCTCCTGTGACCGTATCCACGCCAGAGCAAAAAGTGAGTTTCAGTTTTTTCTCTATGTTTTTCGCCATAGATACATTATAGCAGATAACCCGCCTGATAAATCAAAAAATACGTCTGAAAGAGTATCGAGCAGATTGAAAGGATTGTGGCTGATATTTTTATCCACTAACACTTCAAAAACTTCCCAGCCAATGCCGACTAAAAATACAAACAGGAATACTTTAAGAAATTTATCTGGTAAAAAGTAAAAACCGAAGAGTCCGATGAAAAATCCACCCAAGAAATGCATCGGCATATCAAACCACCAAAGTGAGGTGTACCAATAGAAATGGAGCGCAATGATATTTACCCCTAAAACAAAAAAAACTACATAGGCCATGAGTTTTGAAAGTGTCGTTCTGTCCATATTAGTATTGTATAGCCTTTTTAAAGAAAAAACCCGTCTGATAAAGCAAAGACGGAGTCTTTCTTAGGACTATTTCCAATGTATTACCGTAGCTTATTAAGCTAAGTGGGTGTCAGACGCCTAGGGCCAAAGCCAAATTCGATCGAGACTCCCATAAACTAGTGTTCTAGGTAATAACCAGAAATAACCCTACCTAAAGTATACTCCTTTTTAAAAATTACGCAAGATTCTTTTTCAGAAAAACACAAAATCGAAACAAAAACAAGTTTTACTTTTAGCGCTTGTGGTGTTTCTTCTTCTGGGTGAATCTTTCATGCGCGGTTTCATATTGGAAAAGCTCATTCTCCGAGAACCAATGCGCTATTTCAGCTTTTGCCTCTTCTGGATCGCCCGAAGCGTGTAGTAAGTTCGGCAAACCGATTTCTTCTTTGTCTGCGTGCCCGAAACTCATATGGGAGTAGTCTCCTCTGATAGTGCCCGGAAGAGCGCTTTTTGATTCTGTCGCGCCTACCATCCTTTTTACAAAAGAAACTGCGTCTATGCCTTCAAGCACCGAAGCAATGACAGGACCTTCATTCATCATTTCCAAAGTAATATCAAAAATTTTCTTGTTGTGCCTGGAAATCATCTTGCCTATGGTCTCATAGTGGTGATAATAGTGGTCATAGCCCGGCTTTACCATCTTCATTCCTACAATCTTAAAACCCGCTCTCTCAAAGCGAGACAAAATCTCTCCGACTATCCCCCTCTGCACGGCGTCTGGCTTGAATATAATAAGTGTTCTTTCTTGTGTATTTGTCATAAACCCATCTTAACAGAAAAAAAATAAATTGCAAAATTTAAATTTCTAAGAATAAAGGAGAATGGTCGGAAACTTTGTCAGGCAAAACTCTGAAATCTTTTACCTTAAGCTCAGGTGAAATAAAAATATAGTCGGCATACCTTTCTGGTTTTCCATAAAATTCTGTCCTAGTAGATGTAATGTTGTATTCTTTAATCAAATTTCTCATTCCCTTTTCAAGTATGGAAACACTCTTTGTGTCTGGAAGTAAATTAAAATCTCCACATAATATTTTTATGCCTTTTAAAGAATCTATATAATTTTTAATTGCTACTGATTGCTTTAACCTATCTTCTGTATCTGTTTTTCCTTTACCTGTCCAAAGGCCGTGAACATTTATAATGGTAAATTCTTTTCCATTATCTATAAAACGAATATACTGAAGGTTTCTTGGATGATTAGCCCCAGAAACATATTCAGGGTTATCATAGATCATTTTGCTACCTTGCTCTAAAATATGTAAATTCTTACTTATAAATAAAGCCAAGCCATAACTTGGAATAGAAGGATTAAAATATCCTTCATGCTCTTTTA
>JBGQKV010000030.1:0-6954 GCA_041499755.1 Minisyncoccia bacterium
TGCCATTGGCGAGCTTCACGCCAAATTTCTGCTCCATTATTTCCCAGAATTCGAGCTGGTCCCAATAAATAAAACTCCGGAGAAATAAGCGGTGATTGGTAGCGATAAGTAAATTCTTTAGTCCCCCCTGCTAATAAGTTAAGAGACCAAGTGATTGTTTTTATATTCTGCCCTGTTCCAAATTCTCCTCCACCTTGATCTGTAATTTCAAAACTATCCGGCACGCTCTCGGTAAATTCTCCAATAAAATTATTCCTCGCTGTTACTTTTAGGTGCACATCATATTCAGATTTAAATGGATTTATACGAGTAGCCGAGATACGCTCCACTATGAACTTCTCGTTTTGCTTTACTTCAAAAGTATCGCTGACTTGAAAACCGTTATCAAGATTTTTTAAATTCATTTGAAAAGTACCGACTTTGTGAGGAACGTAATGCAAATAATAGTCCGGGCTGTCTGTCACATTGTCTGCTCCACAAGTATCAGAAGAAGTAATAGTATTATTACTAGTTTTAAAAACTTTAGTACCGTCAGGACCGTCTATGGTGAGCTGTAATTTTGAATCACACAAAGTGTGGCCATATTGGTTCAAATTTCCGATCTGGATATAAGCATCATCGCCTGGCGCAAATATTGATTTGTTCGTGTTGATAGCCAGCACTCCCCAAGTGAAATCTTTTTCAAGGGTGACAATTGTGCCGTCATCTTGCAAGATTTTCACTCGAAAATGGTACTTGCCTGGCTCAAAATTATTTTTATCTTGATTGGAGAGTTTTACCTGATAATTCCCGGCGCTATCTTGATTTAAGACAAACTGCGGATTAGATTTAACACCCCGAAAACTTTCTAGCTCCACTGTAATATTCTCTAGTGGAGGTGGTTCCTGCGCAGGAGCCTGCGCAAAAGCCAAAGGAATGCCAAAAAAACTTACTGGGCTTTCCGTATTTGATTTTTCTGTCGAAGGGGTTGGTACGTCTGGCCCTTCTAACACTTCCACGGGAGGTAATAATACAGCCGGAGCCTCAGTACTTGGCTCTTGCATAGCATTGTTGTTATCTCCCCCGAAAATATTTTGTATAAAGTTAACGGACTGTTCCAATAAACTGCCCTTATCACTTTTCAGTGAGTCTAAAGGCATATCTTCTGGTGGGAGGCCGATAGCATCGGGATATTGATCTCTGATTCTTTGTGTAAGTGCGCCCCCTGGGTCCTCTACCACTTTTGCTTTTCCTTCGTTGACTAATTGTGATACATCATTTGAATTAAAATCAATTCGAGAGATCGTGAAAGCCGGGTCCTCTTTACTGCCATAGTCAGGCTTGTCTGTTGATACATATTCCGAATCTTCCATTAATACTTCCGGTTGTGGTGTTTCCGGCTGTGCCAACTCAGATTCTACCTCGAGCCAAGCGCTGTCTAAATAAACAATCGGGGGCTGATCTATTGTATCTATGCTCTTGAAACTAATCTGCACTTTGGAAATGTTATCCCAGGAGAGATATGGTATAGGGATATCGAGGCTCGCATCCCTCCAATTTTGACGACTGACTTTTCCTAGGGACTCCCAATGTTCCCCGTCCAAGGTGTAAAGCACTTCCAGAAAATCTCCACTGCTTGGCGGTTCTTTGACCACATTACTTTGATCTTCAGGGACAGCATTTGCATCCGTATTGTTTGGGGTTAGACTGCCAGGTAAAATTTCTGGTGAAGGTGGTGGGGATGTTTCAGTTTGAGTTGGAGCCCCGACGTCTGAAGGAGTCGTGGTCCCGACCCCTCCGATAGAATTATCGGAGGGCGTCGGGATTGTATCTGTTGTGCTTGTGTCTGTCGGTGGAGTAGCATCCGACGGTGCTAAATCTTGCGCCCGCGCTGTTTGAAAAAGACTGTGCCAAAAAAATGAAACGGGGCCGGCATCAGGTGCAGGAGTTTCTGTCGGGGATATTTCTGTGCTATTTGTATTATCAGTCGGAGTCGTAGTAGTGTCTGTCGGGGGTGCCGTCGTGTTGTCAGTCGGATTTGTTTCTGTCAGCGTTCCAGAATTATCAATTATTATTGGTGCGTCACTTTTTTCTAACGTGCTATCAATTGTATCCTCTACTGTCGGCTCTTTTATTTCTTCATCAGTCACTAGCCAAGATATATGCAAGGTTAATTTTTTTGGAACTTCAGTCAAGGGTTCTTCGCCCGCAAAACCTCCGCAGAAAATTTGTCCGCTGGTATTTTTCAGCACCGCAGAATTTTTACTACTGAAACCAGCTTCTCCGCCCTGTACTTCCGGTGCTCCTTGAGCAAGTTCCGGGTTATCCCATCCGCCCAGGCATTTTGTGGAATAAATCTTGGTCACCGATGCTTTGGACGACGGAGAAAAAATCCCGAAGATTAAAATTATTATGAAAAAAAATGCCACTCCGAAAATGAGCGGGTGGGATTTTATATAACGGAGTGTTTTGCCCGGATAAAATTTTAAAACATAGACTTTCTCCCGCAAAGAAACCACTCCTCTTTTTTTATCAAAGAAGACGTCATATAAGGATTTTTTTTCTTGTTCTTTCTCTCTCCTCCGCCAAAACCGCATAGGGATATTATATCATAGGGTTTCTTATTTAAGAACGCTTTTTGAGGCTTATTTTAATCGCTATTTACTAGAAATTTGAAGCTTTGAACTACTTTTTCAAGTTCACTTTGAATTTTAGCAAGATCGAATTCTTTTACGCCTTGATCCGGCGAGTAATTGCCGATATTCCCAGAGTGAATCGTGTATAGAATTGAGTAGCAATCCCCGTCTAAAATCCCGCGATAGCTCGTGGTTTCGTAAAAATTCCCTGCGGCGGCATCTTTCTCTGTAAATTTTTTAAATGATTTTCCGCTCAAGGTCACTTCGCCTTCTGATTTTTCCATCGCATTTGTATCAGCATTTAAACAGGAAGAAATAGCCACCGGATCGTTTGACCTGCCAAAAACTATTTTTGCTTCATTAAAATTTGTCCTGGGCATATAAGACCTTGGCACCCAAAGAGTCGCTAAAATAGTTCCAGGCATCTGAGAGTCTAGCCTCCAATCATTTGTAGATGTATTCAAACCGTTCTTTACTGAAAATTCTTTATTATAATTAAAACTTATTGCCCCGGTCGGGTCTGTATAAGAAATAAGATCGCTTGAATTATTTTGAACTTCCGGCGCTATGGCTTTTTCCATTTTAAAAAAGTAAAACCCTCCAAGGATTACTGTGATTACGATAATGGACTGCCAAAATATTTTTTTCATTTTGTTTTTAAACTAAAACCCAAGGTCTTCATTTACCAATATCATTCTTACTTTTCTTTTGATCATCGGATTCTCACGATTAAATATGAGGACCTTGCTCGGGTATGTGCCGACACCATATTTTTCCATCATATGTTTGTCTTCCAGCGGTATGACATGCTCATAAAGGCGTTTCATCGCGTCTGTTAGCGTAGGCACAATTTTTTTAGTACTTACTACGAAAATAATGTTCGGTGATGTGAAAACTATGTGCGGTAGCTGGCTGCCAGAATTTGATGCGATGACAAACTCCCCCGTCTCGGCGAGTGCGTGCACACTGCCTAAATAATAGTCTGACAGTACAGCGTGTTTGCGAAGCAATATTTTCTTTTCAGCATCTGTTTCTGCGATTACTCCATCGTGCAAATTCTTCCATGGGTGCGCCCCTCCCTTAAGATAATCCACAAAGCCAATCTGCTCCAAAGTGACAGATGCCCCGTTCATTAATGATGCGCCTGTAGGTATGAGCTCTTTTATTTTTTCCAGCGCCTCTAGCCCGCTCCCCACCATAAATGCTTCCACATTTCTCTTGGCAAGCTCTGCTATGACTTTTTCAGTAATTTCCTTTGTGGCTAGTTTGTTGTATTCCATATAATTGGATTATAGCACAAATCTAGTCTTGGAATGTAGGATTATTATTTCTTCAGTATATCCCTCTTAAAGTGTTTCAAATATGCAACTAGGATAAAGCTAATGATAACCATCAGGAACCACGAGGTTATCTTACTCGTGGAAACAACGTTCCAAACGTGAACTTGATTGGGATACTTCCACGCGCCGAGATAAGTAGAAATATTCTCTGCAATCCAAATAAAGAAAGCGATCAAGAGAAAGGCGACATTTAAAGGCATTGAGCGGCGGATGTTTGTCACCGTAAAATACACTTTTACTTTCCAGAATAAAATAAAAACAGCGACTATCAGAAAAATACGAAAATCATAAATATAATGATTAGTGAAAAAATTAACGTAAATCAGAGAGCAAAGCAAAACGCTTAAAAAGTAATGCTTGTAATTTATTAATTCTAATCTAAATATTTTCCAAGCTTGGCTGATATAGCTCCCAATTGCGGCATACATAAATCCGCTGTATAGCGGCACCGTGGCAATTTTCAAAATTCCAGCTTCAGGATAACTCCATGAACCGATACCTGGGCTTGTCTTGTAAAGTTCCAAGACAAGCCCAATAATGTGAAATAAAAAAATAACTTTTACTTCGTCTTTGGTTTCAAGCTTAGTGAAATAAAGCACTACTTGTATCAAAACAGCGGCTAAAAAAAGAAAATCATATCTAGCCAATCCAAAAAGTGGAATATGGTTTGAAAGAAAAAGAAGTAAAAAGAAAGAGCCGGCGAATATCGCCGCCCGTGCTTGCTTGATACCAAAAATCAAAAATTCTTTCATATAAATATTTGCTGTCCTAACAAACTATTCTCCTATTCGTGCGAATTAGACAATGGAGACAACTGCTCGGGCAATCGGCGCAAGCTTTGGCTGGAGAGAGTAGAAGCAAGACAGACTCCTTTGTTCTTTTTCCACTATATCCGCACTCAAAAGAACTGCTAAATGTCTAGAGGTGGCTTTGAAAGAAAGTTTAATATGCTCGGCTATGTCCCCGACTGAAGCCTCTTTTTTCTCCTTAAGATATTTTAAAACCTCAAGCCTTCTTTTGTTCGCCAAAGCTTTTAAGGTTTTTTCATATTGTCTCATACTTCTATTCTACCATTCGAACGAATTAGACAATAGAGAATATGTGGAAAAGTGTATAATTTTAAGTAATACGGAGTATTTATGATTTTTTATTCTGGCGTTTTTTCTTTTGACCTCCAGGCCAGCAGATAGGACAAGGTCCGGTACCCTTATACCTATGCCTTCTACTACATATTTTCCATTGGCTCTTTGCGCTTTTCATATTTATTTTATTTGTGTAACTTTAACTTTTTTACCTTTTTTATCGTAGGTAGTCCATTTGCCCGTCTGCTTACCATTTACAAAATATCCGGAACGCATCTTTGTGCCATCTTTTCGAAACCACTCCCAATAGCCACCACACTTTCCATTCTTCATTTTCCCCTTGGCCCAAATACTTCCATCTTTGTGATATAAAGTATGTTTTTCCATTATTTTATTGAGCTTGTTTTGAGTGGACCGGCAGGCTCGTAAGTGGCGAAAATGATACCGTTGGCTCCTATTTTGGAATCAACGAGTTTGAAGCCTTCTGGCTGGGTTCCTTCCGCGAAAAGCTTTTTGCCTGTACCTATCGTGATAGGGTGTATCCAGACATGCATCCGATCGATCAGATTGTGTTTAAGTAAAGTTTGAATGAGGTTCCCACTGCCCCATATATACAAATCAGGGGCATCTTCCTCTTTGAGTTTCTTGATCTGGCTTATAAGGTCATTTGCAACATCGCCAGTAACACAAAAAGAGTTATTCCACTCTGGCTCGAAAGATTTATGCGACACGACGTATTTCTTTGTCTTATTAAATGGAACCGCTACTTCAAGATCCGTTTTTGCATTGGGCCAAAACGCAGCAAAAATATCATAGGTGACCCTACCCAGGAGAAGCTCGAATGGAATACTAAAAAATCCGCCCAGAATGGAATTTATCTTCTCGTCCGTTGGAAAAGATCTTTGCCAGCCACCATATTTAAAACCGTTCGTTGTATCTTCCTCGGGTCCGCCCGGAGCTTGCATGACACCATCTAATGTTATAAAAGTTGTTGTAATTATTTTTCTCATGTTTATAGTATAGCAAACTTATTGCTATACGTCTGAGGTGATGCTGGAACAGCTTTGTTTAAAAATAAGGGTTAAAATAGGTATTATTGACTTTTTAGTAATGTTATGATACAATGTCTCTAGATTGAAGATCTTTTCAAATAACTTAAATATAAACCGTAAAAAATACAAAAAAATGGCTACAAAAACCAAAGAAATTGGCAACATCTTCACAGATGACCAAAAGGAGTTAATTGCTCTTTACGAAAAACAAATTGATAATCAACTAGCGGAATACTACATTGAAGGTAAGGAATTAAAAATTATGCCTAAACCTTACCCCAACTATAACTGGAAAAAAGAAACTCCAGCTGGTTGCGATCAAAAAGTAGTAGATGAAATTCTCAGAAAATATAGAGAAGCTGGTTGGTTGATTAAATGGGAGTTTGTTGAAACAAATCAAATCGATGGGAATTGGGTTTTTATATTGAAGAAAATTGATGAGTTTTCTGATTTCAAAGGAAAAAGCTTGGAGATTTCTTTTCCTTACAAAAACCACGATGGAGACACAGGCGAGCATCATCTAATCGTTCCAATACTTGGAGTATGCAATACCAAGGTTACTACTCCTAATTTATTGGACTGTAACACTGAGTATCTAAACTTTTGCATACCTGCTAATTTTTATATCACTGAAAGTGAAATAATAAAATTTGTAAGGTATTACAAAAGTGATAGCTCCTATGGAAAACGTTGGCAGGTTTGCTGTCAAGCAATCAATCAAGACGAGATCCTTGTTTCAGAAAATTTGAAGGTTAGAGTAGTTTAAAAACCCCAATCTCAATTAAAATCGTTAGCAAAGTTTGCTAACGATTTTTTATTTTTTAAAACAATTATTTGTCTATTGCTCTATAAATTTTTTTCTAAA
>JBGQKV010000031.1:0-6890 GCA_041499755.1 Minisyncoccia bacterium
AAGGCACGGGTAGCGGAAGCTGCTCGTGGAATAATTCAATTTGAAAAACGTTTTGATTTCTCTTCGGAGTAGTCAACAACTTATTGAGTCGGTATTGTGTAGCTCAATTGACTACACAATGGTTTAGAAGAACCTAAAACTTTTTGACAAGCGTGGAAAGACAGGCAACTAAAAAGTTATCTAAGAACGAAACAAAATAAAGAACAGCAAACGCAAAAAGCCACCGCAAGGTGGCTTTTTGCTATTTGTGTTATAATAAAATTTATGAAGCAAAATAAAGGAATTACATCGCTGGCACTTATTATGATAGTATTAGGAGTTTTATTAGTTGGAGGAGTTTCATATAAAGCTAGTCAAAATAATTATGTATCTGAGCAAATTAAATCCGATAACCAAAATCAAACAGATAATAATAAAAATTTGTTGCTGAATATTGACTTGCAAGCTAAATGTGCAACTCAGTCAGAGACTCTTCTCGGTAATTATAGACAAGAACAAAAAGGAGTAGATATAAGTGAAACAAATCATTTTAATAATAAATTACAAAAGTGTTTAGTAAATTTTTCAACTAGAGATACAATTGTAAATGTGTTTGGTTCAGAGATCAGAGATGCATATGAAAATAAAGTTTTATTATCTTGTCACTCTGGTGGACCAATCAGCGGTACAGTTTGTGATATTCCTTCAGCTTCTTCCTCAACTGGAGAAAGTCAAAGAATTACAAAAGAGGATGGTGAAAAAATAATTAAAGATTACATGAGTGAGTGATGAAAGTTTTACAAAGCACTTATCTTATGAAAAAATCAGTTGTAATTATTTTAATTTTTGTTGGTGGAATATTTGCTTGGCATTTTTGGGGTGGAGATAAAAAAGTTCCGCCGAAAGTGGCGGTGGAGCAAAATAATTTAAAAGTTGAAGAGAAAAATACTATTTCGCAAGTGCAAATCACTGGAAAAAATATTAAAGTTGAGATTGCAGATACTGATGCAAAACGCGAAAAAGGCTTGTCAGGACACGCTTTATTGAAAGATGATGAAGGAATGTTATTTATATTTGATCATCCAAGTAAATACGGATTCTGGATGAAGGATATGTTGTTTCCGATTGATATTATTTGGATGACAACATCGGAAATGGGAGAAAGTAATGACTTGCAAGTAGTTTTTATAGAAAAAAACGCACAGCCTTCTTCGTACCCGACAGTTTTCGAGCCCTCAAATCCGGCCAACTATGTTTTAGAGGTAAATGCTGGTTTTTCCGAAAAGAATAATTTGCAAGTCGGGAATAGGGTAGAATTTTTGCCGTTTTAATCCAACAATTTTGCCACCTTTCAGGAACTGCTATTGCCAAGTCTGGGAGGGCAGTGTATTTATATAATTTTTAAGGGTTTTCCACTTTTTTTATTTTTGTTTTTGCTATAATGAACTCATGAGTATCATGATTACCAAGAGAGATGGCACGCAGGAGTCTTTTGATGCGGACCGAATCAATCGCTCGATTGAACGCGCTTGCGCAGGGCTCACCGACGGACTTTCCAAAGCAGTGCAGATCGCTTCCGAGACTCGTCTTACTCTTTATGATGGTATTACCGAGGAAGAACTCGACCAAGCGACGATAAATACAGCGCTTCAGAACGTTCATCAAGATTTAGAGTTCGACACTATCGCCACCCGCCTACTCTTAAAGACAATCTATAAGAAAGTTTTAGGAGATTTCAGTAAAGATGACATTGAAGATCTCGCCAAACTACACCGCGAGCACTTTCCAGAGTATATTTCTTCTGCCGTAGAGGATAAATTACTTGATCCGCGGATGAAAAGTGTTTTCAACCTAGAAGAGCTGGCAGAAGCCCTAGATATTTCCCGTGATGCTCTTTATAAATATTCTGGAGTCTCCACTATGCTTGATAGATATTTCACCAAAGGACCAAACCGCGCTCCGCTCGAGACCCCGCAATATTTTTGGATGCGGGTGGCGATGGGAATGTCGCTCAATGAAGAGAATCCAAATGAATGGGCGAAAAACTTCTATAATAAAATGTCTAAGCTTGAATATCTTTCCGCGGGTTCCACAAATTTGGGCGCTGGCACTCCAAACCCACGCCTTTCAAATTGCTACTTGATGGAAATCCAAGATGACATGGAACATATCGGAAAAACCGTTTCGGACGTTCTGCTTCTTTCAAAAGCAACCGGAGGAATTGGATTGTCGGTCACCAAGCTTCGCGCCTCCGGTTCAATTTTAAAAACGAGCAATACTGTTTCATCAGGACCTGTTCCATTTCTTCATATGATTGACTCGGCGATTCGCGCTGTGCAACGTGGAGGAAAAAAGAAAGGTGCGCTCTGTTTTTATATGGAGAACTGGCATATTGATTTTCAAGATTTCTTGGATTTGAAACAAAATGCTGGAGATGATTATCGCCGTGCTCGCACTGCGAACATTGCTGTCTATATTTCAGATGAATTTATGAAGAGAGTACACAGTGGTGATGATTGGTATTTATTTGACCCGAATGAAGTAAAAGATTTGATAGAGCTTTATGGCGAAGCATTCTCCAAGCGCTACGCGTACTATGTGCAAATGGCAGAAGAAGGGAAAATAAAAATGTGGTCCAAAATGCCTGCTCGCCAGCAGTATAAAAATATTTTAGTATCTCTGCAGACCACTTCACACCCATGGCTCACTTGGAAAGATACTATAAATGTACGAGCGCTCAATAACAACACTGGCACAATCCACGCTTCAAATCTTTGCACAGAGGTGACGCTCCCTCAAAATAGAGACAATATTGCTGTCTGCAACCTGCTTTCCATAAATTTGGCTCGTCACGTGCGGGCTGGGCAGATAGATTGGCATCTTTTAGAGGAATCTGTCCGTTTATCCTTGCGCCAATTGGATAATTTGGTGGATATAAACAAGCTTCCGCTCAAAGAAGCGATCAAAGCAGACATAGAAAATAGGGCCGTGGGTATGGGGCTCATGGGATTCTCTGACACGATAGAAATGCTCGGGTATTCTTATGAAGACAAGGAAGCGCATGATCTTTCTGACAAGGTTTTTGAATTTATCAGCTATATGGCCATAGACGAGAGCGCTAATATTGCCCGCGAAAAAGGCTCGTACCCAAATTTTAAAGGTTCAATGTGGTCCAAAGGATTTGTGCCGATTGATACGCTAGAACTTTTGCAAAAAGAACGTGGCACTGAAATGCCACTGGTTAAAGAACCAACACCCGCAATTCCAAACTTAGACTGGAGTCTAGTGCGAGAGAAAGTAAAAAAGGGAATGAGGAATGCCACCGTGATGGCCGTAGCGCCAAATGCAAACATCGGATTGGTCGCAGGCGTCACCCCGGGTATTGATCCGAGATTTGCACAGATGTTCTCTCGCAACAAGCTTTCCGGAAAATATTTGGAGATCAATCCGAACCTTGTCGCTTCTTTGAAAGGCGAAAATCTTTGGGAGGCTGTCCGTGAGCAGATTCTGACCAACCGTGGAGATATTTCTGAAATAGTTGCAATCCCGGATCATATAAAAAGAATTTACAAAACATCTTTTTCTGTATCTCCGCTTGCCTATATAGAAGTAGCCGCTCGGGCACAGAAATGGGTGGATCAAGCAATCAGTAGGAATATGTATCTCGATGTCCGTGATATAGATGAGATGATGAATATTTATTCTACTGCTTGGGACAAGGGACTGAAGACCACTTATTATCTTCACATGAAGCCCCGTCACAATGCCGAGCAAAGTACAACAAAGGTAAACAAACAGGACATCACCGGTAAGCGTGGCTTTGCAGTCCTCTCCTCAATAAAAGTTGCGCCTAAAATAGAAATACCTTTACCAGTGCTCGCTCTAGAACCAATAAAGCAAACAGATACATCTCCGGTCGTCCTAAAAGTTCACTTACCTGAAGATCCGCAAGACGCGCTTCTCTGTGAAGGTTGCCAATAAAATATGATTTTAGGAAAAGCGTCGCCTGAAGATATGAATCTTCATCCAATGAAATACAAGTGGGCTTACGACCTTTACAATCAGGCCGTCCGAAACACTTGGTTTCCGCACGAGATCGCTTTAGGCGAAGATTTGAATGATTGGAAAAGTATGACCGAGGACGAGCGTCATGCCGTAAAATTCTTGATGGCTTTTTTCAATCCGGCCGAGCTCATAGTGAACCGCTCGCTTGCGCTAGGTGTTTATCCATATCTCAAATCTCCCGAGTGCCACTTATATCTTGCCAAGCAGATGTTTGAAGAGGCGAACCACTGTGTTTCTTTTGAGTATGTGCTAGAGACTTTTCCTTTTGATCGTGAAACAATATTTAATCTTCACTTAGAGACTCCTTCTATGCAGGTCAAGGAAGACTATATAAACAAGTATTTAAAGAGAATGACTGAAGAAACTCTTGATATTGAGACAGTAGAGGGTAAGAAGGACTTTGTTAGGAACTTAGTAGCGACAAATGTAGTGATGGAGGGCATTTGGTTCTATTCTGGCTTTATGGTGGCTCTTTCTTTTCGCCAGAGGAATCAACTTCGCAATTTTGGCTCGATGATAAATTGGGTCTTGCGAGATGAATCACTCCACCTTAAATTCGGTATCAATCTTATCCATACAATCTTGGAAGAGAACCCTGACCTTTTAACCCACGATTTTGCCGAGGAGATAAAAAATATAATAGTAGAAGGAGTTGATTTGGAGGTCGCTTACAATAACGATTTATTTCCGAAAGGAATATTAGGGTTAAATGCCGATTATGTGAATCAATATGTGAAATATGTGACTGATAGAAGATTAGAAGAGCTCGGACTTCAAAAACACTACAATGCCACAAATCCAGCGAAATGGATGTCTGCCGCGACGGATGTATATGAATTAGTAAACTTTTTTGAAACTCAAAACACGAGCTACGAAGTGGATGCCCGTGGGCACTCAAAAGAAAAACCGCCTCAAGAATAATAAGAGGCGGTTTTTCTTGATTGATGTTTTATTACACTGGCATCATCGGTTCGTTGTTGCTCTGATTGCTTTTGCCATAAGCGTAATCCATAAATACCCTTCTAGCGAAGACAATGATAGCGAGTATTACAAGAAGAAGGGCAAGCCAGCCAAGGAGAGTCGTCGGCAGGAAGGCACTTCCGAAAATTGAAGCGGCGGCTAAATTATTTCCTTCTATAACATGGTTTACCACGTAAGCTATCTCATCTTGCTCAGCGGTAGACCCAGCAAGGTTGTAAGTCATTACAGCTGTTGTTATCAAAACTCCGCCAACCTCTGCTTTTGAATTTATATGACCTTGGATTGTCATTGAACCGACTTGGTCAGGAATCAAGATGTCAGGGTCGAATTCCACAGCATTATCAGAATTAACTTTTCCGAAATTTGATCCGTCAAAGTCTATTTCAGCTGGGAGCTGTATAATTATCTTTGTGTTCTCAAAGTTTTTTGCTGTATTGTTTTTATATGACACCAAATATTCTACTTTATCTCCTTGCGCTACTTCGTCGGTTTTTGTAGCGATACTAAGTATTTCACTTTGAGCGCTAGTGGCAGTCGGTCCGTTGTTTACTCCATCAGTAGCGGGGGTAACGTCGTTCCCAAGTGTTTTGAATACAAATATATTTCCATGAGCGGACCCGTTTGAATTGGTCGCATTTGCTCGGAAGAAATAAATAGTATCAGCAGTAAGACCACTGATTGTGTCAGAGAAGTTTACGGAAGAGTTTCCACCGAGGTTTTGAGTGGGAGTAGTATGTCCCATTGATGCGGTCTTACCATATTCAAAGTATCCGTTGGTGGCGACTCCGCCTCCGATGACTGCAATACCGTGCACTCTGGCAGAGGTAGAAGTTTCATTTGTCGCTAGAATTGTGGTTACTGTCAATTGACTAGTTGTGTTACCAGAAGTCGTCGTAGCTGGGGTAGTATCTATTTGGGGATGCCCGCCACCTCCGCCACCAGAAGACGGAACTGCTGGTCCGCCATCAGTCAGTACTGGTCCACTGCCAGAAACGACAACTACGGGAGGAGTGCTTGTTGTCGTAAATGATGTCCAGTTGCTTGTGGCTGGGCCATTATCATTACCAGCCAGGATCCTAAATTGATAAGTAGTGCTAGGAGTTAGTCCAGTTAATACATAAGGAGTTAAAGTTACATTTGTGTTACCGCTGCCAAGGACTTGGATAGAAGAAGGGTTGCCGGGCGATACTTGAAAACGGGCGTTGGAGTTTGTCCCGCCATTTGGATTTACGACAGCGTTTAACGTTGCAGAAGTATTGGTAATCGCACTGGCATTATAAGATACGATAGTTGGACCAGACACTACTGCGCTGGTCGTGAATGAAGTCCAACTAGTTGATGCCGGACCATTATCATTACCTGCCAGGATTCTAAATTGATAAGTAGTACTAGGTGTTAAGCCGGTCAGTACATATGGAGTTAGGGTTATATCTGCATTTCCACTACCAAGAGATTGAATAGTAGAAGGACTGCCAGGGGACACCTCAAAGTGGGCGTTGGAATTTGTTCCACTATTTGGATTGACCACTCCGTTTAAGGTAGCAGAAGTACTAGTGATTGCGGTGACAGAAGAAGAGACAATAGTAGGGGGGAGAGATACCGGCGCGGCACTTGTAGTAAAAGATGTCCAACCAGTAGATGTTGGGCCATCGTCGTTGCTTGCTAGAATTCTATATTGATAAGTTGTACTAGGAGTTAGTCCTGTTAGTACGTACGGAGTCATAGTTACATTTGAATTGCCACTACCAAGTGCTTCAGGGGCAGAAGGACTACCAGGGGATACCTGAAAATTAGCATTAGTATTTACTCCACTATTTGGATTGACCACTCCGTTTAAGGTAGCAGAAGTACTAGTGATTGCGGTG
>JBGQKV010000032.1:0-6504 GCA_041499755.1 Minisyncoccia bacterium
CGCCCATAGCTCAGCTGGTAGAGCAGCTCCCTCTTAAGGAGATGGTCGGGGGTTCGATTCCCTCTGGGCGCACAAAGTGCATAGGCACTTTGTGCGAGACGGAGCGCGACGGCGCGAGTCAGGGTCGGGGAAATTTTCAGCAGAAAATTATCTCTGACAACAAAGCACAGTAATTGCTGGAGTGGCGGAATTGGTATACGCGCTAGTCTTAGGAACTAGTGCCGCAAGGCTTGAGGGTTCGAGTCCCTCCTCCAGCACAGGTAGAGACATTGAGGTACTTGACTTTTATATTTGAATATGCTATACTTTCATTGTATGACAAATATAAACAACAATTTAATAAGGAAAATGTTGACTATTTTGGCTTTCGCCATGTTGATTGCCTTGCCAACCACTGCTAAGGCTTATACTTTTCAGTATGGTAGCGACGGCAACTCTTACAATGGTAATTCTTACAATAGCTACAACAATACTTACGGTTATAATAATACTGCAAACCCTATCCCTATTGTTTATTCAATCACCCCAAATAGAGTGAGCGGCGTTGCAGGAAATATGGCGGTAGTTTTATCAGGCGCAAACTTCGTTCAAGGTTCTATGGCAGAGTTCAACGGCTCCTATAGGGCAACAAACTTCAATAACCAAAATCAACTCACTGTCACCCTAAACGCAGCTGATGTGACAAATCCAGGAAGCTATGTAATAAGCGTTTTCAACCCAATGCCGGGCGGAGGAACTTCAAATGGAATATTCTTTAACGTAGAATCCGTGGCTCAAGTTACTAATACTTCGGTCACTACTGCCCCTCTGCATTCAACAGCTTCACAGCAAACAGCAGCTCCAAAACAATCAACTGACAGCTCAAGCGAAAGTTCTCTAGCTGGTAATGCAATCTTAGCCTCAAACGGCTTTCTTCCATCAAATCTATTCCAGTGGATACTAGCCGCAATCTTGATCCTTCTTATGGTCATATTGATACGAAAGGCTTACGGTGCAGAAGATAAGTATCACAAGTCTCCCCTCAAGCACGCTTAAAAACTTCAAAATAACCTTACAAAATAAGCAAAAAGTCAGCTCTCCTAGGGGTTGACTTTTTGGTTTTAATATGCTATACTTGACGCAGAGTAAGTTATTTGAAAAAAGCTTTTTATAGGGGTGAGGTTGTAGGTCTCTTTCAGCTCCTGATGCCCTATCGGCACTTGAAAGAGGTCTACTAAATCTCTACTGAGTTTCAAACTCGGTAAAATAATATAAATTCTAAAAAAATATTCATATTAAACCTTATAAAAACAAAAATCATGAACAACACAAACAACAACGGCAATAGTCCGTCCGAAACAACCTACCAAAAATTTGACCGGCTCATATGGGGCTTTATGGTCAAAGTATTTCCAATTTTAGTAATTATCTTTATTGCTTACCGTTACCTCGCCAACATGTTCTTTCCTGATGGTGATGCATTCTACAAATACGCAGGGGTGTTAGTTTTATCTATCACGTCATTTTATCCTTACATTATCCGTCACTACTACATTGGAGAAGCCAACCGATGTAGGATTGCTCAACATGAATGGCTAGGGTGGTTATCGCCAAAATGGCCAGGTATAAACTGGATGGGACTCTTTGAGTTCTTTCCAGATACCATAGAGGAGCAAGATACTAGTAAACATTTCTCTACTCCCATCACAGGTGACTGGGACGTCAAAGACGATAACATGAAAGGAAAATGTCAGGTAATGTGGTGGAATAATATAGCAAAGAATAGAAATCGTAATATGGTTAAATTCGTCAAAGCAAAAATTGAAACCATAACCGATGCTATAATCTTAGAAACCAACATCGTAATGACAGATTATTGCTGGGGATCATTATCAGCTGATGATGCAAAAGATAACAAAAGCAGTGCGTTACCTCCATCTAAATTCAGTGACGAGTGTGAAATGTTTGGAATTGCAGTTTTCAAATCAGCAGTAGAAGATCTTGATTTCTCTGCGGAAACTGAAGCTGCTCGTAAAACTAAACGTGCAATGTCTGCATTTAGTGTATCTGTTGATGAGTTAATGGAAAGTTCAACAAACCCTCATGGATTCAAGCATGATGATGCAGGACGCAGTGAAGCTCGTAAAACTGTGAAATTGGGAATGTTTGGTGGCAACTTTAAACAAGTTGAAATCGCAAACCCAACAGACACAAAAGTAGTAATTAACACCAATAACTAAAATAGGAGGACACAACTAATGAAAAAAGGTAAAAATTTGCCAATTGTTCTTGGTATAATCTTTGGACTCATCCTCGTTATCTTCCTGTGGAAAGAAGTGAGACCTCGTGTAATCGAGGACTTTAAAAAAGGAGCAGTCAAAGATTCCATCGCCAATTTGGCAACACACCCGCCCACAAAAGGCTGTGGATATGCCACGACAGATACAGCGACTACACTCAAGGTGTATCTTGACCCCATGAAGACCTACACCAGGCCTATGGGAAAAGTCAGATACATTTTGGTTGCAAATCCAGACGTTTCAATCACGGAAAACGGACCCACCAACGACAATAGCGGCATCGACATTGTAAAATGGTACAGCATGCCCGCTGAATGGTATTACGTTATTTCCGAAGAGCCTGATGGAAAAAAAGTGTTGTTCAAGTATTCAATGGAAAAACCAACATAAGTTGGAACCAATCAACGCAAAGGGCAGTCAACACATGAGAATGTGAAGACTGCCCTTTTTTTATTTCCTAATTAGAAAATTTTAATGAATAGGCTCAGAAGGAGTGTAATCATTGAGATGCACGGTCCCTTCTTGTGGATTTATCCCGGTGATGCCGAGCGTGTTTAAAACTATCCCAAGCAAAGTCCACACGGCCATCATCACGGTTATGCCGATGATGCCAAAGAGCATATGCTTCTTGCCTGCAGTGCGCTTCTCCTCATTATCCGCATTGGAGAGAAATTCAAATATTCCCCAGAGAAAATAAGCGATGGCTAAAGCAAAGAGCAATATGATAAGCGGATTGATGATAAGGTTATCAAGGTTTACGATAAACTCATCAAATCTCCCGCTAGTGGCATAGGCTACATTCACAAATAGATGCATAATACTTAACAAGGCGCGCCCGGAGTCGGAATACAAGGAATAGTGACATTTTCAGTGTTTGTCACCCCAAAGCTGCTCTTCAAAATACTAACCAAGCCCCAGATAGAAACGATAACCAAAAGACCGATAAGGCCGTAGATTATGCGAGCGCGGCCCTCTTTTTTCGCTTCTTCTTCTTTGGCAAAAATATACGATATTACTCCCCAAATAAAGTAAACGACAGCCAAGGCGATAAGCACTGGGATTATCGTATTGATAAGCACCGCGATACGGCAGATCACATAATTTAGATCTCCTGGAGTGCCGCAGTTGTTTTGGATCTGGGCAAATGCAATCGCTGGTAGCAAGGCAGCGGCAAAACCGGCTAATGAAATTAATTTTTTCTTCATATAATAATGTTACTAATAATAAATTAAGCGACCTTAATAATGCTAATAATTCTCTTTTATCCTAAATAATTAGGCTTTTCTATTATATCATGTAAATTGCGTCAAGCGCTACCCCTGTGGGGATACTCTATATGCTCTATTGTGGGGGCGGGGCGGCATTTTCAAGGTGGAAAGTCCCCCCTAGTATGTTCACCAAGCCCCAAATGGACAATATCACCGTGACTGCAATAAGACCCCAAATCATAAGTTTCTTCCCTTGTTCCCTCTTGGCCTCATCCTCCGCATTTATCCAGTACTGAACTACGCCCCAGACAAAGATGGCCACCGCCAAGAAAAAAACAGTGGGGACGATAGACCTAGCCACTATGCAGGTGGCGTAGTCCAAAATATCTCCCGCTTTCGGGTTAAAGCGCAAGTGGCAAAAGACCGCGGCTGGAGTGGGGTCAAATGGCGGGGTGACGATAGGCTGATTTTCCAATTGATTTGGGTCCATGACATAAATACCAGTATCGCCAGAGTTCGGCGGAGCGGGTGGACCACCCTGTCCCGAGAAATTCCAGTTCCATTCCCCTGTTGGCGGCGTTTGCTGCGCAAAAGATATTTGCCAAAAAGAAAATACGGAAACAATAAGCAAAAAAATTAGTAGGGATTTTTTCATGGTTCTATTTTATCACCATGACCCTGAGTTTGTCGAATGGGTCATATTTTATTTATGGCGTCGTAGTATTTTGAACTTTAGGAATAGCAAAGTCAATGCCGAAAGTGTTCCCGGCGATCCGGACCAAGCCCCAGACGGATACCATCACCGCTAGCGCCACAATTCCCCAAATCATGAACTGCCGGCCTTTTTCCCGCTTGGCTTCTTCCTGCGCATTCGTCAAATACTGCACTACGCCCCAGACAAATACTAATATCGCCAAGGAAAAGATAAAAGGGACGACCGAGGCGCTGATGTTGCAGGAAATAAAATTTAAAAGATCTCCAAATTTTACCGTGGGGCTTCCTGTGAGCGCGCAGGCAAAAAGTAAATTTTTTATATTTTTATTTATCATAAAGACAATATCGTCTCCGAGATAAGCTGCGCAATAGCCCAAGAGCCGATCAATATCGCCGCGCCGATAAGAGTATACAAGAGCGCGTCCTTGGCTTTTTTTAATTTCTCGCTATTCCCCCTCGCCTCCACAAAAAGAAAACCGGAGTAGATGACGGCGAGCGCGACGATCGGGATGCCCAATTTTATAACCCCTTCTAAAATCTTTTTAATAAATTCATTTATCGTCTCCGCACTGATAGGATTGGTAACCCTGCCAAGAGAGGTGTCTGTACCTGTTGTCTCAGGAGGGTTGGCGGAAAAAGACAACAGGGGAAATAAAAAAATAGTTGCAAGTAGAATATGTATAAATAATTTTTTCTTTAACATAAGCAGATTATACCTTATATTAAAAACCAATCCAAGAGCCGTTGTAGCCGAGGACCGTCGCTATCAATTCAATGATCAACCAGCAGGCCGCGACAAAAACAAGCCCTATGACGACATTGGTAAAGATTTTCCTTGCTTTCGTAGCCATTTCAGTGCTTCCCCCGCTGGTAACCATTAAAAAGCCAGCATAGCAGAACATTATGGCGGCTATAAAGACTGCTAACTTGAGGGCAAATTTGACGCTTAGATTCACTGTATCAAGAAGCTCCTTCCACCCGCACCCGACTTTCGGGCAAGGCGCCAAAAGTTCACTGCCTTCTGTATGAAGATCGGTTGGTCCAGACATTTCAGGCGGATTAGCGGCAAAAGAAAATGTCGGCATTATAAAAGCGATATACATAATGAAGAGTAAGGAAAAAGTAGATATTTTTTTAGTTATAAAAATTCTTTTCATAAATTAACGTGTCAAGAGAAGCTCCAGCTTATTGGAAGCATCTTTGACCGCATTACTTGCTGTTAAATTGTTCGACAAAACATTTTCCACCATCTTCTGGAATATTGCGTCAGTCTCACTAGGCGCCGGATCAAGCCAGCTCCTGGCATAAAGAGCAGAACTATAGAAAGTCGGAAAATATGCGTCCGTTGGTTTTATCGCTAGCAAATCACGCCGGGCAGGAGCAATTAAAAGTTTACTGGCGAATGTTTTGGCAAAGTCTCCGTTTGCCAACAAGCCGGCCACGGTAAAAGCTACGCTTGATTTCTTAGTATAAGCGGAAATAGCCAAACCATAAGTGTGTCCAAAGGTCAGCTTGAAATTGGAATTCTTCACCTGTGGCACGGGAGCAATGTAAAAATTGTTATTTGGATTCTTAGCAGTGAGTAAGGAAAGCTCGCTCCCGAAGCCAAAATACATCGCCAAGCTCCCGGCGCTAAAAGCATCAGTGGAATTAGGCAAGGACCTGTTCCAGGAATAAGAAGCGGAAAGCGGGTCAGCAAATCCCGTATAGAAAGATAAGACATTTCCAAGGTCAATGGAGCCATTGGAATCAGATAAAGCGGAAGAAAAAATACCATTGGTTTGCTTTACTATCGGGTTGCCGGCTTGCATGAAAATCATAGAGATAATGTCCTTGGCGTTAGCTATATTCGTAAATTGACCTAGGGCTACCGCGCTTCTTACTATCTTATTGTCTTGATCCTTCTTGGAGAAGAGAGGAATTATAGCCGAAAGATCATTCCAAGAGGCTGGCGGGTTAATGATATTTTGGGCATCAAACATACTCCGGTTGTAGTACAAAACCATCGGATCAATGGCGAGCGGCAAGGCTAAAATTCCTTTGGCGCCAAGGTAGATTGACCCCGCTCCCGCAAAAGTGTTTTGAAAAGTCGCTACTGGAATACTGGCGTAAGGGATCGACATTATTTTGTCCCGATAATGCACGATGAGGTCATCTGGCAAAATAAACATGTCAGGGCCTACACCGGCTGCAAGCGCCTCTAATAGATCTTGGTCAAAAGTTTCTGGATTCTTTTGCGCATATTTTACTACTAAGGAAGAGTTCACCTTGGAGAAATCATCTAGGGCGCCCTGAATAGATGA
>JBGQKV010000033.1:0-6230 GCA_041499755.1 Minisyncoccia bacterium
ATTATTCTTAACTTTCCTAATTGGTTCGTTAGTAATATTATTTATTGTTTTGTGGGTTCAAACAGGGCATGAATTAAATCACATAGCCCTTGCTCTTCTCCTAATAGTACCAATTTTTCTGAGCATGATATTTTCAGGAACAATATCAGGGAAGATACCAAATTGGGTTGAATATGCTATAGACCTATGATTTTTATTCTAAAAAGAATTAACAAGGAGAACTAAAAAACTCCTTGTTTTTTATTTTCAATTTTATGCTATAATGTCTCTACAAATTAATACATACCCCCTAGCGAGAGCTGTGGGGAATTTTAGGGTTTATATGGCAAAAAATAACGACAAAATAATAGTAAAAGGGGCACGAACGCATAATCTGAAAAATGTGACGGTGGAAATGCCTCGCAACAAGATGATAGTTTTTACCGGGCTTTCGGGTAGTGGCAAAAGCTCGCTTGCTTTTGATACGATTTTTGCCGAAGGGCAACGGCGATATGTGGAATCGCTTTCTTCTTATGCCCGCCAATTTTTAAAGCAAATGGCCAAGCCGGATGTGGATGAGATTGAAGGTCTTTCACCAGCAATTTCTATTGATCAAAAATCCCGCTCAAACAACCCGCGTTCTACGGTGGCGACGATTACAGAAATTTATGATTATTTGCGTGTGCTTTACGCGCGTGTCGGCCGGCCGCACTGCCTCGTCTGCGGAGATGAAATAAAAAAACTTTCAAATGAAGAAATAATTCATTTTGTGATGGACAAAATCAGCAAGCTTTCCGGTCCAAAAAAGAAAGTGATGGGCGTAGAGTTTAGTGAGACGCCGATCCAAATTTTTGCGCCGATGGTGCGTGGTAGGAAAGGCGAATATTACCAGCTTCTTTATGATTTGCTTGGAAAAGGGTATACGCAGGTTCGTGTAGACGGGGTGATGAAAAAGCTTCGCGAGCGGATAGATTTAAGCAAAAATAAAAAGCACGACATTGATGTTTTGGTAGATGAATTTCAAGCGCATGAGTTTGCAAATAAAGATAGCAAAGACATTGAACTCCGCCTTTCTGAATCGGTGGAAAGAGCGCTTTTGGAGTCGGATGGATTGGTAAATATAAAAATAGATAAAGAGGAGACATTGCTTTCTGCCAAGTTTTCTTGCCCAAAAGATGGATTTTCCTATCCGGAAATAGAGCCACGACTTTTTTCTTTCAATTCTCCGCATGGTGCTTGTCCTGTTTGCCACGGCCTTGGTACGAAGCATATGTTCGGCGAAGATCCTTGTGATGAATGTAAAGGAAAGCGTCTGCGACCGGAAGCGTTGCATGTATTTTTATCTGATAAAAAAATGAATATAGTTGACCTGACCGCTTCTTCTATAGAAGAAGCTGTTGGCTTTTTCAAAAAATTAAAATTAAGTGCAAAGGAGCGCGAGATTTCGGCCGTACTTTTGCGCGAGATTGAATCCCGTTTGGAATTTTTGTTAAATGTCGGTTTGGAATATTTGGCATTAGACAGGCGGGCAAATACGCTCTCGGGTGGGGAAGCGCAGAGAATACGCTTGGCGAGCCAGCTTGGCTCTAGGTTAGTCGGCGCGCTTTATGTGCTTGATGAGCCGACAATAGGTCTACATCAGCGAGATAACGAAAGATTGATAAAGACCCTGATTGACCTGCGAGATTTAGGCAATACGATTATCGTGGTGGAGCACGATGAAGACACAATTTACTCTTCGGACTATATTGTAGACATTGGCCCGAAAGCGGGAGTGCACGGAGGGGAGATAGTGGTGGCGGATTATTTAGACAAGCTTTTAACCGCGCCCAAAAATACTTCTAAGTCTCGTACGCTGGCATATTTGCGTGAGGAAGCTAGAATAGAAAAACCAGAAAAAAGACGCACGGGAGAAAAGGGCTCGCTCAAAATTGTCGGCGGGAAGATTTTTAATATCAAGAATTTAAATGCGGAGATTCCGCTCGGGCGACTAGTTTCTATCACTGGCGTTTCCGGCTCGGGCAAGTCTTCTTTTATGTATGAAATTGTGCATAAGAACTTGCAAGCGAGGTTTGAAAGAAAATATCGATCGAATCAAACATTTAATTGCGCGTCTTTTACTGGCAGTGAATATTTACAGCGCACAGTCTTGATAGACCAAAGTCCAATAGGCCGGACCCCGCGCTCCAATATTGCGACTTATACGGGTATGTTTGTCTTTATCCGTGATCTTTTTGCCGAGACGGAAGAAGCTCGCCTGCGTGGGTGGAAGCAGAATCGTTTTTCTTTTAATGTGAAAGGTGGGCGGTGTGAAGCTTGCGAGGGAAATGGCGAGATTGCGGTGGAGATGCATTTCTTACCGACTGTGTATGTGACCTGCGATGTATGTATGGGCAAGCGTTTTGACAAAGAGACGCTAAAAGTAAAATATAAGAATAAAAATATCTATGAAATCTTGCAAATGACGGTGGAGGATGCGATAAAATTCTTTGAAGAAATTCCAAATGTTTATGATCGTCTACGGACTTTAATAGATGTCGGTCTCGGCTACGTAAAGCTCGGCCAATCAGCGACGACGCTTTCTGGTGGGGAAGCACAGAGAGTAAAAATATCCAGCGAGCTTTTTAGGCCATATTTGGAAAAGACAATTTATTTACTAGACGAGCCGACAGTGGGATTGCATTATGATGATGTAGTAAATCTGATCGCTGTTTTAGAAAAATTAGTAAATAAAGGTCATACAGTTGTAGTCATTGAGCACAATATGGATTTGATAAAATCTAGCGATTACCTTTTGGACTTTGGTCCTGAAGGGGGAGATAAAGGCGGCGTTCTTATTGCCAAAGGCACTCCGGAGGAGGTGGCAACTAATGCCAAAAGTTATACGGGGAAGTATCTTAAGAAAGTGCTGCGTAAATAGAAATGCTGTGTCTGAATAAAAATCCAGACACAGCATAGTCTTTGGGGCAGTACTCAAACAAGTACTTTCAAGAGCATAATTTTAAAGAGAATACTAAAACTATTTCAAAAAACATTGGTATTACTCTTAGAATATATGCAGTTTCGGGTTTAAGTGTTGGTTTACGCCAAAGAACAAATCTGGAAAATAGGTACGCTATCATACGGTTCTTTTTCATCAATTTTACGCCTGATTTAAAGCGTCGTCAATAAAAACTGGGGATAAAAAAAAGAAGGAGCTTGTTTATTTCTCCCTCTGTTTGTACTTCCAACTTACCTTAGTTAATCGGAAGTATGCTAATGCGGTTGCTTTGGTCCATTTTTTCCAGAACTTCTGCTGCCAACAAGTACAATTTTTCGTTGCTTAAATTTTGCACGGCTTTCTCAGCCCTTATAATTCTCTCTGAACCGGTTATGGAAGGACCAAGCAAAGAAAACTGAAACTGGAATGCTGCTGATTGTAGGTGTTCTTGCATTTTGCCATTTCCTTTTCGGGGATTACTTGTACGCTGGACTATGCCTGCCAAGGTTTTTAATGTTTCATTTCTTATTCTATTAAGAACTGCATTAGTATTAGTTTGAGTTGTTAAAGAGGTGTTTGGGTTCATCGTTTTAGTTTTTTGGTTTCTAAAAATATGTTATCATACGGTCTATGAATAGTCAACAGCTAAAAAAGTATAAAATTCCAGACAAACCGGGGGTGTATTTTTTTATGAAAAATAAGGATATTTTATATGTCGGCAAGGCTACGTCTTTGAAAGACAGGGTAAAGAGCTATTTTTCTAGAGACCTATTTAATATGCGCGGGCCTTTGATTGTGGATATGATAACCAAGGCAACGAGTATAAAGTGGCAAGAAACTGACTCAGTACTTGAGGCTTTAATCCTTGAAGCAAATTTAATTAAAAAACATCAGCCCTATTACAATACCAAAGAAAAAGACGATAAAAGTTTCAACTACGTTTGCATAACAAAAGATAATAAAGTTGCTTTAGTGCGAGGAAAACTGCTACAACTTAACCATTTTAAAAAAGTTTTCGGGCCGTATCCAAATGGCAACCAACTGCGTGAAGCTCTAAAAATTGTCCGCAGAATTTTCCCTTACATTGAAGAAAGAAAAGGGAGCAAAGGAAAAGAGGAATTTTATAAGCAAATAAAATTGTTTCCAAAAGATTCGATAGAAAACAGACATAATATAAAAAATATCAAACTTTTTTTTGAGGGTAAAAAAAGAAACATTTTAAAAAATTTAGAAAATGAAATGAAAAAGTTTGCCAAAGCACATGAATTCGAACGAGCAGGTGAAATTAAAAGGCAGATTTTTGCACTCCAGCATATTCAAGATGTTTCATTGATTAAAAATGATTTACTAGAAACTAGAACCTCTCACCTAGAACCTAATCGTATTGAGGCTTATGACATTGCCCATACTTCCGGGAAAAATATGGTTGGAGTGA
Source organism: Minisyncoccia bacterium (assembly GCA_041499755.1). Classification (GTDB taxonomy): domain Bacteria; phylum Patescibacteriota; class Minisyncoccia; order Phycocordibacterales; family UBA9973; genus UBA9973. Next base: position 4,395 of record JBGQKV010000033.1, read on the forward strand.
TGGTAGTAGTGGAAAACGGGGAGGTAAATAAAAATGAATACAGAAAGTTCAAGATAAAAAATTACCATAGTTCAAACGATACTGGAGCGCTTCTGGAGATTTTAGAGCGAAGGTTTAACCACGGAGAATGGGTTTATCCTAGGCTTATCGTTATAGATGGAGGGCGGGCGCAGCTAAATACCGTCAAAAGGTTTGAAGAGAAAGCTGGGCTAGATATACCTATAGCCGCGGTGGTAAAAGACGAAAAGCACCGGCCGAAGGGTATTTTGTATTCTGGAGAGGTGAAAAATTTAGATGAAAAAGCAATACTTTTGGCCAATTCCGAGGCGCATCGTTTTGCGATTTCTTATCATCGCAATATTCGCGGGAAGAATATGTTAAAATAGAATCATGATAAAAGTCGGTGTCATTCGCGGAGGAACGGGAGAAAATTACTCAGGTTCTTTGGAAAGAGGAGGAGCTTTGATTTTAAATATACAAGATAATTTATCTGAAAAATTTAAACCAGTGGATATTTTGATAGATAGAGACGGGGTCTGGCATGCTGGGGGTATGCCTATCGCTCCAGCTGATTTAAATCATCGAGTGGATATCATTTGGAATGCGTCTGATCCCGAATGGAAAAAAGTTTTAGAAAACATATACATCCCGCACATTAGTACTGGGCACCTGGCATCTTCATTGGCAGACTCGCGAGAAAATCTGGCAAAATATTTGAAAGCAAATGAGATGGAAGTGAAAATGCCCAGGCATATAATATTACCCACATATCAAGCGGATTTTGATGGTGGAGAGGAAAGATATGCGGTAAAAAAGGCGATGGAAATATTTGAGAAATTTGCCGGGCCTTGGATAGTAAAATCTTTTACGGGAGACACGGATACAGGTGTGCGAGTAGCGAAGACTTACCCCGAGCTCATTTCCGCTATCACCGAATTTGCCAGTCGTGGAAAAAGCATTTTAGTAGAAGAGCTGGTTGCTGGAAAAGAAATATCAATGCACACCCTCTCGGGTTTCAGAGGAGAGGAGGCTTATACTTTTCCCATTGGCCATGGATCTACTCAAGAGAAAGAAACACTCTCTAATTTAACAAAAAAAATTCACGATATTATTGGCATGCCTAATTATCTTAAAACAGATTTTATCCTATCTCCGCGAGGAAATATTTATCTCTCTAACGTTTCTTTTCATCCAGATTTGAATGCTGATTCGCATTTTGGACAAGTGTGCTTGTCAGTTGGCGCTACAACGCACCAAGCATTTGAGCACATGCTCAACTTTGCTTTAAATAAGAAGTGGACCTAAGGGGAATCGGACCCCTACCTCATCCATGCCATGGATGCGTAATACCACTTTACTATAGGCCCAGATTGACTCATATACTGTTTTTTTGTGGACACATTATATCAAAGTTGGAACCAATTAGAAAGCTGGGTTTTTGAGAGTTTTAACGCATTGAATAATTTAAAATATGCCTAAAATGATAAGATTTGATAACATTTGCTAACATTTTCTATCACCAGTGATGAATTGAATAAAGTATTAATCTAGTGTAGAATAATAGAATTATGGATAAGATAAATAAATTATCTGTTCCCGCCTCTATTTTAATAGGAAGTGTAATTTTAGGCGGTTTTTATTATTTTACCCAAGTCAATAAACAACATTCTATTGAGAGACAACAGCAGACGGAGCTACAATCAAAGGCAGATGCAGAACAAGCAAAAAAAGACCAAGAAGACTCCGCCAGATTAGGCAAAATGTTTTGCGTGGATGAAGCACAACAAAATGCAATTGACTTAAATAAAGATGCTTGTAAACGAGGCGAATATTGCC
>JBGQKV010000034.1:0-6151 GCA_041499755.1 Minisyncoccia bacterium
CCCCCGCGAAATATGAAAAGAATGATAGGGCGATGGGAGAGGGCGGAACGCCGAGGGTACTCCCGAGGCGTGGCGGAAGTCATTAGTTCTCTTGGTCTTTCTGCTCGAAAAAGGTTCGCGCAAATGCTAGAATGACAGGACAAGTAGAGACATCTCCGAAAAAATCGGTCGCGCGCTTGCGCGCGGTAATGGCGAGAGGGTGGGCGAAATCTGAATCAGTCTTGCAAGCAAATGCGAATTCGGTGGGTGGGCATTAAAACAGAAATGAGCCAGAATACGGATTAACTTTTTTCATATCTAAAACTATTTATGATCAAACCAAAATATTTTCTATACGCTCGCAAATCTACTGAAGATGACGATAAACAAGTCATGAGTATTGAAGCGCAACTTTTTGAGCTTCGTGAATTCGCGCGTAAAGAAAATCTTGAAATTGTAGAGGAATTTCAAGAGTCAAAAAGCGCAAAGACACCCGGCCGTCAAAAATTTAATGAGATGATGAGTAAAATTGAAAGTTTAGATGGTGTAGGTATTTTAGCGTGGCATCCCGATCGTTTAGCGAGAAACAGTATTGACGGCGGACGAGTTATCTACGCAGTAGATACTCTAAAAGTCGTGTCTTTGCGCTTTCCGACCTTTTGGTTTGAACCAACCCCGCAAGGGCTCTTTATGTTGCAAGTGGCGTTCGGACAATCCAAGTATTATTCAGACAATTTAAAGCAAAATGTTGAGCGTGGAATCCGCCAAAAATTGAGACGAGGCGAATGGTTGGCTTCGGCTCCCCGTGGCTATATCAATAATCAAAAGACGAGAAACATTGAGCCTGATCCTGTGGTGGCACGAGTGATTGTGCAGGGATATAAAGAATTCGCCACGGGAAAACACAATTTTAAAACATTATCAAAATTTTTGGCGGATTTAGGCATGGTGACAAAGCACGGAACGCCACTTGGAAAATCTGCCGTCAGTAATTTGCTTTCCAACAAAGCATATATCGGACTTGTAAAGCATCACAACGAATGGCATGACGGCACATTTTCGCCAATTATTTCTCTCGATTTATTTGAAGCCGTAGAGAGACGATTATCCGAGCGAGCAAGACCACGCAAAACAAAAGTTGGTCACAATTTTCCTTTCACTGGACTTTTTCGTTGTGGCGAGTGTCATAGCATGATTTCAGCGCAGTGGGCAAAAGGAAACGGCGGAATGTATCGCTATTATCGCTGTACGAAAAAGAGCGGAAAATGTGGACAAGGATATTTGCAAGAAAATTTGCTCGTCTCTCAAGTAAAGGAACGGCTTCAACAAATCGCACTTCCCGACGAATGGACGGACTGGATGTTAAAACAAACTGACACATGGGAAAAAGAAGAAAAGTTTTCGTCGGGAAGTAATCTCGGGCAAATCAAAGACAATGCGAGAGATATACAGTACAAACTCGATAATTTGATTACGCTTTATCTCGACGGTGATATACCAAAAGAAAATTATCTCGCCAAAAAGGACGAGCTTTTGCACAAAAAAGTATCTCTCGCAGAGAAAATTGATTCCGCCCGACAAGAGAGAAATAATTGGGTCGAACCCTTGCGGGAATGGATTTTAGATATTAAAAAAGGTGCCGAATTAGCAACGTCATCCGATTTTTACGAAATTCGTGATTATTTGAAAAAAATCGGAACGAACCATGTGATGCGCGACAAATCCGTCTCTGTCTCATTTTGCCCACCCACCGAATTCGCATTTGCTTGCAAGACTGATTCAGATTTCGCCCACCCTCTCGCCATTACCGCGCGCAAGCGCGCGACCGATTTTTTCGGAGATGTCTCTACTTGTCCGCCCGGGGGGAATCGAACCCTCGACCCTCTCCTTAAAAGGGAGCTGCTCTACCGACTGAGCTACGGGCGGAAATTATTTTACTGTTATCCACCAAAACAGCTACGGGCGGAAACTATTCCGCTGTTATTTACCAAAACAGCTACGAGCAGAATATATAGTGTGATAATATAAGAAATATGCTCAAAAATCAACCTGTCCCGTCAACGGCGGGAGAAAATATTGTCATTTTGCACAATATAAGGAGTGTGGAGAATGTCGGTGCAATGTTCCGCACGGCGGATGCGGCAGGGGTAAATAAAATTTATTTGACCGGGCACACTCCGGCGCCACTTGATCGATTTGGGAGAATTCGTAAAGATATGGCAAAGTCTGCCTTAGGGGCAGAAGAATTTGTGACTTGGGAGCAAAAGAATAATCTGCCAGCGCTAATTTCCAAATTGCGCCGGGAAAAATACTTTATTATCGCCATTGAACAGGATAAAAACTCTACGGATTACAAAAAAGTGAAAAAAAATAAAAAAAATGCTTTTATAGTCGGCAGTGAAGTGCCAGGGCTACCAAAAAACATTCTGGATATATGTGATGTTGTTGCCGAGATACCGATGCAAGGTAAAAAAGAGTCTTTAAATGTTTCTGTAGCGTTAGGTATCAGCCTGTTCAGAATTCTTAATTTATAGTTTTATTGCGGTCCGTAGACTTGGCCGGTGCCTAGTGGGGCTGGAGGGTTGATGAATGGTTTTGTCGCCTCATATCTTTGAGGCCCGTTGGTAAAGTACCAGATAAACCAGACTACAATAAGTAGTAAAATAGCCCATTTCAAATCTCTCATCGCCCCGCCCCCTCCACTTCCATGTGATTTTTCTGCCATAGTTACTTTTGATGCTTAGGGCAGAAGTGACCGCTCCTGCCGTTTATAACTTTTCTAATTATAACACCCCTGCATCCTTTTTTTCGGCATTTTTCCCCAGTCTGCCGGTAAGCTTCATGGTGGAGCTGAAAATGCCCTGGAAGTCCATAAATATTACGATAGTCCGACATTGAATCCCCGCCGAAATCTATTCCCTTAGTTAAAGTCTCTTTCATCGCTTTCCACATCAATTTTATTTCTGCGTCTTTTATTTTACCCACTTTTCTTTCTGGGTGAATGCCTGCCCGCCAGAGAATCTCATCCGAATAAATATTCCCAATACCGGCAATAACCGATTGGTCCATCAAGACCGTTTTTATTTTTCCATTTGGTTTTTTATTTAAGCGTTCTTTTAACTTTGATACAGTAAAGTCTTTTGAAAGTGGATCAGGACCCAAATTGTTCAAGTGCTTTGTCTCATGAGCGGTCTTAGTAGGTAATAATGTGATTTTTCCAAATTTGCGCAAATCCGAAAACACCAAGTATTTTTTATTAGAGAGCGTAAAGATCACGTGAGCATATTTTATATGCGGGTTTCCCCCCACAAACAAATAACCGGTCATCTTCATATGCACCAGGATAGTATTTCCGTTATTTAAATTTATCAGAATATTTTTGGCCCTTCTTTCAGCCGAGATTATTTTTGCGTTTTTTATTTTCTTTTTAAATACCTTAAAGTATTTTGGGTCGGCTACAGTGTCGCGCTTTCTTTTGTCTTTTGTCGCTAAATCTGTCCAAACGTCTAAAATCTTCCAGCCTACGGCCTCTTTTTGGAGCCCCCTCCTTGTCGTTTCTACTTCTGGCAGTTCCGGCATGGTACTATTATATAGTGAAGAAGTTTTTATTTCTATTTTTTGTTATTTTAGTCCTTTGTCCAAGGTGGAGTTTTGCGCAAGCAATTTCCACAGAGCCTGTTCGGATTCTTCTTGTGCCCGGGCATGATAACGAAGTCTGGGGTACGCAGTATGGCAATCTTAAAGAAGCGGCGATGAACAGAGTACTAGCGACTCAAATTTACGATATATTAAAAAAAGACAAAAGGTTCAAAGTCTGGATCACTCGCGACCAGCTCGGCTATACGAAAGAATTCGCAGATTATTTTTCTTTACACCTGGATGATATAAAAGCTTTTAAGGAAAGTGCCAAGCAAGAAATGCAGGAAGATATATCTGCCGGCGACTTTGTCCCGAAAGAAGGGGCGCCGCATGCCTCTGTGCGTGAAAGCGTAGCATTAAAACTTTATGGCATCAATAAATGGACCGACGAAAATAAAATGGACGCGGTAATTCATATTCATTTTAACGACTATTTTAAGGGAGACGATTGGAAAGTAGGAAAGTATAAAGGTTTTGTTATTTATATTCCGGAAATGCAATTAGCGAACGCGAAAACTAGCGCTGTCCTTGGCGCCAATATCTTTTCCGAGCTGAAAACAAAGTATCAAGTCAGCAACTTTCCAAAAGAGAGTGCCGGCCTGGTGCCAGATCAAAAATTGATCGCCTTAGGTGCAAACGATACGCTACTCTCTAGTGTTCGTTCGGTATTGATAGAGTATGGCTATATCTATGAAAAAAAATTCCGTAACAGTATCACTCGTCATAAAGCATATAAAATAATGGCCGACCTGACAGCAAGAGGCATAAAAAGTTACTTTTTGCAAAGTAAGATTTAGGTGTATAATACGTCTATATAAATAAGGTCCAATTTAAAGGTTTTAATATATTTTTATGAAACAAAATCAAGGTTACGCACTCGTCCAAACTATTATCGTTATTTTATTCGTGGCAGTAGTAGGCTATTTAGTCGTCAAAAGTGTGAAGAACGACCAACCCGGGCAAGCAATTAGACCGACAGATACAACCACTAAGTCCCTAGGTACTATTAATACTGCAACTACAGCGCCTTCTGGTACCCTCTCACAACTCGGTCAAACATGCCAAATTCCTACAACCACTGGTCCTCTTACTGGCACCCCGGTGGTTTATGTAGCTGATACACAAAATAATCGCATTCAAGAATTTGATACTTATGGAACATTTATAACTAAATGGGGAACTTCTGGTACTGGTAATGGGCAGTTTAATACCCCTTCCGCTTTAACCACTGATTCTTTTGGCAACGTTTACGTTGTAGATGAACTGAACTATCGTGTCCAAAAGTTTACTTCTAACGGAACATATATTTCTAAATGGGGGAATTATGGTACAGGCAACGGACAGTTTGATAAACCTAAAGGCATAGCTATTGATTCCCTTAACAATATTTATGTCACTGATTCTGGCAACGGACGTGTAGAAAAGTTTACTTCTAACGGAACATATATTTCTCAATGGGGTACTCAAGGTGCAGGAAACGGTCAGTTTGACTACCCTTTCAGCATAGCCATAGACTCATCAAATAATGTTTACGTTTCTGATACAAACAATCATCGAGTCCAGAAATTCACAACATCTGGTGCTTATGTTACACAATGGGGAACTTTTGGTTCAGGTAATGGACAATTTGACGTACCCTCAGGCGTTCTTGCTGATTCGTCTGGTAATGTTTATGTTGGTGATATAGGAATTATTTCTCATAGAATTGAGAAGTTTACTTCCTCCGGTGCATATATTTCTCAATGGGGAACTTTGGGCTCTGGTAATGGACAATTTATTTCCCCTGTAGGTATCGCTGATGACCTTTTGGGTAATATTTATGTGGCTGATGTAAACAACAATCGTATTCAAAAATTTGATTCTTCTAATAATTATATTTCTCAGTGGGGAAGTCTTGGTGTTGGCAATGGGCAGTTTGATCACGAAGCTGGAGTTACAGTTGGTTGCTCGCTGATGCCTGACCTAATCGTAAAATCAATTACCTTCAACCCAAACACTCTTCATCAAGCTCTCCCTCCTTCAACACCTGTTAACTTTAGTTTTATCATTATGAACATAGGTCAAGCACCAGCAAACATTACAACCAGCACGCATTTCCGACTTTATAATACTTCAACAAATCAAATGGTGGCTGACGTTACCCCAACAACAGCATTTGTCCTACAACCAAACCAAAACTACACATTCTCAAACCAAAATACGTTTACTGTCCCAAACCTTCATGCTAATCTTGGCCCTGTTTATCTTGAAATGCGTGCAGATGATATAAATCCTGGCGTTATCTCTGAATCCAACGAAGGCAATAATAATCTTTCGCAAACGATTACAATTACTCCGTAATTTATTTACCTCCCAAAATCTGAAGGGCTTGACGGATTTTATTTGTAAGAGGTATACTTAATGTATATGAAAAATAATAAAGGCTTCTCGCTGGTTTCAATTTTTATACTATTTATAGGGATGGCTTTGGTTGGTTATTTTGTCGTTAATAATGTTAATGAACAGCCTGGTCAAGCGATCAGGTCGACTTCAC
>JBGQKV010000035.1:0-6146 GCA_041499755.1 Minisyncoccia bacterium
GGAGCTGAGGGATCCGTTTCCGGCATTTCACGCGCTGCGATGGACAGGCTCATCTCCTCGCTCGGTAAGCGTAACTTACAAAGACACTCCCGGTATTATGATTGACAACCGATCAGCGGAAACTCGTTCCTTCAAGGTTTGCACAACATTTTCTGTAAAGCCATGGGGTTTCAAAATCGTGGTTCTCCCAGATATTTACTTGAAGTCAAAGACTATTCTAGTGGATTGTGACCAATCTCAAAATGTGGCCACTGTCTTAATTCAGGAATAATTCTGACTAATAACAGGAGCTAAAACAAAACTCGCCGAATAGGCGAGTTTTGTGATACTATATAGGCATGATCACTAAGCATTTTTTCAAAATATTAGTTGTATTTATCATCATTATAGTACTAGGACTTATCGGGGTGTTTTTATCGAGTCATTTTGGGTAGCTTGCCCGCCGCGGCGCGGGCTTGATTTTAAAATTGCATTCTGTTATATTTGAATTACCGCGAAGAAAGTAGGCACTGGAGATAAATCCGGGTAGGTCCTGCCGAGAGGTCGATTCCGATAAAAAGGATTAGTTTTGCGGCGAAAGCCGTTTTTATTTTGTAAGATAGATAAAAATTATGTTATTAAAATCAAAAAAAGAAGAAATAGTAAAAGATCTTGAAAAGGCCATCAAAGGCTCAGAGTCTGTGGTATTTGTGAACTTTCATGGTTTAAAAGCCGGAGAGGAGACTATGCTCCGCCGAGAACTTCGCGACAAAGGTGTCAGCTATAAAGTTTCCAGAAAAACATTACTTGCTCGCGCAATGGCCGGAAAAGCAGAGGGTACAATGCCAGAGCTCGGTGGAGAAGTAGCCATCGCGTATTCTACTGACCAAATCGCACCAGCTAGAGAAGTCTTTGCTTTTCAAAAGTCCCACAAAGTAAATTTAAATATTTTGGGCGGGATTTTTGAAAGGAAATTCATAGATAGTGTAAAGATGATGCAAATCGCTACCATCCCAAGTAGGGAAGTGCTTTATGCTCAATTTGTAAACCTTATCAATTCACCAATTCAAAGGTTCGCAGTCGCATTAAATGAAATAGCCAAGTCGAGATAAAATAAATATTTTATCGAGATACTGAGCTTGTCGAATGTATAGAAATTATTAATTAAATTATAAAAAATATGTCAGATAAACACAACGCTTTAATAGAACAAATAGAAAAAATGTCCGTGCTTGATTTGCACGAATTGGTAAAAGCAATAGAAGAGAGATTTGGAGTCTCCGCTGCCGCTGTAGCTGTGGCAGGTCCTGCAGCAGGTGCTGTTGCCGAAGCTGCTGAAGAAAAAGATTCTTATACAGTGCATTTGGCTTCTGCGGGAGAACAGAAAATTGCGGTGATGAAAGTCATCAAAGAAGCTCTTGGTCTTGGACTCAAAGAAGCCAAGGACTTAGTAGATGGCGCCCCTTCAAATTTGAAAGACGGAGTAAAGAAAGCTGAGGCTGAAGAAATCAAAAAGAAGATTGAAGCAGCAGGAGGAAAAATAGAGCTTAAGTAAGTGGCAAAATTGAGTTAAAGTAGTAGAATACAAGTATGCAAATACTAGGGAAAATACTAGGGAGTGAGGCTCGGGTCAAGATTATGCGCCTTTTCCTAGTGTCTGGTGGGCAAGTGTTTGAGAATAAGGAAGTAGCAAAACGCAGCCGGGTGAGCCCTCAAACTGCCCGAAAAGAGCTTTCTCTCCTTTCCTCTGTAGGGTTTATAAAGAAAACAAGAAAAGGCTGGTCTTTCAACCAGTCTTTTCGCTATGCGATTGAAATGGAGCGTTTGCTAATAGGAGCAGACATTATGAATAAAGACGTATTAGCCAAGGTTTTCAAAAAAACAGGCAAAGTAAAACTTCTGCTTGTAGCTGGGGCTTTTACTAAAGACAAAGAAAGCAGGGTAGATATGCTCATTGTCGGGGATAAAATCAAGCGCCGGGCGGTAGAAGAAGGTCTAAAGAAGATTGAGGCCGAGATAGGCCAAGAGCTTTCTTATGCCCTTTTTGATACAACGGAGTTTATTTATAGGCTTAATATGTATGACAAGCTCGTCCGGGACATCTTGGATTTCCCTCATGAGGTTATAATAGAGTCCAAGGAGTTATCCACACCGGCTTTAAAAAGGGCTTAAAAATTGGTATAATAAGGGCTGAGCTTTATAAGGTCGAAATCCCGACGTAAGAGTCGGGATCCCGATTAATCGTCGGGACTTAAAAAGTATTATTAAGTAATGTTTTATTAATAAATTATGAATAACATTTGGGTCTCATGGGGCGATGTTTTTAACGCCTCTCTTCAGAATCTATGGTGGGGATTTATCCAATTCGCTCCAAAGCTGATTTTGGCTATTATCTTCTTTATAATCGGCTGGGTATTGGCTGGGTTGGTCGCAAAAGCGTTTGAGAACGTAATCAGCGCCCTAAAAATTGACAAGCTTTTCCAGTCTGTCGGTATGGAGGGTATGATGTCTAGGATGGGCATGAAGCTAAACACTGGCTACTTCATCGGAGAGATAGTAAAGTGGTTTATCATCATCGCTTTCCTTATTCCTTCTTTGAGCCTCCTTGGGATGGATTATGTTTCCGGATTCCTCACGCAAGACGTGCTCATGTTCTTGCCAAGAGTGATCGTCGCCGCTTTCATCCTTGTCATCGCTACTGTCGTAGCTGAGGCAATGTCTAAGGCTGTGACGTCTGGCGCTCGCGCAATGAATTTGAAGAGCGCAAATATGCTCGGCACGATTTCCAGATATGCTATTTGGATTTTTGCTTTCATTATTGCACTAGGCCAGCTCGGAGTCGCTCCTGCTTATATGCAAATTATGTTTGCCGGAATCATTGGCATGATTGCTGTCGCCGGAGCTCTCGCTTTCGGTTTGGGTGCTAAAGATGCAGCAGGCCGCTTCATTGAAAAGCTCGGACAAAATATGCACGAATAGTACTTTAAATTTTCGACGCTTGAAAAAATCCGCTCCGGCGGATTTTTTCTTTAGTTTGCATATTTTTTAGCACAGGTTTATAATAAGCATATGGCAGAAGGTAATAAAAAATTAGAAAAATTAGTGGAAAAGCTCGCTGTTTCAGTGGCAAAGGGTTTTGAAAAAGTCCATCATGATATTAAAGTGTTTAAGCTTGAAACTAATACACATTTCCATAGTATAGAAACAGATATAAAATCATTTAAGAATGATACCAAAGAAGATTTTAGAAAACTTAATGAAAAATTTGATGATTTAGACGATACAGTTATGAATCACGATAAAAGAATTGAGACTTTGGAAGAAAAAATTCTACGATAGCTAATCTATGAAAACAAATAAAGGCCTCGCGCCGATTGCAATAGTTCTGATCATCATCGCTGCTTTGGCTGTCGGCGGTGTGGTTTATTATAATAAAAATAAAACAGAAAAGAATTTGAATAACGACACTGTTGATCATATAAACATTGAACAAATAAGTTTTGAAGACATTGATACTTTACCGCTTTTTCCAAGAGTTGAGTGGAATTATCAAGAAGAACGTTCAATATTTTTTGACTTGAAGGGGTATGGTGCAAATTCGAAAACTATTCAAGTTGGTGAAACAGAATGGATGCCCTTAGTAAATGATTTTACTAAATTTTATGAAGACAGACTGCCCGATTATGTAATAGATAATCAACTCTTAGCAGACGGCGTTAGGTCATCTTCTTGGGGTTACAAAAGGGATAAATATTATGTGGTTCTTGGTTATCACGCAGAACCGATTATACCTAAAGAAGAAGTTGGAGGAGGTCCTTGTCCGTGCAATTTAGAATTTAGCGTATTTACTGGTAAAAAACAGTAGCAAATCCCCAGTTGACATCATTTTGGCTTTAGTATAGTATGTAATCTATCAGTATGATAAATATAAGAAACAAAGCAAAACGGCGGATTTAGCAGACGTTTTCTTGTCTGTTGGCCGCTCGAAAGGCGGTTTTTTTGTTGAAAAATCAGGGTGGAACGAAAATTGAAAAATTAAAGCTGTCGGGCATATGTGAGGGGTCTTTTCGCCCAGACAGAAGAAAGTCCAAAAAATATTCAAGTACGGGAGCGGTCTCCGAAAGAATTTTTACGAAAGTTTAATTTGGGCTTTGTTTTAGTCCGCCGATGAGGCGGATTTGTGATTTTCAAATTTCTTAACAGGAAATTTAAGGGCGTACGGTGGATGCCTTGACACAAAACAGCGATGAAGGACGTGGCGTGGCTGCGATAAGCTTCGGGGAGGTGCCTAGCAACCTTTGATCCGGAGATTTCCGAATGGGGAAACCCTGCAAAGTAAACCTTTGCAATTTTTATCTTTATGATAAAAGAGCGTACCCTGGGAAGTGAAACATCTCAGTACCAGGAGGAGTAGAAAACAATTGTTATTCCCCAAGTAGCGGCGAGCGAAAAGGGAGAAGCCCAAACCACGCATGATTTATTATGAGTGGGGTTGTAAGGTGATGACTTCTATTTAATTAGAGAAGAGTCAAAAAATATTTTATTAGCTTAATCTGCTGGAAAGCAGAACCATAGAAGGTGATAGTCCTTTGAGCGAAAATAATTTATCTCTTTTGTTATCATTCTTGAGTACCTCAGGACACAAATGGCCTGAGGGAATCCGCCGGAACTAACCGGTAAGGCTAAATATGTTTTGTGATCGATAGTGAACTAGTACCGTGAGGGAAAGGTGAAAAGCAGCCCGATTAGGGCGGTGAAATAGACCTGAACCCGTATGCTTACAAGGAGTCGGAGCCCCGCCGTAAGGCGGGGTCACGGCGTGCCTATTGAAGAATGAGCCAACGAGTTTATTCATACTGCTGGCTAAGCCGCTTAAAACGGCGCAGCCATAGGGAAACCGAGTGTTAATAGCGCGTAATTGGTAGTATGCATAAGACCCGAAGCCAGGTGAGCTTGCCATGAGCAGGGTGAAGTAGGTCGAAAGACTTATGGAGGCCCGAACCCGTAGATCGTACAACGTCTTGGGATGACTTGTGGTAAGGAGTGAAAAGCTAATCGAACCTGGTAATAGCTGGTTCTCTCCGAAATAGCTTTAGGGCTAGCGTCGCGTGTTTCTTTTGGGGGTAGAGCACTGGAAGATTCGGACAGGTCGCAAGATCGCTGAATCTATCAAACTCCGAATACCAGAAGCCACAGCGCGGCAGTTAGACTATGGGGGCGAAGCTCCATTAGTCAAAAGGGAAACAGCCCGGATCTCAATATAAGGTCCCTAAATTCATACTAAGTGTAAGACAAGGAGGTGAAATTTCTCTGACAATGAGGAGGTTGGCTTAGAAGCAGCCATCCTTTAAAGATAGCGTAACAGCTCACTCATCTAGAGATTTTGCGCCGAAAATAATTGGGGCTAAGTATGATACCGAATATGAGGATGCGAATTTCATTAGTGAAATTCGCGTGGTAGGAGAGTGTTCCACTCTGCTGTGAAGGTAGACTCGCGAGAGCTACTGGAGCGTGTGGAAGCAAGAATGTTGGCACAAGTAACCGCAATGATGCTGAGAACGCATCACGTCGAAAGATCAAGGTTTCCTTGGTAATGTCAATCAGCCAAGGGTTAGTCGGGCCTAAGGGGATGGTGAAAACCGCACCCGATGGACACAGGGTTAATATTCCCTGACTTCTGTTTATAGTGATGGGAGGACGGAGTGAATATGTTTCGCTCATTATTGGATTTGAAGTTCGTTTCTTTTCGGATGTTGCATAGGAAAATCCGTGCATTGCCTTTAATGGCGCATTCAGAAGATGCGAAAAGTTTTGTGCTTCGGCACAGGATAATGAAACAAAAAGCGCTTCCAAGAAAAATCTCTAAACTTATATAGATAGAATCCGTACCGCAAACCGACACAGGTGATCAGGGCGAGTAGCCCAAGACGAACGAGTGAGTGGTCCCCAAGGAACTCGGCAAAAAAGCAGCCGTAACTTCGGGATAAGGCTTCCCCCACGCCAATTTTGCATTTTAAAAAATTTTAGAAAGATTTTAGAATTCAAAATTGGCGGTGGGGGCGCAGCGAAAGTATTCCTGCCAACTGTTTACCAAAAACACAGCTCCCTGCGAACTCGCAAGAGGATGTATAGGGGGTGACACCTGACCAATGCCAGAAGGTCAAACA
>JBGQKV010000036.1:0-5833 GCA_041499755.1 Minisyncoccia bacterium
CTAAACCAGCAACCCAAGTACCTCAAAAAAGCAGTTTTTGGGAGAAAATAAAAAGTTGGTTTAAGTAATTTGCGGGATTAGTTCAGGATAGAATAGTATTTCCAAGCGCTAAAAGGTAGTTAAAAGAAATTATTATAGCGGGATTAGTTCAGTGGTAGAATGAGTGCTTCCCAAGCATTAGGCGCGAGTCCGATTCTCGCATCCCGCACCCAAGTATGCTAAAATGAAGATATGAAAAACGTGATAATATATTCAACCCCTTCCTGCCACTTTTGCCATATGGCTAAAGACTTTTTCAAGGCAAACAATATTGCTTATACGGAATATAACGTAGCCTCTGACATTGCAAAACGCAAAGAAATGATTGAAAATAGCGGGCAAATGGGAGTGCCGGTCATCATCATTGGAAACGATCTAGTAGTCGGCTTCAACAAGCCGGTGATTTCCAATCTCTTAGGGGTTTAAACTGCACAATTTTCCTTTGATGCTTGGAAAGGAGCAAAAGAGTCATAGGTTATAGTGTTCAGGTTAGTAAAACTAGTTCCTTCTGTGTTCATATCCCCGAACCCCCTGATAAAGTCTGACTCTTGTTTTTTAAATATAACTTGCATAACAGAATTCATTCCCTCGGATTGGAAAAAATAATCTCCCAAAAGAATGCCATTTTTGTATGTACCACTAAATGTGCCACTTGAGCTGTCTTTCTCAAAATTTTTGAAAGCGAGTGTTCCAGAAACTGATTCGCCATTTTGGGATAAAATAGTAAGAGTGTAAACGTCTTTTGCAAGCAAAGCCACATAACATCCTTTTATTTCGTCTGTAGATGTTAAGATAGGGTTGTTACCTATAGGCGTTTGTTTTGCGCTGTTAAGGTAAAGAAAAGTGCCTGTAATAATAATTACAATTAGTGCCAAGGCTATTTTTGTATTGTTTTTCATGTTATATAAGCCGTATAAACTCAAAGTATATTACACAGAGTTTTTTGGCAGGTGTCCTCGGCAGGAATCGAACCTGCAACTATTCCTTAGGACGGAACTGTTATATCCATTTAACTACGAGGACAAATGAACCCTTTTAATTTAGCATATAAAATAGAGCTTGAAAATGTTTGATTTCAGGGTATTTTATGCTAATATAAAAAAATGAACGAAGAGGAAAGAAAAATGTTAGAGGACACAATGGAGCTCGCAAAAGATAACAATAAAATGCTCCATCATATTAGGAATTCCCAAAGGTGGGCGTCCCTTATGCGTGTCATTTACTGGGCTATTATTATTGCTATTGGAATTGGCTCATATTATTTTATTCAGCCATACGTGACAGAAGTGCAAAAGATCATGAAAGAGTCTGGAGCTACGCTTGATAAGATAAAAGGTGTTTTGCCTCAATAAACAAAATATTTGCCTGGGTAGCTCAGTAGTAGAGCTCTCCCCTGAAGAGGGATAGGTCGGCAGTGCGATTCTGCCCCCAGGCACACAAACCTAGATAGATTTTATTTTCAGGCTCTTTTTCTTTTCTTTGTCTATTTTAGGCAGACGAATAGAGAGGAGGCCGTGGCGCTCGGTAGCGTCGGCTTCATCCGGCTCTACTTCTTGGGGCAAGAGGATGGTTCTGGAAAATGATCCCCAGTATAATTCTTTTGTAAAATAGTTTTCTTCGTCCACTGTGCGGGATTCTTCGCGTTTACCGCGGATGGTGATCATATCTCTGCCAGTCGTTATCTCTAGGTCCTCTGGTTTTACCCCGGCGACCATCGTCTGCACGATAATATCTGTCGGAGTTTGATATACATCTACCGTAAGCTCGGCCTCCTCATTTTCTTCTTCCATCCACTTGCTGTCTTTATCTTTTTTGCCGGAAGATCCGTTTACGGAAATCTTTTTTAATTCTGCCGCGTCATCGTCATCAGCCCGGACACTGCCGGTGAGTCTTTCAAAAAATGATCTTTTTTTATTTAACATAATTTTTTAAAATGAGCTATCCCGCCTGCGGACGGGATTAGTATTCTCCGCTCATTCTTCTTAATTTTTCTAAAAGCAGCATGTTGATAATTGTCACGACCCAAAGGAATCCAAAGACACTCAAAAAATTGCTTCCACCTTTATCCATTATAAAAAAATTAAAAGAACTATGCAAGGCGATAGCGGTAGCCAGGCCTATTACCAGATAAAATTTCTTGTCCATTTGTCTTATATAAAAAGATAAGCCCAAAGCAACCCCGATAAGCCCCGAAGATACAGCATGAAGGAGCGTTGAGCCCAGGAAGCGCAGCTGGCTGGTCAGAAGCCCTACCGTTGAGTGGTCCAAAGAAAGCGGTTTTATAAGGAAGAAGGTGTTTTCCATAGCCGCAAACCCTAAAGCTGAGGTAATGAGGTAAATTGGCCAATCTATAGGCTCTTTAACGTATCTAGTGTTATAAAGTATAACGACAACCACAAGATATTTTATGATTTCTTCCACTCCTGCCCAGAAAATGACTTGCCATACCTGAGACGAAATTGCTGATTGGATTAGTTTTTCCACAGGCAATACAAAAATCACTGCAGCCATGCCAAGAAGAAAGCAAGCCAAGAGAAGCCCTTTTGGTTCGGGTTTTTCTCGATTCTCACGGAGCCAAAACCAAAGCCAGATCAAAGCCGGGGCAATGCCCCCTAAAAGAGCTAGGCCGATTGTTTTTGGGTCGCTAATCATTTTTTTGAATAGGCCACGTCTCGACCATCAATAAATTTTCCGGATTCATAATTTGCCAAATTTCCTCTGTGACGAATGGCATGAAAGGGTGGAGTATTTTTAAACAGTCTTGCCAAATTGGCAAAAGAACTTTTTTTATTTTTTCGTTCTTCTTACTTTCTTCGACTATTTCATCAGCAAAACGGTGCCAAATGTATTGGTAGATTTTTTCCGAGGCCAAGTGAAATCGATAGTTTTCCATGTCTGCCGTTATATCTTGTGCAATTTTATTAAATTCTTCCAGAAGGGTATTTTTAGAATCAGGTTCTTTTTGGTTGTCTAAAACAAAACGCGTGATATTCCATATTTTATTAGCAAAGTTCTTGTAGCCTTTTATTTTATTCTCATCCACTCTGCTGTCTGTGCCCGGGGCTGTGCCTGCTACAAGGGCCATGCGTCCCGCATCTGCTCCATATTTCTTTGCGATTTCGAGCGGATCTATGCCGTTGCCCAAAGATTTTGACATCCTTCGCCCTTTTGCATCGCGTACTGTGCCGTGCAGATATACAGTATGAAAGGGGATTTCGCCGAGCGCATATTCGCTCATTAAAATCATTCTTGCGACCCAGAAGAAAAGTATCTCATAGCCGGTCTCGAGCACATCTGTCGGGTGATAAGTTTCTAAGTCTTTTGTTTTGTCTGGTTTACCCGCCGTAGTTTTAACGGAGGCGGGCCACCCCAATGTAGAAAAAGTCCACATCCCTGCTGAGAACCAAGTATCCAAAGTATCTTCGTCTTGCTTCCATTCTTCTCCAGGGCTTATATTACTTACCTTTTTTTCATCATCTTTGTACCATACAGGCACTCGGTGCCCGTACCAAATTTGGCGGGAAATACACCAATCGCGCAAGTTTTCAATCCAGTGAAAGTATGTTTTATCAAAATAATCTGGAATTATTTTTATTTCTTTTTTTAGAAGCGGTTCCCGCATTAAGTCTTTCAAAGTTTTCCCGCGTCCCGGGATTTCTTTATTTACCGCAACAAACCATTGCAGTTTTGGAAGCGGTTCTATAATTCCACCCGTGCGTTCAGCTGTGCCAACATTTTGATTTATTTCCTCTTCTTTTTCCAAGAGTCCTTGCTCTTTAAGCCATTCAACGATCACTTCCCTGGCTTCCGTTGTTTTTTTGCCCATTAAATTCTCTCCACCAACCGTCATCTTTGCATATTCATTTATCACTTGCGGGCGGGGGAGGTCGTGCCTGTCGGCTATTTCCCAGTCAGTCATAGAATGTGCGGGGGTGACGCCGAGCGCTCCCGTGCCGAAATCTTTCTCTACCGCTTTATCCGCAACTATTTTTATATGGAGCGGTATTCCGCAAAATTCTAAATCATATTCTTTCCCTACGAATTTTTTATATCGCGAGTCTTCCGGATGCACGGCCACAGCCACGTCGCCGACTTTTGTCTCGGGGCGAGTGGTAGAGATTGAAATAGGGAAGTCCTTGGAATATTTAAATGTGTAAATTTTTGCTTTACGTTCTTCATATACGATTTCGTCGTCCGAAATAGTTGTTTGTCCTTTTGGATCCCAGTTCACGATTCTATTTCCACGGTAAATGAGCCCATCATCATACATTTTTTTAAACATTGTGTTGACGGAGAGATTTCTCTGTTCATCCAATGTAAAAGCTTCTCGTGACCAGTCGCAAGATGCGCCCATCACTTTTATTTGCGATACGATAGTATCGTGGCTTTCTTTTGCAAATGCTTCAATACGCTTGAGCATTTCTTCACGCCCAAGGTCGTGCCTGGATTTGCCTTCTTTTTTTTGGATTTCTTTTTCTACTTTGGCCTGGGTCGCGATGGCGGCGTGGTCTGTGCCGGGAAGCCAAAGAGTTTTATATCCCTGCATTCTTTTGTAGCGGATCATTATGTCTTCAAGGGTGAGCATCAAAGCATGCCCCATATGGAGCACCCCTGTCACATTTGGAGGCGGCATTATTATAGTGAAAGAGTCTTTGCGAGTACCTGGCAGGTTGTCAGGATTAAAAAAACCGCTCTCTTCCCAGAGCCGGTATATTTTTTCTTCAGTTGCGCCCGGATCGTATGGTTTAAGCAGTTTCTCGTCTATGGCCATGCTTAAAATATAGCATTTTTTAGAGCCTCAATCCACCTTCAGCCTTGATTTTGTATATTTTCTTAGGGTTTTCAATAAATTTAAAGTATCCAGCAATCCCTATCATCAAGGCATTGTCTGTGGTGAGTTTTTTAGCAGGGAAAAGAAGCTCAAATTTATTTTTCTTGTCTTTAATTTTTTGCTTCAAAACCCTGCGCAGTTCCGTATTGGCCGAGACTCCGCCGGCGACGATTAAAGTTTTAATGTCATAATCCTTCGCAGCTCTTAAAGTTTTTTCTATTAAGACTTCCACTACCGCATCCTCAAATTCTTTTGCTATCGCCATTTTTGTCTTCTCGTCTAGTTTTCCGATTTTTTTTATCAAATACAGCACGGCGGTCTTTAGTCCAGAAAAAGAGAAGTCAAAGTTTTTAGATTTCAACATGGGTCTAGGTAATTTAAAATCGTATTCTATTTCCTCCTTTTTGGCATTATCAGCTAATTTAGAAATTTGAGGTCCGCCGGGATAGGGAAGCTCGAGCATTCTGGCTACTTTATCAAATGCTTCACCGGCGGCATCGTCCAATGTTTCGCCGATTATTTTATATTCTCTCCAGCTTTTGCTTAATACAAGTTCCGTATGTCCGCCGGAGATAAGAAGCGAAAGTGCAGGGAAGTTTACTTTAGGGATTTTGAATTTGCCTTTTTCTTTTCCAAAGACAGAAAGTACATGTCCTTCCATATGGTTCACCGGCACTACAGGCACGCCCCACTCCTTTCCAAGTTTTTCTGCAAACACGATTCCTGTCCAAAGCGCCGGTTCGAGGCCTGGGCCGGAAGTGACCATAATCGCGTCTGTCTTTTTAAATTTAGTCGTCTTTAAAACCTTCTCCAAAAGTATTGGCAAGTTTTTAATATGCTCGCGTTTTGCCATCGATGGATGCACCCCGCCATATTGCTCGTGTATTTTTACTTGCGATGAAAGCTCATCCGCCAAGATTTTAAAAGTCGGATTTTTCTTTCCGCCTTTTACCTCAAATATAC
>JBGQKV010000037.1:0-5557 GCA_041499755.1 Minisyncoccia bacterium
ATGTTTGATATGCCGTTACCAGCTCCCACCAATGGTCTTTTGGGATCCATTTCCAAAGTTGCACCCAATCAGGTTCCAGTTGAAGTTGGTCTTTCCAACGACTCCCAAACCGAAATTATCTCTGGAATAAAAGAAGGAGATGAAATTGTCACCCGGACTATATTGCCAACATCGGCAAAACCGGTAGCTTCGGCGCCTAGTTTATTTGGATCGACCGGTGGACAGAGGGGAGGTGGAAATGCTGGAGGCGCCCGGCTACCAACTGGAAGATAAATGATTGAAGTAAAAAATATTACAAAAACATATGATACCGGTGGAGAATCTTTTGATGCGCTGAAGAAAGTTTCCTTTAGCATTAAAGACGGTGAGTTTGTGGCGATTATGGGGCCGTCTGGGAGTGGAAAATCAACTCTGATGCATATTTTAGGGCTACTTGATAATCCGACTTCTGGTGCATATATCCTAGATGGAAAAGATGTATCTACTCTTTCAGACAACGAATTGGCTGATATTAGAAAAGATAAAATTGGTTTTGTCTTTCAGGCCTTTAACCTTTTACCTCGCACCACCGTATTGCGAAATGTAGTATTGCCCCTTGTTTATGCAAACATCCCGGAGAACAAGAGAACAGCCCGAGCTAAAGAAGCTTTACTTTCGGCCGGTCTTGAGGAATCACATTTCGGTCACCTTTCTAATAAACTTTCCGGCGGGCAAATCCAACGTGTAGCCATCGCTCGTGCGTTGGTAAATAATCCATCTATGATTCTGGCAGATGAGCCCACTGGGAACTTAGATACTAAAACTGGTGAAATCGTGCTTTCCACTTTTGAAAAATTAAATCGCGAGCAGGGGCACACTATTATTCTCATTACACACGAACAAGATGTGGCGGAGCATACAAATAGGATTATCACCGTGCGCGATGGCCATATTGTGAGCGATGATATTAATCATAATAAAAGAAAAGCGGGACATGCTTTATGACCACAAAAGATATTCTCCACGAAACATATAATTCTCTCAAATCAAACAAGGCTCGGTCTGGGCTTACAATTTTAGGAATTATAATTGGTATTGCTTCAGTCATTGCGATGACAGCTATCGGTACTGGCGCCAAGAATTCAATCTCGGCTTCAATTGAAGGACTCGGTTCAAATCTGCTCACTATTTTTCCAGGAGTTGTTCAACCTGGGCGTGGAATTGTCTCGTCTGGCCGTGGGTCGGGACAGAGCCTGAAGCTCGAAGATATTTCTGTATTACAAGATATTCCCGGTATTGCCGAAATTTCTCCTGAAAATTCGCGTAGATTTCAAGTAGTAGCAACTAATGGCAATAATACCAATACCACAGTAACCGGCGCGCTGGTTGCCTATCAGATAGTGCACAATATTACTCTTGCCGAAGGAAATTTTATAACAGACGCAAATAATCGTGGTATTGGCCGACAGGCAGTACTCGGCGCTACCGCGGCTACTGACCTATTTGACGGACAAGATCCGCTCGGGCAGAAAATTAGGATTAATAATGTTACTTTTACCATTGTCGGTGTAACGCAATCTAAAGGCGGATCTGGATTTGGAAGCGTGGACGATATGATTTTTGTCCCACTCTCTACTATGCAAAAAATTCTTTCCGGTTCGGATTACTATTCTAACATTGCTATTTCTGTCACTGATAAAAATGATATGACTGATGTGCAAAATGCCATCACCTCTGCCCTTTTAGACAAACATCACGTAACTGAAGCAGACTTCTCGGTAATTTCACAGGCCGATATTTTAGGCACGCTCTCCACGGTCATTGATACATTCACTATTTTCTTGGCATCTATTGCATCTATTTCACTTTTGGTAGGCGGGATAGGTATTATGAATATGATGCTAACGACGGTGACTGAACGAACCCGTGAAATTGGACTTCGTAAAGCAATCGGCGCGAAACGCTCCGACATCAGCCTTCAATTTTTAATAGAAGCAGTCGCGCTTACTTTTATTGGGGGAATTATAGGAGTGATACTCGGGTGGCTCATTTCTTTTGCGGTGACCAAGCTGGGAATTGTGCAGACTTCTGTTTCACTCTTTTCAGTGCTGCTCGCTTTTGGTGTTTCAGCTGGTATCGGCATTATTTTCGGTTATTATCCTGCGCGTCGAGCTTCAAAGCTAAACCCGATTGACGCGCTGCGCTATGAATAACCTGCACCAAAAGACTTTCCTATTCGTATACATGAAGGCACTATTAATTTTAATTTAAAATAACAATATGAATAATAAAAAAGCAGGCTTAGTGATTGGTTTTATAGCTTTAGCAGGTATTTCTTTTTACGCTGGTAATAAATATGCCGAAGCCAAAAGGCCGATGGTGGCCGGAGCTTTCAACGGTGGGATGCGAGGTGTAAACGGTGGAGGAGGGGTGAGGGGGATGCGGGGCGGATTTACGACAGGAGAAATTCTTTCAAAAGACGCGCAAAGCATTACGGTAAAGATGCAAGATGGTGGATCAAAAATAGTTTTTTATACGGATAAAACTACTGTGTCAAAGATGATTTCCGGCGCAATTTCTGATTTGGCAGTCGGCAATCAGGTTGTTATAATGGGTAATGCAAACCCCGATGGGAGTTTGAATGCGGATTCGGTTCAGATCAGAACCAGTCCGATGAAGCTAATTACTAATTAATAATAAAAAAATATGAAAAAGGGATATATTGTTTTGATAGTAGTGGTTTTGATTATAGCAGGGTATTTTATTTTTCGCTCTCCCAGCACTAGTACTTATAGTGATACAAATCCGAGTGATATGGATATGACACCTGTGACTCCGCAAGTTACTACCCCTGAGCAAACTGTCCAGCAAAATACTGCGACTGCACCGCACTCAACGCCGCAGACTGTCACTTTTAACGTAGTAGGAGGTAATTATTACTTTACTCCAAAGACTATGACAGTGAAGAAAGGAGATAGGGTAGTGATTAATTTTCAGAACGCTGGCGGGACACACAATTTCATCATAGATGAATTTAATGTGGCTACTAAGACTATCAACACTGGGCAAACTGATACGATACAGTTTGTAGCCGACAAAGCCGGAACTTTTGAGTATTATTGCTCTATTGGCTCTCACCGAGCTATGGGTATGAAAGGCACGCTCACTGTCACAGAATAAAAATCTCCTGCTGGAATTTTGGGATTTTTCTGCTAGTATAGGACTATGGATACCGTTAGAAGTCGCGGTCGCAAATATTGTAAAATAACTTTAAGTAGTCACGGTTTGACCGCGACCTACTTCTAACGGGATGGATTTGAAGCATATTAGGAATTTCAGCATTATCGCTCACATAGATCACGGCAAGAGTACTTTGGCGGACAGGATGCTGGAGATTACCCATACTATTGAAAAGCGCAAAATGCGTGAGCAGGTGCTGGACACGATGGAGCTCGAACGCGAACGGGGCATCACGATTAAGATGCAACCTGTACGCATGGAATACAATACAGGCAGGGAAGATTACATTTTAAACCTGATAGATACCCCAGGACACATTGATTTTTCCTATGAAGTCTCACGCGCTTTAAAGGCCGTAGAGGGGTCAATTTTGCTGGTTGACTCTACTCAGGGAGTACAGGCCCAAACCCTTACCACGCTTCAAATGGCGCGCGAGGGAGGGCTTAAAATCATCCCTGTGCTATCCAAGATAGACTCTCCGCTCTCTCGGGTGGAAGATGTCAAAGATGAGGTGGTAAAGCTTTTAGATTGTGATGAGAGTGAAATACTCCTCGTCTCCGGGCGCACTGGCGAGGGTGTAGAAAATCTACTTGCCGAAGTGATAAAGCGAGTGCCTCCACCAACCGAGACATATAAAGATGGCAGTAATTTTCGCGGGCTGGTTTTTGATTTTAAATATTCAAATCACAAAGGGGTGATAGTCTATGCGCGAGTATTGGATGGCAAGATTTCCAAAAACGCCAATCTTATTTTCTCCGCTTCAAAAGAAAAGTTTATTTCGCTTGATGTCGGCACTTTTTCACCGGAAGAGACCTCCCGAGAATTTTTATCGGCTGGCGATATAGGATACATAACGACCGGCATAAAAAGGCCCGGTATAGCAAGTGTCGGAGATACGATTACAAGTTTGAAAAACCCTCTGCCAGCGCTTCCTGGATATATGAAAGCGATGCCGGTGGTCTGGGCCTCTATTTTCCCGGAAGATGCCGATCAGTTTAACGAGTTAAAATCCGCCTTGGGTAAACTAAAGCTTTCCGACTCTTCTTTTTCTTATGAAGAAGAGTCTTCTGGCTCGCTCGGGCGTGGTTTCCGCTGTGGATTCCTCGGGATGCTCCACTTGGAAATCGTCACTGAGCGGCTGCGAAGAGAGTTCAATCTTTTTCTAGTAGTCACTACCCCTTCAATAACATATGAAGTGGTCTTGGTGTCAGGCCTGCGGGAGAAAATTTATTCCCCGTATTTTTTTCCAGATGAAAACAAGATAAAAGAAGTTTTTGAACCATGGGTAAAAGTAAAAATTATCTCACCATCTACTTATATCGGCCAGATAATGCAATTACTTTTTGAACACGAAGCGGAGGTAGGCGAGACAGAAAATTTTGGAGACAATCGTGGTGCAGTTACTCTCCAAATGCCATTGCGGGAGCTCATGCGCAATTTTTTTGACGAATTAAAAAGCGCCACTTCTGGCTATGGTTCTATTTCGTATGAGATTGGGGAAATGCGTAAAGCGGATGTGACAAGACTGGATGTGCTGGTGGCGGATGAGGCAGTGCCGGCTTTTTCCAGAGTTGTTTCCAAGAAAAAAGTAGCAGAGGAGGCGGAAAAAGCGGTGGAAAAACTGCACGCTATCTTGCCCCGACAGCAATTTGAAACGAAAATCCAAGGCGAAGCGCTAGGCAGGATAATTTCTTCCCGCACCGTAAAGGCATTCCGCAAAGATGTGCTTATGAAAGGAAGCAAGATGGTGGGCGGGGGAGATATATCCCGCAAGAAAAAAGTCCTCGAAAGGCAAAAAAGAGGCAAAAGCAAGATGCGCGATCGCGGACGGGTAAATATACCTCAAGAGGTTTTTATTAAAATGATGAGGGGAAATGAGAATTAGAGAAAATTAAGCTTATCTAAATACGGGCGTGTAAAGCAAAATCATACTGATGATTATGAGTACGCATAATACTGTCCAGATGATTTGAATTTTTCTCCTGTGTTTTTTATTTAAAAGCATATGTTAGAATATAATAGCAGATTATGAGAAATTATCAAGAAAATTGGTGGAAGAGAGTTGCACATTCTTATTTTAGTCTGGCCTTAATGGCCGTATTTATCTTGTTTTTTGCTTGGAGTGTAATAAAATTTGCCGGAAAAGCGCAGGAAACTGCCAGAAATAAAAAAATTGCGCAGGAGAAACTAACGGAGCTTCAAAAACAACAAAGCCAGCTTGGGTCTGACATTGATGAATTAAATACAGAAAAAGGCGTAGAAGAAAGTATCCGGGAGAAGTTCGGTTTGGCAAAAGACGGGGAGGGGCTAGTGGTAGTGGTGGATGATCAAACTAAAC
>JBGQKV010000038.1:0-5363 GCA_041499755.1 Minisyncoccia bacterium
ATCCTATCGGTAAAACATCTTCACTCTTTGGCTTAAAATTCGGCCATTCATGAATAACCGTGCCCACACCATGACCAAGACCATGCGGAAAAGATTTGCCTAAATAATTCCGAGCGACGCCGTCTATATTTTTCGCTTTCTTCTCGCCTCTCCCTATCATCCTTAATGCTTTGTTTTGCGCTTCCAGTACTGCTAAATAAATTTTCTCCTGTCTTTTATTTGGTTTACCCCAGAAATATGTGCGAGTCATATCCGAGCAATAATGTTTAATTGTAGTACCAAAATCAAGCATTATTGTATCCCCTATTTTCAATTTACTCTTCCCCGGCTCATGATGAATATTAGCCGTATTTTTTCCAAAGGCCACAATTGGTGGAAAAGAAAGTATCGGCGCACCATATTTCACAAAAGATTTTTTTATAAAATTAGCAACTTGAATTTCAGTTATGCCTGTCTTAAACTTTTTCAAAACATCACCTAAAACCCGCTCGGCAATCCTCTGCGCTTTGATTATATTTGAGAGTTCTTTTTTACTCTTCACCGCCCGAACTTCATGGATTAATTTTACGGATTTCATTACTAAAACAATTTCACAATGTCGTGATAAGTGACGACGAGCATGAGGAGTATGAGGAGCGAGAAGCCGACCATATTTGCCATATTGGCAAATTTTGGATTGATGCGCGAGCCTTTTATTTTTTCAATGAGGAGGAAGAAAAGTCGCCCACCATCTAATGCCGGAAAAGGAATAAGATTTATGATGGCCAAGTTCACAGAGATAACGGCTGCGAATGAAATAAGGTATGCCAAGCCAAAGCCGTGATACGCTTCCCCTACTGCACCTACGAGGCCGACAGGGCCAGTGACCGCAGATAGATCTGCCTTACCTCGAACGCTGTCCCTTATCAAGGAGTAAAGCCCGACAGCAGTAGACTTTGTGACTGACCAATCAAACTTCAACCCATACCAAAGACTAGAGAAAAAAGGAAGTTTTAAAACACCGACTTCGTCCATCGAAATACCGATCAGTGGTTTGTCGCTTGGAGATTTTGCTTCAGGAATAATACTCACCATAGTTGAAGCATTGTCTTTTCCATATTCATAAGTCACGGCAATTTCTTTATCGGAATGGAGAGCGACAAAGTCTTGCACGCCTTTTGGGTTTAGTTCTGAAAGAGAATCTATCCCACTTTGCATTGAAATAATTTTATCACCGGATTTGAGACCGGCTTTTTCGGCTGGAGATTTTGGAGAGACACCAACGACAACTAAATGCACGTCGTTGAGTTCTTCCCCTGCTGGCGCACCAGAAGTAGAAGTCGGAAGACCGGACATAAAGCCAAAAGAAAAAAGAAGCCACGCCAGCGCAAAATTCATAAAGATACCGGCAAAAAGCACTATCGCTTGCTGCCACTTTGGTTTATGTATAAAACTCCTCGCTGCATCGGGACCATTAGTATTTTCGTCATCCGGATCTTCTCCAAAAATCTTCACAAATCCTCCTATCGGAAGCCAGTTGAGAGTAAAAAGAGTATCCCCCCGTTTAAAAAGTTTCATCGCTCTCGGTGGAAAGCCAAAGCCGAATTCATCAACTCTGATACCAAATCTTTTCGCCGTAAAAAAATGACCCCACTCATGGACTAAGACCAAAACCAGTAAAATTATAAGAAAAATAATAATATTCATTTGAATTAGGGACTAGGGTCTAGTGGCTAGGGACTAGTCATAAAAAATAATTGCTAGGAACTAGTGGGTTCTAATTTATTAATAATAACGCGAAGCATCTTGCTTACTTCTGTAAGTAACTCCAAACATTCGTTAACCTCTATCTTATACAAATCCCGGCAAAGAAACAACTGCGTTTCAAGCTCTGAAGCAGAACCATACGACATATTTAAAAAGTGAGAATAATCTTTCGTTGTTTTGCGACTATTCCCTTCAGCAATATTTGAAACAATAGACACAGCAGACCGTCTGATTTGCGACTGCAAAGCGTAAATTTCCGACTGTGGAAGTTTGGCTGTAATTTTATAGACAATTTTCACAAGCTCGTACCCCTTCTGCCAAACAATCAAATCCTTATATGATTTTATATCATTACTCATAGACAGAATAATTTTTTGATAATTTATTATTTATCGAAAATTTCAAAGATTTTAGCATATTTTGAGTTAAAACTCTTGTAATCTAGCCCTTCTTTTGCTCTTAATTCATCTAGTTCTTCGTTTCTAGAGTACTTCTTTGCAATCTTGTGAGCTAGGATAAAAGAAGCAATCATTGATGTAAATAAAAATCCAAATTTAAAATCAAAGCGGCTTGGCTCGCCTTCGTAGTTACTAGCTCCACTTAAAATTAAGCCAACGACAGAAAAAATTAACCAATAACCAAAATAGTTAATCCAGTAAGCTTTACTTTTATTAAAAAGTTTAATTTTCATATTTTCCCTAGAACCTAGTCCCTAGCAACTAGTTCCTACCCGAGGACTTCTTTCTCCTTCTTACTAAAGATGGCCTCGAGGTTCTTATTCGCCTCATCCACTATTTTCTGCAAATCGTCTTTCCCGCGGAATTTTTCATCTTCATTCATCTTTCCATTTCTCTCCTCGGCTTGGATATTATTCCAGGCATTTTCGCGTTCACGGCGCACAGCGATGCGCGCTTCCTCCATTTTTTCTTTTAATACTTTAACGAGCGCCATCCGAGTTTCTTCTGTAAGTTGTGGAAAAATTACTCGGATACCGGATTCATCTGTCGCAGCGGAAAGTCCAAGGTTCGAAGAAATTATTCCCTTTTCTATTGCTTTTATTTGAGTCTTGTCCCAAGGCGCAATGCGCAAAGTTTTCGGATCTTCTATTGAAATAGAAGCGACATTTTTGAGGGGTTGAAAGGCACCATAAGTCTCTACCGTTATGCCATCCAAAACGGCCGGACTCGCCCGCCCTGTATGCACTTGGCTATAATCCCGGCTGAGCCGTTCCTCCGCCTTTTTCATTTCCGCTTTTGTATTTGAAAAGTTATATTGCATTTGAATATTATAGCAGAAATTTAAATATTTGGTATAACAATAGCCACGGATTCCATCAAGGATTTTACCGAGGAGCCGGGCTGGCGGAGGAATTCTCGGACTTTGAAGATTTGGTCAAAAGCTAACACTCCCTCTCCTTTGCCAAGGAGAGGGCTGGGGTGAGGTGCTGACATTTTATTGTGTAGTGCAAGCTCAATAGCATTTAAGAAGCTGGAGGCTTTAGATCGAGCGGAATTCTGGGGAATTATTTCGTGTTCTTCATCATCCTCGTCTTCTTCCGGAACATTTAGTAATTCTTTTAAGTATGTAATCCTGCCCGCAAGTGGCATTGCGATAAATTTTTCCGCTTCTTTTAGTTCGCCACTTTGTTCAGGCTTTGCAGAGATAAAGTAAAAACGGGAAGCGACAGTTTTAAGGAGTGCATCTTTGTCCGGAATAATCAGAAAAAAATGCGTATCAGGCGTCGGCTCTTCAAAAATTTTAAGGAGTGTATTTTGCGCTTCAAGGAGAAAATTATTTACTGAAATTATAAAAATCTTTTTACTATCTTTTTTCTCACTAAAAGATTTTTCCGCCGTCAAAGATTTTAAATACTGCGCGTCTTTTATTTTAAAGCTATCAATTGAAATATTATAAAAATCCGGATTGCCCGCTGTCTTCACTCCCAACTCCTCAAAAAAACCCAAAATCTCCGGCAACACCTCCACCGCCACACCTTCTATCAGATACGCGTGGTGCAAATTATTTTTATCCAAATGTTTCTTGATTAGGTTCATAGGTTCTAGGTTCTAGTCACTAGCAACTAGTCCCTAATTACTTAGAGTATATTCTATGTCTAAAAATTAGTCTAGAAAAATAAAAAACGTCAGAAATTTTTCCTGACGTCTTTTTTTCTTTAGAATCTTGCTATTTGTTACCAACCCATAGGATTTATTCCTTTGGTCCAATCACCAATCGGCCTCAAAGAAGGAGTTTGAGAAATATATTCTTTTGCAGCGCCTACAGCCCCTTTACGAGTCCTGAAAGGGAAGCCCGCATATAGAAGACCTTCATTGGAAAAGGTTTCATAACGATATCTTCCCTTTTTTGATTTGGATATTAGAACAAAAATGCTATTGTGGTAAAAACACGAATCTGGTTTCCATGTTGCTAATTTTTTCATTTTGTTTTATTTTTTCTCCTGAATAGCGGAGCGCTAATTAGATTTTATTAGTTCTCACGCAAGCCGAAAAATCAGCTAGTAGGAGAACCAACAAAAAAACCAAAAACTTCAAAGAACATTTAACTCGGATATGATAGCATATTTATAGGGAAAAGTCAAGCTATTTTTTGCTTATAATTGCTTTTTTGTATACGTCGAGGTGGTCGAGCGCGATGCCAGTGCCTTTGACTACACAGTAAAGAGCATCATCGGCGAGAGTGGCTTTTACGCCTGTTTTTCTATAAACAAGGTCGGTCAAATTGCGAAGCTGGGAAGAACCACCAGTCATTATGATGCCATGGTCGATGATGTCAGAGGCGAGCTCGGGCGGGATTTCTTGGAGGACTTCTTTAATGGCTTTGATGATGTGGCGGAGCTCCCCATCTATCGCTTTTACTATTTCGTTCGTTGAGACTTGCGCCGAGCGAGGCAAGCCTTGAATAAAATCTCGGCCTTTGATGGTGACGCGGAGCTCTTCTTCGAGCGCTACCGCCGCGCCTATTTTTATTTTTACTTCTTCAGCAGTTCTGTCTCCAATTGCGAGGTTGAAAGTTTTTTTAATATAATCCGCGATAGCTTGATCAATTTTATCTCCCGCGCATTTCACAGATGTGGAGGCGACGATGCCACCGAGCGAGATGACGGCCACGTCCGTGGTTCCCCCGCCGATGTCCACCACCATATGCCCTTTTGATTCATAAATCGGAATGCCTGCTCCGATAGCCGCGAGAATTGGCTCCTTCACGACGTAGGCATTTTTCGCGCCCGCTCGAATAGCCGCTTCTATCACTGCGCGGCGCTCAGTAGAGGTGACGCCCGCTGGCACAGAGACCATCACATCCGGTTTGAATAAATTGAAAGGCCCCATCGCTTTATTTATGAAATAGCGGAGCATTGCCTCGGTGACGCGATAGTCTGCAATCACGCCGTCTTTCATCGGACGGTAGGCAATGATAGAGTCCGGGGTCTTGCCGATCATATCTTTGGCGTCAAAGCCGATAGCTAGAATTTTGTTGTCCTGCTCGGAGACTGCCACCACAGATGGCTCGTTTAATACAATTCCTCTTCCCGGCACAAAAACAAGTATATTTGCCGTACCCAAATCAATACCAAGTTTTTTAGAAAAAATCGACATAGG
>JBGQKV010000039.1:0-5284 GCA_041499755.1 Minisyncoccia bacterium
TATTATTCTTCGGGTCCTGAAAGAATATAAGCCAATATACCAAGAGGCCAAGTTAAAAATACAGCAAACCGGAGTGTAAAGTTGTTAAAAGATTTTTGCCCCCACGTACTGTTAACCAACATGAAACCAAAACCAGAATAACAAATTACAATAAGCAATATAATCAAATCATTATTCATAGAATTTAAGATTTATTCGACTCTCTTACGAGAATGTACGGGTTTTAAAAATTTAAAGGACAAATTGATATTACAACCATAGCAGAACTAAGAAGGTATGTCAACTAATGGAATAAGGCTTATTTTGCTATAATTTACGCAATGGAAAAGAAATATTACCCCTGCCCGCAATGCTTCCAGCATAGCTGGTGCAGGCGGGCGACGATAGGACTTGATTATGACTAAATATTATCCAACAATTGGTTTAGAGATTCACGCTGAGTTAAAAACATTAACAAAGATGTTTTGCTCGTGCAAGAACGATCCGGATGAAGAGAAGCCGAATGTAAATATCTGCCCGGTGTGCATGGCGCATCCGGGGGCTTTGCCCGTGGCAAATAAAAAAGCTATTGAGAATGTGATAAAAGTAGGTCTCGCGGTGGATGGAACCATTGCGGACTTTTCGGAGTTTGATAGAAAAAATTATTTTTATCCGGATATTCCAAAGGGTTATCAGATTTCACAATATAAATACCCAATAGTTTCTGGTGGCAAATTGGCTGGGATGGATATTACTAGGATTCATTTGGAAGAAGATACAGCGACCAACAAGCATGATCGTGGGGATTTCTCCTTGATAGATTTCAATCGTGCCGGCGTGCCGTTGATGGAGCTGGTGACAGAACCGCATACTTTTGAAAATGCGGAGGAAACTGCCAAAACTGCGAGCAATTTTGCCAAAGAATATCAACTCCTGCTCCAATATCTCGGAGTCTCGGAGGCGAATATGGAAAAAGGAGAAATGCGCGTGGAGGCGAACATTTCGGTATCAGAAGACCCAAAAAACTTTGGCACGAAAGTGGAAGTGAAAAATTTGAATTCTTTTCGCAGTGTGGAGCGCGCAATAAAATACGAGCTGGATAGAATGATAAAGCTTTTAGAGGGAGGTATGGGAAGTGAGATAGTGCAGGAGACTCGGGGATGGAACGAAGGCAAAGGTACGACATTCTCCCAAAGAAAAAAAGAAGGCAGTGCAGACTACAGATATTTCCCAGATCCGGATCTACCAAAAATGAAGCTCCACGAGGCCTTTGATTTAAAACAAATGAAAGAGAATTTGCCCGAGCTTCCTGTCGCTAAACGCGAGAGGTTTAAAAAAGATTATAATTTAAACGAAGAAGAAGTTGAAGTTTATATAAACGACAAAATAATTGACTTTATGTTTGGTCAAGTAATGACTTATTTACCAAACAAGAAAGAATACATAAAAACCGCCTCAAATTATTTTATTACCGATGTTATGGCGCTTCATAAACAGGATATTGACCTTCATTTAAATGACTTTGAAAGTTTTGCTAATCTTATTTCAATGTTGGTAGAGAATAAGATTAGCTCCAGGGTAGCCAAAGATTTAATTCCTCTTATTATTAAAGATCATGTAGATTCAAAAAAATACATTGAAAAAAATAACTTACTCCAAAAAAGTGACGAAGGGGAAATAAAACAACTAGTGCAAAAAATAATTGATGAAAATACAGAGATTGTAGCTATATACAAGAGCGGTAAAGAGAATGCAATTATGTCCCTTGTAGGCAAAGTAATCAAGGAATCAAATGGCTCAGCAAATCCTCAAGTAGTTATAAAATTACTCAAAGAAATGCTATAATAGAGGAATGAATCCCGTTAGAGATTTATTGGTTTAATGGGTTCTAAAAAAAAATACTTAATTACAATGGTTGATTTACTTATAAACAATAATTTAAGGTACGGAAATCTAAAGATTTCCTATCTCTAACGGGATGAAAACACTGCGTGAATATATAAAAGAAGCGGAAGAGAAGCATGTAGCTATTGGGCATTTTAATATTTCTAATCTTGAAGCTCTACACGGTATTTATAATGCTGCTAAAAAACTCAACGTTCCAATCATAATTGGCCTTTCAGAAGGCGAAGAGAAATTTGCTGGCAGGGAAGAAGCTGTCGCCCTCGTTAAAACTCTTCGCGAGCGGGATAACTATCCGATTTTCCTAAACGCCGATCATCATATGAGTTTTGAATCTGTAAAATCTGCATTAGACGCAGGTTTTGACATGGCTATTATTGATGCGGCCAAATTGAGCTTTGAAGAAAATGCAAAAGTCACCAAGCAATGTGTGGACTACGCGAAAGAATTATCGGCAAAAACCGGGCGAGATATTTTAGTAGAAGCTGAGCTTGGCTTTATAGGTTACGGATCAGTCGTCAGAGATGAAATACCAGAGGGTGCAGGTGTTTTGACTAAGCCAGAAGATGCTAAAAAATTTGTGGAAATGACAGGCATAGATTTATTCGCGCCATCTGTCGGCTCTATTCACGGGTTGATTAAATCTGGCAAACCGCATATCAATGCAGAGCTTGTAGCAGAAATAAGAAAAGCTGCAGGCATTCCACTTGTTCTTCACGGCGGCTCAGGACTTCGCGATGAAGATTTTACAAACGCTATTAAAGCTGGAATTTCAATTGTTCACATAAACAGTGAGATTCGTCTTGCATTTAGGCAAGCTACTGAAGAATCCTTGAAAGCTCAACCATCCGAGATAACCCCGGCAAAAATTTTGCAACCCGCTGTGGATGCAATTGAAAAAGTGGTAGAAGAAAGATTAAAGCTTTTTAATGGGATTAAATAAATTCTTAAATGAAGGATACAAAAGCCGCATTAAAATGGATAGTAAAAATTCTTAAAAAACGAAAAATTAATTTTGAAATCAGAGGAGGCTTTGCTGCAAAAATATATGGCTCTAAGAGAGAACTAGCTGATATTGATGTGGAGGTTAAGGATGTGAAGGATACTGAAACCTTTTTTCGGGATGTTAAAAAATATATTGTATGGGGTCCTAAGAGATATAAAGATAGGAATTGGGATTTACTACTTCTTACTTTGAAATACAAAGGCCAATATATTGATATTTCGGGACTAGGTCTAATTAAGATTTTTAACAAAAAAACAAAGAAATGGAACAAACTCGGTTTTAACCCATCGACAAGTGTAAAGAAAGAAATTTATGGGATAAAAATTCCTGTAATTCCGCTACAGAATTTAATAAACTATAAGAAAAAATTATCCAGAAGAGTAGATCTTTCAGATGTAAAACAAATTTTAAATTAAATGAGTAATAAAAACGAAAAAATTGTCTACGAGGGGAAAATGATTGAAGTTGTCCAGGAATCTGTGGAGAAAAATGGACAGGCAGTTTTATACGAAAGAGCAAGAAGAGCCCCAGGCGTGAGATTGATTATTAGAACTCCAAAAGGAAATTTTTTAATAAGCAAAGAGCGCCGACACGGCCTGAAAGAAATAGATTACAGATTGCCTGGTGGCAAAGTTTTTGATTCTCTTTCAGATTATAAAGATTTTTTAAAAAGTGGAGAAGATATTAAATCTAAAACTGAAGAAGCAGTAAAAAGGGAAGGAATTGAAGAAGCTGGCATAGAACCTCTCCAAATGGAACATTATGTTACTTCAGCTTGTGGAGGAAGCTTGGAATGGGACTTATATTATTTTGTCGTAAATACATACAAAGAAGTTGGTCAGCAATTGGAAATACACGAGGAAATTGAAACAGTAGAAGTTTCTTCTGAAGAACTCAAAGAATTAGCCTTGTCCGGTAAAATGCAGGAAGATAGATCGGTGGCAGTGATTTTGAAGTACTTGCACAATAAGTTATAATACATTCTAACATTCTATAGAATGATGGAATAAAAAAATAATCATGAAAAAAACACATAGAGAATTAGAAAGGATAATAAAAGGAGTTGCTAATCATAGAAGACTCCAGATTTTAGAGCTACTACAAAAAGAGCCAGAACTTTCTATCCAGGAAATTTCAGAGAAAGTTAAATCTGATATTAAAAACATATCTTCCCACGTCAGTAAGATGGCAGTTTCTGGATTAGTAATGAAAAGAAGTGATGGAAAATCTATACGCCATAAGTTGACTAATCGTGGTAAGAACATTCTATCATTCGTTAGAATGTTGGAATAAAGGTTTTATGGATATGAAAGAAGAAATTCTAAAATTTTTTAAAGGGGAAGTAGAAGATGGAGAGGAGACACTCGCAAAGTATTCGCATGATGCGAGTGTGTTTTTGGTGAGGCCAAAGGTCGTATGTTTTCCGCAGGATTCAGAAGATGTGCAAAATTTAGTGAAGTGGGTAAGTGAGAATAAAAATAAGTATCCTGATCTTTCTATCACTGCTCGTTGCGCTGGCACAGATATGTCCGGTGGGGCGATAGGGGAATCTATTATTTTAGATTTCACCAGGCACATGAATAAATTGATTGCATTTGAAGGAGATAAGATTACAGTCCAACCCGGAATGTTTTACCGAGATTTTGAAAAGATAACACTGGAGAAAGGTTTAATTTTGCCTTGTTATACTGCTTCAAAAAGTTTGAATGCTATGGGTGGAATGTTTGGAAACAATTCTGCCGGTGAGCGGACACTTAAGTATGGGAAGACCGAGGATTATGTTGTTGAATCAAAAGTTGTTTTTTCTGATGGTATTGAAAGGAGAGTTATGCCAATTTCAATCAGTGATATTTCAAATCAAGATGAAAGATATAAAAAGCTTTACGAGCTTATAAAAAACAATGAAGAAGAAGTAAAACTCGCCAAGCCGAAAGTTCATAAAAATTCTGCCGGTTATTATTTGTGGAATGTCCTACACCAGAATCAGCAAAATTCCGCCGCTTTACCCTCTCTGCGGGGGCTCCGACACGGTCAGAATTTTCCTGATTCTGGCTCCGTGTTTGATTTAAATAAATTATTAGTTGGCTCGCAGGGGACCTTAGGTATTGCTACGGAGATTACTTTTCGGCTTGTAAAAAATCCGAAGTATTCCAAATTAGTGGCGGTGTTTATGAATGACTTAGAACCGTTAGGGCGGTTGGTGGATGAGATATTAGAAGAAAATCCAGAAACATTGGAATCCTATGATGATAAGACGATGAAGCTTGCCGTGCGGTTTTTCCCAGATTTTTTGAAGACAAAAGGGGTTGTCGGAATGGTGAAAGTTATGTGGAGCTTTTTGCCGGAGCTCAAAATGATGCTTTCGGGGGGATTCCCGAAGTTAATTTTAGTAGACGA
>JBGQKV010000040.1:0-5209 GCA_041499755.1 Minisyncoccia bacterium
GAGCGGCAAGCCTTCAAAAATGGCTTGGAAAATGTTCTGGATTTCCTCCGGCGCTCAGCTTTTGACCTTCATCGCCTTCGGACTTATCCTCGGCGCTTGGAAATAAAATAACTTAAGCGATAGATCGCCAGATTATCTCAAAAACTTGTTTTTGGAGTTCAATAATATTTCTATTTTCTATGACTAATGTAGTAAACGGGGGTAGTAAATCAACTATTATGATTTTATTTGGCGTGAGAACCATATCTATGTCTATAGAAACACCTTCATTAAATATTTTGAATTCTTCATTGTAATTTCTCTGAAATTTTTTATGCTCTTGGGCGATATCCGAATTCTGTGATATCAATCTTGTTTTGCAGGATAGCTTTGCCCTTTCTTCTCAATCCCTCAGACAGGAATGTTTGAGGGATTTTCTATTTCTAAAAATCCTGTTATAATAAAACTATGAAAATGTTTGAAGGATTTTTGGCGAAAAAAGCAGAAGGAAGTAAAAGTGTAGAAAAGAATAAAAGCGTGCTCGAGTACCTTCGAGCGACCCCAAAAGAGATAAAACTTCTTACCTTAGGACTCGCGGCAACTTTGAATGCAGCCCGTGCAGAGGGGGACTCTGCTAAAGTTAGCGCCGTTGAGGCTTCCAAAAGTTACAATATTTCTCAAACAGAAAATAAAGAACACTTATTGGGTGTTACTGATGTGTACAATCGCTTCACTATGATTAAAGACGGCAAGCCGGTCTTTAACCCATGGGCCACCCTTTTTCCATTTCAGGCTGACTGGACAACGGTAAAAGAAATGGAAGGAACTGCGCAAGCCGAAATACCTTACCTTTATGCGAGGCAATTTGATCTTGCTCAAGCGACCAGCAAGGAGGATCAAGAGAAAACGGTGGAGTATATAGAACAAAAAATAAGAGAACAGCTGGTTGATGCTATAACTTACGTGGATCCTTCTGATAATTCTAAAAAAGTTTACGAAAAGAAGCATGGCGGAGAGAACTTAGAATTTCACGACCTAAAAATTAAAAGTATAAAAATAACCGGACTAGCTTCTCCTGAAGGGCCCGAAATAAAGGGCCCAGGAACTGTAGCTCCAGGGAATGTTGATCAAGAAAATATAGAACTTTCTAAAAAGCGCGCATCTAACATGGAGCCAGTCGTACGGGAAGCATTGCAGAAAATGGGAATCAATGACTCGGTTATCGCGGATATTGAAGGAGCAGAGATCCAGTTCTCCGAGGAAGAATACAGCACACTTGGAGCATTGGCAGACGAGTGGGCCCCAAAAGACTTAAGTGACCCGGATAAGATGTTTTGGCTTACAAAAGAATACAATTCGGGCGCTTTTGAGAATAATCCAGAAGTTAAAGCGAAGCTCGATAATCTTTTTGCCTCAAAAAGGGGAGTTTCTATAACCATAGAATATGAAAACAAACAAAAAGAGGTCGTAGTTGTCCCTCTTCCTAATTTACTTCTGCTCCTTCTGGTTGTGCCCCTTCTTAAACTTAAGGATCGCTTTAAAAAGGATCGTTATATTTTTCACGAAAGAGCCACTCGCGATGAGTTCAAAGAGCGGGAAGAGCAAAATAAAAACCAAGAAAAAGAGCAACCTAAAAAATCTTTCAATGAGACTTACAAAGGTTCTCTTGAGAAGATTTCTAAAGAGCCAGGCAAAGATATAGAAAGAATGAAAGAAAGGATGTTTGTGGACGAAGTGTATGCATATATGGAAGATGATAGGACAAAAAAGCTCGGCCTTGATTACGAAGAAATAATGAATAACGTAGTACTAGAGACACGAAGAGCCCTCGAATCAAAAAAGAAAATGGATATCCTTGAAATGGAAGTTGCTCGAGATCTTTTAAGTAAATGGCAAAAATATGATCGCAATGTGCGCGATTATGAGCACCTTGATATATTTCAAGCAGTAGATTATGAGAAAGATGCTGAAAAAGTCGGCTGGGCAAAAGTAACCGCCGAAGGGATGGTAAAAATGGCCAATCAATCCATAAGAGAAAAGCATCCAATCAAGGAAATTTTGGCTGACGAAGTAAACGAGCTGATGAAGCAGAGAGCCGAGAGAAAAGGCAGTTTGCAAATGAAAGCAGGCAAGGATGTCCCCAGAAAGAGCCTTTTCTAGCCCCCTGATTTTTCCTCTGTGGTGAAAGGTTGAACGGCTCAAACCGGGCGGTTTGAGCCGTTGACCTCAAAAATCTCATTTTGGGGAGCCAATGGGCGCTGTTTCTTCCTCGCTTGCGAGTTTGAGAAAATACTATATAGTTTAAGTGGGTTTAAGGATCAATACCGAATACCTTAAAACGTGGTTCCGTGTTTTAATTTGAAGCCCTTGGATTATAAGTCCAGGGGTTTTTCTTTTTAACCTATTTTATCTCGCGTATTCGATGATACGGTTTTATTACGGATTGTAACTAAAAGTTATATTGAGTTTTTTCTATACTACTGTCAATATAGCTATATTATGTAAGCTATAATAAGTTATCCACATATATAGCTACAATTTTTCTTGACTTAAGTAAGCCAATTTGCTAGTATTAATGCATTATCAGTTTTAGCGAAAAAACCATGAATAAATTTGAGGAATTATATAATTTTATAGATAGGGCAGTTAAGAGCCGGAAATATCCTGAAAATACAGGCATAGCTCTAAAAACAGGCTTGAAACTCTTTGAGAAAGAGTTGAATGAA
Organism: Minisyncoccia bacterium; assembly: GCA_041499755.1. GTDB lineage: Bacteria > Patescibacteriota > Minisyncoccia > Phycocordibacterales > UBA9973 > UBA9973. The sequence continues at coordinate 2,706 of JBGQKV010000040.1, forward strand.
GAAGAAAAAGCTTCAATAGATGAGTTTAAAAAAAATCTTAACCAAATTTCTAATAGTATTTTTTCAAAAGGGAAATTCAATGCTGCATCCTTAGCTACTTATAAATCTCGTATTATTAAAGTAATTAATGATTACGAAAAATATGGTAAAGATGCAACTAAAATGGCAAATTGGTCACCTAAAGTTATTGTTCGTCCAAAAAGACAATTGCCAAAAGATGAGACTCAAAAATCAAATTCAGGACAAGCTGGCATTATTAAGAATGATTCATTCCATGCTTTTGATTTTACTGGTGGAGTTAAATTACTTATTCCCAAAACGCCAACTACAAACGATGCAATAATGGATGGTGGACTTAAGGATATAAAAGTTGCTCTAAAAGATTTTTCAGAGAAATATTGTAAAGAAGAAGAACAAATATGAAGAACGATCAAAACAATGTTGCATATATAGACGGAGCAAATTTACATAACGGTGTAAAAACTTTCGGCTGGGAGTTCAGCTACAAACGCTTTCGTGTTTGGCTGAAAGAAAAGTATGGGGTAGAACAAGCGTATCTATTTTTAGGACTGATGCCAAAATATAAAGACATTTACACCAAGTTACAAGAGTGTGGCTACACTCTTGTTTTTAAGGAAGTAATTTATGACGGTAATGGGAAAGCGAAAGGCAATTGTGACGCTGACATTGTAGTACATGCTATGCAAAATGCATACGAAAATAAGTTTGATAAAGCTATTCTTGTATCAAGCGATGGAGACTACGCTCCCTTAGTAAAATTTTTGAAAGAAAAAAACAAAATGCTGGTTGTTTTATCTCCTTACGAGACGAGCAAGTGCTCTATTTTACTAAAAAGAACAGGCGTGAGAATTTCATATATTTTAGAACAGAAAAATATTCTGGAAAAATCTGAATAAAAAGAAAAAGCCCCCGATGCGGACGGAACCGCATAAGGGTCTTTTTCGTAAGGATGTTGTTAGTGTAGCAGGTTTTAATTAAAAAAGCAAGTTATCCACACTTACCTCGCATATTCAATTATGCGGTTTTCTCTTATCAAGGTGACTTTGATTTCACCTGGGTATTTTAGTTCTTGTTCAATTTTAGCGGCTATGTCGCGTGCCATAAGTTTGGCTTCAGCATCGGAAACTTTGTCTGGAGTGACGAAGATGCGGATTTCACGGCCGGCTTGTAGAGCGTAAGATTTCTCCACTCCTTCAAAACCGTTTACTAGGGCTTCAAGTTCTGCCAAACGCTTCAAATAGTTCTCAACAGAGTCACGTCTTGCGCCTGGGCGTCCACCAGAGATGGCGTCCGCTGTCTGCACGATGATGGATTCGATAGTTTCATACGGATAGTCTTCATGGTGGGATTTCATCGCGGTGATGATGCGCTCGTCTGCGCCGAATTTTTGAAGTATTCGCATACCGATTTCAATGTGTGTACCTTGCACTTCGTGGTCTAGCGCTTTTCCAATATCGTGCACGAGGGCTCCGGCTTTTGCTATCGCTACATCCGCGCCAAGCTCTTCAGCGAGCATCCCGGCAATGTGCGCCATTTCAATAGAGTGCTGGAGAACATTTTGCCCATAACTGGTACGGAAATATAATCGGCCGATGATGGCTACGATTCTAGGATCAAAATTAAATATTCCACATTCATAAACTGCCTGCTCGCCTTTTTCTTTGATTATTTTATTTATTTCTTCTTTCGCTTTCTCTACGAGCTCTTCAATCTTGGCTGGCTGGATGCGCCCATCTAAAATCAAGTTCTCAAGCGCAACACGGGCCACTTGTCTTCGTATTGGGTCAAAAGAAGAGATGACGATAGAGCCCGGGGTGTCATCCACGATGAGCTCCACGCCGGCTGCCCGCTCAAAGGCACGAATGTTTCGGCCTTCTTTTCCGATGATTTTTCCCTTGATTTCATTGTTTGGTATTGAGACGATCGTTGTCATCAACTCTGAAGCAGTCGAAGATGCCAAGCGCTGAATAGATGTCGCCAAGATGTCTTTGGCACGGCGATCCAATTTCTCATCGTTGGAGTTCTCCAGCTTCTGCATTCTAATTAAAATATCTTCCTCATACTTTTTCTCAATGTCTTTCAAGAGCTCCTCTTTGGCTTCCTCTTGAGTAAGCTTGGCTACTTTTTCAAGCTCTACTCGCACAGCATTCTCTGCATTTTCCACTCGGTCCTGGATTTTCTTAATATCTTCTACTTTTAATTTTATATTTTCTACCTCTTTATCTATCTCAAGCTGTCGCGCGTCCAAAAGCTCGTCTTTTTTAATGAGTCTTTTTTCTGTCTCTTTAAATTCTTCGACTTTCTTTTTTTCTTCGTTCTTTAACTCGGCCAGCGTCGTCTCAGATTTGCCTTTTGCTTCGTCCACTATCTTCTGCGCTTCTTCTTTTGCAGAGACCATCATATCTTTGATGTCTATCTCAATGGAACGCTTCTTGCCGAGAGCGATGATGAGGCGTAGCTGATACCCGATTAGCGCGCCTAAA
>JBGQKV010000041.1:0-5104 GCA_041499755.1 Minisyncoccia bacterium
AAACAAAATTAGTTTTCCTTCTGATACAAGTCGATCAAAAATATTTTTGTTAATTGAGAAGTCTGACATTTTTTATAGAATTAAATGGTTTATATTACAATGAACTAGATCTATATCATATCACTTAATACAAAAAAGTAAAGAGAGGGATAAGGTAATTCTAAATAACACACAAAAACCCACTAAATTTAGTGGTAATTCTTAGATTTCCTCAAATACATTGTTCTGGCGCCTACCTACTTTCGCCCCAATGGGACTATCATCAGCACTAGCGGGCTTAATTGCTCTGTTCGGAATGGGTGAAGTTGGGTCAGGGACCCGACTGCAAGACTCATTGAGAATTTTTACGTAGTAAAAAGTCCAATGAGTGGACAGCTTCTGTAAGAAGGAGGTGTGACTTTTAAATTTGGTTAAAATTTCAGAGTTATCCACAGTTATATTTTGCTGTTTCAGGCAACAACTATTATAATGTTTGTATCCTCTGATGAAAAGATGAGGGTGACCGGGTTTAGTAAGGATTTGACTTTATAAAGTGCCATGTGCTACATTTAAAAAAGTAAAAGCCTTAATGACGGTGCTTGCAGGGGTCAAACCCTGCTCGCGCAGGGTAATGATGGGAAACCATTAAAACCTACAAGCCCGGTCATTGGGGCTTTTTTTGTTTGTCGGCATATCCATCTTCCTATAAGAAGAAATGCTTGCACTTGATGTGCTTGAAAACCGTCACTGATGAGGTCGATTGTCAGTCTATTATTAGTTAACGTAAACATATTTAAAAAGTATGGCAGATAGACAATCTCGTCTCGCTGGTCGAGACAAACTTGGTAGGTTTGAACCTGTTGAAGATGCCAAGGAAAAGAAGAGTTCAACAGTCGAACATCTTCCTTTGCCAGGTTATGGTGACGCAAAGAAGGATAAATAGTGAGAGAGGAAGGTGAAAAAATAATTATAGATGAAAATACTTTTTCTAAATTACATGTTGGTTTAACCCCCGTAAGCTAGTCGGAAGCAACATGTAACACAAAGAATTATATGAGTAATCAAATAATTAGTTTACAGCAGTTATGCTTCCCATCAGAAGACGGACTATTCACACTTTGTAATTGCGTCATGCGCAATGGTGTTTGTGTCCCAACAAAGAGCGGTAAGTGGTGGAAGTTTCCTAGGGTATACCGAAAGAAACGGAAATCAGAAATGGTAGAGGAAAAGGTGAAACGCAAAACCGTCACCCCTTTATCAGAAGCAACGGTTTTGCACACAAAGTAATATTCCAGTTACAAAGCTTCCTTTCGGAAGCTTTTGTGTTTACATTTCGGATTGAAACGTAAATAGGAAAATAAAAAAATCTTTTGATTCACCTATTTACTCTTCAATTTTCAAAGCGCAACTAATAATAAAACAATTTAAGAAATAGAAACAACTCCCTAGAAAGTTCTAAGGAACTATTTTTATTTTTTAATATAATCTAAATTCATAAAGACCCCAAGAATTAACACCTTAATTATACCAATAATAACTTTCTCTAACTAAAGAAAGCATGTGGATAACTAACAAAAACCCTTATTTTTCAATCAAGTACTCGGTGCTGGCGATTGCCTACTTTCGCTCAATAGAACTATCATCGGCTCTATAGTGCTTAACTTCTCTGTTCGGAATGGGAAGAGGTGTGACCACTACGACAAATCACCAACACTGAAAACTCGATCTCTCCCCGCCATAGCGGGGTTGCATTTAAAATCCGAAAAATAGGAGCAAAGAGTAAATTTTCTTTGCTCTTTATTGGGCGCGATGACAAGATCATAAAAATTATTTGGTTTGAGTGTTTGCACTTGTAAAAGCTTGTAAGACCTCACTTCAAGACACCAGCCAAAAATCTCTATACCTGATACTTGCCACCGCATATCTTTTATGGGAAAAGAACAAAGAAAAACAGTAATTCCCATTTCTCGGATTTTAAAACATTTTTGGTCCCCTATTTTCATAGGAGTTGTGATTTCCAAATTTCTTAACAGGAATCGAAACATTAGTACTTCTCAGCTTAACGCGTTGCCGCGCTTCCACTTAAAGCCTATCAACGTGATCATCTCTCACGGTTCTTAACGATTCCTAATCTTGAAGCTGGCTTCCCTCTTAGATGCTTTCAGAGGTTATCCATTCCCGACATAGCTACCGAGCAGTGCCCTTGGCAGGACAGCTCGTACACCAGAGGTCAGTTCATTTCGGTCCTCTCGTCACATATCTCCCCTATTTCTAGGAGTGCAGACTATATCTTCATCCGTTCCACCGATTGGCAGACGAGGATGTTGGCGTATTACAAATATAAACCTGTTTTAACAACGTTAAAACTTTCCAGTGTTATATAAGTCCGTGCTGATTATCTAATCAGCAACAAGTCGTTACGGGGTCAAACCTAAAATTTTATGCAATTCGTTTTTTGTTTTCTTCTTTTTAGTAACATAGTTTTCACTTTGAATTACTAAAATCAGACCAACAAGTTTTTTTAATTGCGTATTCCCTAACTTACTAAACTTAGTATTAGATAATATTTCACACGCTTTTAAAAGCGCAGAAGTTTGAAGTTTTTTAAATCGAATATAGGGTGACAAGCTCTTAAGAATTTCTCTTATTTGCTTATATCCATTTATTCGAAGCTCAGTCATTCCATCATTTCTTTTGGAGATATAACCGATGCCTAGAACTTCTTTTATCCAATACAAAGTCTTTTCGTGCCTAGTATCTTGATAAAAGCAAATGGTTGCCATAAAGCGGAATTTTAAAATTCCATCTTTGCGCTTCTTTAACTGAAGCATCAGGCTACCATCCCCATCAAGGAAACCGGCAATATAAGACAACTCAATTTTAGATCGACTTCCCACGGTATTATCTTATCACATTTCTGGTCCTCAAGCGAATCATAACATCAAGGATCGAATGATATTACTTTTCATCGAACAAGAAACATCAATGAAGACTCCACCGTTATTAGCCACTTTTTCATCACAAATTTCTTCGTGAAGTAGCAAGAGCCTTATGGGCCTACTAGAAACAAATCTTCTCAAGAATCAACGAGTGCAGTAGATAGGAGACCAACCTGTCTCACGCATCTATTTTTCCCGTTAGAAGTAGGTCGCTTGTCGACCGTCAGTTCTAATGGGACGTCCCAAATTACTTTGGGGATTGGACTGTGACATAATCTCTTGCGAGATTGCTAACATTCAGTCTCTACGGGCATCCGCCACTGGCGGATTTCCCTCGGCGTTGTCCTCTTTTTGTAAAGTAGGATTTCTCCGATATAAGTTAGCTTGCCATATTATATTTCTATAATAAGCCGCCGTGATACCAAATACTTTGGTATGATTGATTTCGATTAAAACAGTTCAAATTTTTAAGTTCAAATTCCTCTGAGGGTTCAGATCGTCCAAATCACAAATAAATTTATGACCTAAACGGTCTGAACCCAGCTCGCGTACCTTTTTAATTGGCGAACAGCCAAACGCTTGGCAGCTTCTCCACCGCCGCGCTAAGGTGAGCCGACATCGAGGTGCCGAACTCCGCCGTCGATATGAACTCTTGGGCGGAACTAGCCTGTTATCCCTAGAGTAGCTTTTATCCGTTGAGCTTCCACCGCATCTAATGCGAATGGTCGGATCACTATGTTCTGGTTTCCCACCTGCTTGAGATGTACCTCTTACAGTCAAGCCAGCTTGTGCCATTACACTATCGGCACGGTTTCCATTCGCGCCTAGCTGACCTTTAAACCCCTCCTTTACTCTTTAGGCTCTTTGTTAATCTGCATATTACTATGCAGGACGGACTATATCTTCGTCCTAAAAAAGGACGGTTGACGTTTAGTCTCTACGGGTAATTAATTTTGATTTAATCTTCAGATATACTATCCGGAAAGTCATATTCACCTGCATGAAAATCTGTGTGTGGTAAACCCAACTCTTTTTCTATTTCATTTATTCTATTCTCAGCTGAAAAATGAATTCCTGTCGGCCAATCCTCTCCACCTAAAGTGTGGTGATAAGATTCCATTTCAATAATTTTAGACAGTACTTCTTTAAATTTTTTTTCATCAGAAATACCGAATAACAAGGGCGCGTATGTTTCTGCTGTAGCCTTAAAAGAAGCTTGGAGTCTTTCTCCAGCTTCTCTTACTTGTCTTTCAGAGTCAGTCTCCATCTTCCCTTTCCCCATGTTATTTTGATTTTCCATAATTAATTTTCCCTCGGTATTATCCTATTAATAATTCAATTATAGGACTTCCACCGATATTGTCAACTGTTCAATCATGATTGCTCGTGAAAGCCCCCCTATTTTATTTGTTTCGAGATATCTCAAATCTCCCGAGGCTGCAAAGTTCGAAGGTTCGAATCAAATTCAAACCCTCGAGGGTACAGCCCCAGTAAAACTACCCACCAGATACTGTCTCAATACGTTTTTGCCGTATTGGTTAGAACATGCCTGTTTAAAGAGTGGTATTGCACTGTCGACTCCAGAGAATCCGAAAACGCTCCTTCAAAGTCTCCCACTTATTCTACGCAGCAAAAAAACATGCTCAATATCAAGCTATAGTAAAGCTTCTAGGGTCTTTTCGTCTAACTGCACTTAACCGGCATCTTCACCGGTATTGTATTTTCACCGAGCTGGTCCCCGAGACAGTTTTCCAGTCATTACACCATTCGTGCGCGTCGGAACTTACCCGACAAGGTATTTCGCTACCTTAGGACCGTTATAGTTACGGCCGACATTCACCAGGGCTTACATAGTTCACCAATAATATTGCTATTACAAACGACCATGTTTGACCTTCTGGCATTGGTCAGGTGTCACCCCCTATACATCCTCTTGCGAGTTCGCAGGGAGCTGTGTTTTTGATAAACAGTTGCCAGAGAAACTTTAGCTGCGGCCCCAATAAATTGGGGCAAGCCTTATTCCGAAGTTACGGCTGCTTTTTTGCCGAGTTCCTTGGGGATCTCTCACTCGTTCGCCTTGGTCTTCTCGACCTGACCACCTGTGTCGGTTTCCGGTACGGTTTTCACATGATTAAGCTTAGAAATTTTTCTTGGAAGCATGCTTTGTATTATCCCCTTTGACGAAT
>JBGQKV010000042.1:0-5003 GCA_041499755.1 Minisyncoccia bacterium
CACTTTTATTTCCTATCGGTATAAGACCGGCAAAAACCAAAATACCAAAAACAGCCGCTACGATGAAGACAATTAAAATTATAAGTTGGAAATTCCCTACTTTCATATCTTTTTAAATATCATACCATAGTGATGCTCTCCTGCATCAATATTTCTATCGAAAACAAATTTATCGATTTCAAACATTTGTCTGGCTTTTTTAGGATCTACCGTCCGATCTTTGGTCGGACCGAGGGAGGAAGACGAGTCAGACCAATCAATAAATAAAACTCTGCCGTCCGATTTTAGAATCCTATGGGCTTCTTCTAGAAGCTTTTTTTTGTTTTCTGCCATAAACAAAACATTGGAAATGATGACAACATCTGCTACCTTGTCTCCTATTTTTGTACCGCCAATTTTTTCAATATCACCCCAGATGCATTCTATATTCTTCAATCCTTCCGTCTGCGCTTTGAGTTTAATGGTTGGCAAAAAATCTTTTTGCACTTCAATAGCATATACTTTTCCGTTAGGCGCCATTTTCGCAGCTGCAACGGAATAAAAGCCGGATCCGGCTCCAAAGTCAGCTACAACCATCGCATCGGCTAGGCCGAAGTTTTGCAAAATTTTCACAGGATCAGCGAACATAGTTTAATTATACTACGCGCAGGCTAAAGATGCGATGCCGTCACCGGGCCTGAGGCGCATTATCGTCACCCCTTGGGTCTGCCGGCCGAGAGATGGAATATCTTTGAGTGCGGTGCGGATGACTTGGCCTTTTTTAGACATAGCGATGAGCTCTTCTTCCTCGCCCGTCAAAACTTTTGATACTATCAATTTACCAGTCTTGGCATTAATCTTTGCAGTCTTTATTCCAGAGCCTCCGCGCTTTTGCGTCTTGTATTCAGAAAGCTTGGTCTTTTTACCGAGGCCGTTTGCGCTCATTGTTAGAAATGCTCCTTCTTTATTTTCTTTTTTTATCACATCCACTCCTATCACCTCATCTCCTTTAGAAAGTTTTATGCCGCGCACTCCGCCAGCCGTACGCCCCATCTCACGAATGTCTGATTCTTTAAATCTTATCGACTGGCCGTTTGTCGTAGCGATCATTACTTCGTCGCCCTTATCTACGAGAAGGGCGGAAGCAAGCTGATCGCCTTTATCGAGCCGGATAGAAATGATCCCGCTTCGGCGCACATCTTTAAATGCAACGCCCTCCATTTTTTTAGCTGTGCCGTTCTTAGTAACAAGCATAAGGAAAATCGGGGACTTTTTCATTTCTTTCGGCATAGTCAATATTGAAGTCACTTTTTCTTCACCTGAGAGCGATAAGAAGTTCATGATTGATTTTCCGCGGGTGGCGCGACGTCCTTCCGGAATGTCATACATTTTCATTTGATAGGCTTTGCCGAGGTTGGTGAAGAAAAGCAGATCACTGTGAGTAGAGCCGGATGATAGCATCGTCACAAAATCTTCTTCTTTTGTTTCCAAATCTACTACGCCCACACCTCCGCGCTTTTGCGAGCGGTATTCAGATGGATCGGTGCGCTTCACATACCCGCCGGCGGTGAATACCAGCATCGTCTCTTTATCCGGTATCAAGTCTTCATCGGAAATTTCTTTTATTCCGCCTTTGATTATTTTTGTCCGGCGTTCATCTTGGTGTTTTTCTTTTATTTCTTTCAATTCGTCGCCGATAACTTTTAGCATTTTCTTTGGGCTGGCAAGAAGCTCTTTTATCTCTTTGATAAATGTTTGGCGTTCTTTTAATTCTTCTTCCACAAGTTTTCGCTCCAAATTCGCAAGCTTCACCAGTCGCATATCAAGAATCGCCTGCGCCTGCAGGTCTGAAAACTTAAATTCTTTCGTCAAAGATATCTTGGCTGTAGCGCCATCTTTGGACCCACGGATGATTTTCACTACTTTATCTATAAAATCAAGCGCTTTTTTGAGTCCGAGCAAAATATGCTCGCGCTCTTCGGCTTTTCGGAGATCATATTGGCTTCTTCGCTTTACCACTTCCCTTCGGTGCGAAATGAATTCAGAAAGGATTGATTTAAGGGATAGGGTTTGCGGTACACCGTCAACTAGCGCCACCATATTGAAATTAAAATTCTGCTCCAGCTGAGTATTTTTGTAAATATAATTGAGCACTTTTTCTGGATGCGCGCCGGACTTTAAATCTATCACTACTCGGATGTCTCTGGTTGACTCATCTCGAAGCCCTTTAATGCCGTCCAGTTTTTTTTCCTGTACTAATTCGGCGATAGCCATTATCAGATTCGCTTTATTCACCCGGAAAGGAATGGAAGTGATTATTATTTGAAAGTTCCCGCTTTTCTGCTCGGTGATTTCCGCTTCGCCTCGGCAGACGACTCCGCCTCGGCCAGTAGAGTAAGCATGGAGCATATCTTTGTAGCCGTAAGCCAGGCCTCCGGTCGGAAAATCCGGGCCTTTTATAAATTGTAATAAATCTTCAGTAGTGGCATCTTCATTTTCAATCAAATGCATTGTGGCATCCATCACTTCAGTTAAATTGTGCGATGGAATATTTGTCGCCATTCCTACGGCAATACCTAGGGTGCCATTTAATAAGAGTGCCGGCACGGCTGATGGCAAGACTATCGGCTCTTTGCGAGTCTGATCATAGTTCGGCCTGTAATCAACCGTTTCTTTTTCCAAATCACGCAAAAGCTCGGCTGAAATTTTGGACATTTTGGCTTCGGTATAACGCATCGCCGCGGCACTGTCTCCATCTATTGAGCCAAAGTTTCCCTGCCCTAAAATGAGCGGATAACGATAAGAAAACTCTTGCGCCATGCCCACCATCGAGTCATATACGGCCACGTCTCCGTGTGGATGATATTTTCCGAGCACATCTCCGACGACCGTGGCAGACTTCCTGAATCGCGAAGCGTAAGTGAGGCCCATTTCATTCATGGCAAACAGTATCCTCCTATGCACTGGTTTCAAACCATCCCGAACATCCGGCAAGGCGCGTGCAGTAATGACCGACATGGCATAAGCCAAATAGGATTCCTTCATTTCCGTCACGACATTTACCGGGATTATCCCATCTGTTCTTTCTTTGCTTGAAATTGGTTCATCTTTTTTGGCCATAAGTTTTACTGGCTTGTTGCATCGGTGGACGGAGTTGAAATACTATTTAATCCACCGACTAAGTTGTCTTTTAAAACTGAGAGTGGTTGCAAACTTTGACTGGTAGAAACACTTGCTTCTTGTCCGCCAAGAGTTTTTCCCAAACTCATTATCCAAAGCAAAACCAAAATCACTGCGCCGGCAAAGGTGACCAAATATACAATTTGCCTTCTTACTTCTTCTGGTTGCCTTCTTAATTTATGTATTAGCTTTTTCATAAAAAATTATATAGTCTTTAACACGACCACTTCGCCTTCTTTTCCTTCTAAATCTTTTCTTTTTAATGTTAACTTTTCCACTGCTTCCGTTTTCTCTTCGCCGATTTCTTTGAGAAAAGATTTCAGCGATGAATTATCGTAATCCATCGGTATAATTATTTTTGGTTCAAGCGACATCGCAAGCTTGGCGGCAACCTTGTGCGAGAGCGTTCCTTCGCCACCCACTGGAATAAATACTATGTCTGGTCCGTCTATGCTCTCGCGCGCCTCCTTGGAAATTTCTGCGTCCGTCAGCGCTCCTAAAAAAGCAATATTAATATTATCCACCGAAAGAGAATAAATCGTGTTGATGTACTTTTTCCCGCTGATTTCTGCCGAAGAGTTTGAACCTTTTATAAAAATCTCTTTCACTTCGTAATCTCCTGGGCCTTGGATGACAAATGGTTCGCGTTCGCCATGCGAAAGCTGCGCTATTCCGTTGTAATCCGGATGATTGGTGGTAACAAGAGCGATATCCGCGCCAAATTTGGCGCTAGAGCCAATCTTTGATTCTTTGCTTATCGGGTTAAAAGCAAGCACCATTTCCCCTTGATTTATCTTGAAGAATTGCTTGCCAAAATACGTAATTATCATGCATTTATTATAGCAAATTTGGAGCCTTTTTGCACTTGCAATTTTAGGTGTTTGTAGTAGTATGAGCTTATTAAAAGCAGGATTTGGGATAACACTACTGACGAGCCAAAGGGGCGAGGAAGTAACACCTAGAACCTACCGTCCGCTTTTGAGCGGATTTTTTAAATTATGATTATAAAAAACGACGAAATAGAGATAGATTCACCGTTAAAGAAAATGCTTGATAGAAGCTTGAATCGCCCGGAGGTAGAGAGCTTGGTAGAAGGTCCTGTCATTCTTATTCAAAAGTCATCAGTCTATATAGACTTGGCGCCATTTGGCACAGGTATAATCTACGGCCGAGAATTTATGAATGCCAAGGATATTATCAAAAAGATATCCTTGGGCGACACCATCAAAGCAAAAGTCGTAGAGACGGAAAACGAAGACGGCTATATAGAGCTCTCACTTAAAGAAGCCAAGCAGGCTCTCATTTGGTCTGACGCGGAAAAAGCAATCAAAGGTAAAGTGGTGATGGACTTGGAAGTCAAAGACGCAAACAAGGGCGGGCTCATTTTGGAGTGGCAAGGCATCCAAGGATTTTTGCCTGCTTCTCAATTGAAGCCAGAACATTACCCGCGCGTTGAAGATTCAGATAAAGATAAAATCTTGAAGGAATTGAAGAAACTTATCGGCACAAAAATTTCTGTAATGATAATCTCAACGCTCCCAAAAGAAGGCAAGCTGATTTTCTCTGAAAAGGAAAATAATCCGGAAGAGAAAAAAGAAATTGTCAGCAAGTATGCTATTGGCGAAGAAGTAGATTGCACTATTGCTGGACTCGTGGATTTTGGAGTATTCTTGAAATTAGAAGAAGGATTGGAAGGCCTCGTGCATATTTCGGAGCTTGATTGGGGTCTGGTGGATGATCCGCGTACAATGTTTAAAGTAGGAGATAAAATTCGCGCCAAGATAATTGAAATAAAAGACGGCAAGATTTCGCTATCCATAAAAGCGCTCAAAGAAAATCCTTGG
>JBGQKV010000043.1:0-4814 GCA_041499755.1 Minisyncoccia bacterium
AAAGAAACCGGTGCGAAAGTATTTGAGGCGAATTTATCTTGCCCAAATATCGGGAATGAAGGATTGGTTTGCTACGACTTGGAAATGACACGAAATGTCTGCAAGGCGATTCGTGAGGAATTGGGTGATTCGTCACTTATTTTAAAAGTTGGGTATTATAAAGACGAAGAAGCATTAAGAAAGCTTGCCGAAATCGCAAATGAATACGCGCAGGGGATTTCTTCTATAAATACTATTGCCGCAGAAATCGTGGATAAAAATGGCAATCAAGCTCTTCCAGGGAAAAACAGAGCTCGTTCTGGCATCTGCGGGCACGCTATTAAATGGGCAGGTATTGATATGGTTGAAAAGTTAAAAAAAATACGTATTGCACTTGGCTATTCTTATATTATTATAGGCGTTGGGGGAGTAATGAGTGTAGACGATTTTAAAGAATATGAAAAACACGGAGCCGATATTGTAATGTCAGCAACAGGCGCAATGTGGAACCCATACTTGGCGCGAGATATTAAACACGAAGTCCTAAAACAAAAAATAACTTTCTAAAGAATAATGGAAATGAATAAAGTAGTTGAAATCTTAAAGGGAACCGGGGGAATACTTGAAAATGATCATTTTGTGGGTGCATCGGGGTTGCATTTTGACACTTATGTAAATAAAGATTTTTTGTATCCGCATACAGGAGAAGTTTCAAAAGTCTGCCGTATGTTTGCAGAAAAGTGTAGAGATAAAAATATTGAGGTAGTAGTCGGTCCCGCGCTGGGTGGGATAATTTTATCGCAATGGACGGCGTATTACTTGAGTGATATTTGTGGCAGAGAAATACTCGGAGTTTATACAGAAAAAAATGTAGATGGAGAACAAGTGTTTACCCGCGGATATGAAAAATACGTAAAAGGTAAAAACGTGCTTGTTGTTGAAGACATTATTACTACCGGAGGCTCAATATTGAAAACTATAAAGGCAGTGCAAAATGCCCAGGGGAATATCGTCGCTGCAACCGCGATGATAAATAAAAATAAGAATTTAGATAAAAGTATTTTTGGTGTGCCATTTGAGGCACTAGCAGAGTTATATGTAGATATCTATACGGCGGAGGACTGTCCTCTTTGTAAAAAAGGAGTTCCAATAAATACTACAGTCGGACATGGTAAGAAATTTTTAGAAAAAAGATGAAAAAAATAATTCTAGCACTGGATGAAATACAAAATATTGATGAGGTAGTGGCACTTGTAAAAAAAGTTGGTCATTTAGTCTATGCGGTGAAAATTCACAATTTATATGACAAATTTGGGCCAGACGTTGTTCGTATGTTAAAAGAAGCAGGTGCAGAAAAAGTGTGGGTGGATTTTAAACTCTATGATATACCAAACACTGTAAAACTCCGTGCAGAAAATATTGCCGGAGATATAATTTCTGTTCATGCGGGAGGCGGAGTCAAAATGATGAAAGAAGCAGTCGCTTCTGGAAAAGAAATTTTTGCAGTGACTATTTTAACATCGTTCTCTCCTTCAGAAGTGCAACAGATTTATAATAGGGATATAAATGATGCTGTTATAAATTTAGCGATGCTTGCCAAGGAAGCTGGAGTTTCAGGTATTGTTTGCTCACCTCAGGAGTTGAAAATGCTTAGGGGTAATCCTGAGTTTAAAGAGTTAAAGCTTGTAGTCCCCGGTATTCGCTCTAAGGGGGTTGACTCAAACGATCAAAACCGAGTAAGTACGCCAGCTGAAGCATTAGAGGACGGAGCCGACCTTTTAGTTATTGGCCGGCAGATAACCTTAGCAGATGACCCTGCTTTAACCCTACAAAATATCAAGAAAGAATCGGCAGGGTTTGACATAGGTTTTTAATCTGCTAGTATGTAAATAACTGCACTTTTGGCAGTTTTTGTTTGCAATTTTTTACAAGCGTTTTATTAATAATAGCGTTAGTAATTAAGCCTCAGCAACTGGTTCTCGTATGTTGAGTTTTAGTTATTAGCCACAAAAAGTATATGGCAGAAGAATTTAAAAGAGACAAGCCGCACGTAAACGTCGGCACCATCGGTCACGTTGACCATGGAAAGACCACTTTGACCGCTGCAATTTTGCACGTGTTAAATATGGCTGGAAAGACAGTTCGTCTTCGAGACGTTAGTCAGATTGACAACGCTCCTGAAGAAAAAGCTCGTGGGATCACGATTAACATTTCTCACAACGAGTACGCTACAGATGCGCGCCACTATGCGCACATCGATGCTCCTGGACACGCTGACTACATTAAGAACATGATTACCGGTGCCGCTCAGATGGACGGCGCTATCCTCGTGGTTGCTGCTACTGACGGCGCTATGCCTCAGACTCGCGAGCACGTCCTCCTTGCAAAGCAAGTCGGCGTGCCGAAGATTATCGTTTTCTTAAACAAGTGCGACATGGTGGACGATAAAGACATGATTGACCTCGTGGAGGAGGAAATCCGTGAATTGCTCACCAAGCAAGGTTTTGACGGCGCTGGCGCCCCGGTTATTCGCGGTTCTGCTCTTAAAGCTCTTGAATCAAAATCAGTTGATGATGAATGGGCAAAGAAAATCCTCGATCTTACCAATGCCCTTGACACTTATATTCCAGTTCCAGAGCGCGATATTTCAAAGCCTTTCCTTATGCCGGTAGAAGACATCTTTTCTATTGAAGGCCGTGGAACGGTGGTTACTGGAAAGATTGAAAGAGGGGTAGTAAAAGTAGGTGAAGATATTGAAATCGTCGGTATCAAGCCAACGCAAAAGACTACTGTCACTGGTATTGAAATGTTTAACAAAAATCTGCAAGAAGGTATGGCTGGAGACAATGCCGGAGTACTTCTCCGAGGACTCAAGAAGGAAGACATCACTCGTGGACAGGTCTTAGCAAAGCCAGGCACTGTCACCCCGCATGACAACTTTACTTGTGAAGTTTACGTTTTGAAAAAAGAGGAAGGCGGACGTCACACCCCATTCTTCAAGGGCTACAAGCCGCAGTTTTATATCCGCACTACGGATGTGACCGGCGAAGTGACCCTTGCTGACGGAGTAGAAATGGTTATGCCAGGAGACACGGCTAAATTTACAGTGAAATTAGTTTCACCGGTTGCCCTCGAAGAGCAACAGAGATTTGCTATCCGCGAAGGAGGCAAGACTGTAGGTGCTGGAGTAGTCACCAAGATTATCGCTTAGTTAGATTTTCATGGCAACAGAAACAAAAACAAAAAAGCCGAAAAAAGCGGCAGCCAAAACCCCTAAAGCTACTTCTAAGAAAGTCGTAAAGGAAAAAAAAGTTACCCGCGCTAGTGCTGATGAAAACAAAGAAGTAGTCCTTCGTATCAGGGTCCGTGCTTACGAAAGCAAGATCCTTGATGCTTCAGTCAAGCAGATCATAGATACAGCACTCCGTTATGATGCAAAGATTGTGGGCCCGGTGCCGCTGCCTACCGAAATTAAAAAGTATACAGTCAATCGCTCTGCTTTCATCTATAAAAACTCCCGAGAACAGTTTGAGATGAGAGTGCACAAGCGAGTGATAGATATTTTAAGCCCGTCTCCAAAGACAATTGAGGCCCTGACCAATCTCTCGCTTCCATCTGGCGTAGAGATAGATGTGAAGATGCTTTAAAACATAAAAAAATTAGAATGAAATTTATTCTGGGAACAAAACAAAATATGACGCAGTATTTCGGTGAAGACGGAGTAGTTGTTCCTGTGACGGTCATTACAGCAGGTCCTGTGAAAGTTGTTTCCGTTAAAGCTGGCGGCAAAGATGGGTATAATTCTGTCCAAGTTGGCTTCGGCGAGCAGAAAAAACACAGAATAAACAAAGCTCAAATCGGTCAAATGAAAGGGGATCTTTTTCGCGTGATGAAAGAATTTCGCCTAAAAGAAGCAGATAAATCAGAAGTGAACGTCGGCGATATGATCGACGTTTCAAGCTTTGCTCCAGGGGACAAATTGCAAGTTTCTGGTATTTCCAAAGGAAAGGGTTTTCAAGGCGTCGTCAAAAGGCATGGCTTTCACGGCGGACCTAGGACACACGGTCAGAAGCATTCCGAAAGAGAGCCGGGCTCAATCGGTGGAGGTCTTCGCACTCACGTGCCAAAAGGTATGCGTATGGCAGGCCGTATGGGTTCGGACAGAATCACGATTAAGAATTTGAAAGTAGTGCAGATCGATAAAGACAGCAATACGATGCTTATTGAAGGCGCAGTGCCTGGAAGACGCGGTACTTTGCTTGAGATAATCAGCCGATAAAAAAGAATTAAAGATATCATGTTGAAAGCTAAAATTTACAATCAAAAAGGAACAGATGCAGGCAGTATCGATTTGCCCGAGAAGATTTTTGGTGCCAAATGGAATGCTGACTTGGTGCACCAAGTGGTAGAAGGCATTCGCTCAAACAAGCGCGCGGGTACTGCTGATACAAAAGGACGCGGAGAAGTGCGTGGTGGAGGACGCAAGCCATGGAAACAAAAAGGGACAGGACGTGCCCGTCACGGTTCATCTCGCTCACCAATCTGGGTAGGTGGAGGTGTGACGCACGGCCCGCTCGCTGAAAAAAACTACAAGAAAAAAATCAGCAAGAACATGATGAAATCGGCACTTTTTTCTGTGCTTTCAAAGAAATTTAAAGATGGCGAAGTTATTTTTGTTGATTCTCTTTCTATGCCAAATATTAAAACAAAATCTGCAGTAGAAGTGATGGCAAATCTTTCAAAAGGAACAGGCATAAAAGATTTCACAGCTTCAAAGAAGCCAAGAGCGGTGATAGCTTTGACTGTGAAAGATGAGAAAATAAGCAAAAGCTTCC
>JBGQKV010000044.1:0-4720 GCA_041499755.1 Minisyncoccia bacterium
GAGCAGAAAGACCAAGAGAACTAATGACTTCCGCCACGCCTCGGGAGTACCCTCGGCGTTCCGCCCTCTCCCATCGCCCTATCATTCTTTTCATATTTCGCGGGGGATTCTTTTTGATTCGGTATGAGGCGATGGGAGAGGGCGGTTTCTCCTAAGGGAGAAATGGCGGAATCCAAATGCAACTACATCAATGCTTGGTGCCTACGGTCATTCTATTCTTTTCGTCCATCATAAAGGGGCACCATCCTCGGCATTCGCCTCGGACATTTCCGCTAGGGCTACGAGTGCCTAGATGTCTAGGTGCGGGCAATACAGAGCCAAACGGCTCAAATGCCCGGGAAATGAGCCGTTTGGCTCTTTGCCCGCTGCTGTTTGGGGAGAGAAAGGGATTCTCTCCCCAGCTTCGCCTCAGTTCGTGCTACGCTTCGCTCCGAATTCCGCAGGGGCGGAACAGGGCTCACTCAACCGGCTCGCACAACCCCTCTCATCGTTTTCATATTAGAGGTTAGTGTGTCGCTTCCGCTTCTAGACTTTAGAGACTTCGATAACGGCGACACTCGTCCTTTACGCATGGACGCCAACCGCGGAAATGTCCGAAGGCTCAAATGCCTATGCGCTTGACCCACCCTCCCGTTCGCGCGCAAATTTCCCCGCTCGCAAGGGAGGAGAAGGGTGCGAACGGGGCTCCCTGGGATTACTTTTGCAAAACAACCAAAGTTTGTTCTAAATCAAATGATGGTTTAGCTAAATGTTCTTCAAGAAAAGGTATAAACTTTTTTCCAGTTTCAGAAATATCATCATATGCTGTTGCAAACAGCATCCAACAAGCTCGTCCTAGTTCTTCAAAAGATTCATAGTTCAAAGGAGTAGTAAAGGTTTGTTTTTTAAAATTCTTGCCTCTCAAAACATCTTCCTCAAAATAGTCGTAACGCATTTGAGACAGGGTGTTCTTTGCGTAAGAAAGTAATTCGCTCATAAATCCATTATTGCTGTTATAACAAATTGCTAAATATCCTCCATCTGCAAGGTGTCCAAGTAATTTTTCTAAAACTTCTTTTGATTCATTCTCTCGCTCAAAGTCTCCCCAAACATGAGCGGCAAGAATAAGATCATATTTATTTGAACCTAAATCTGCATTTTGAATTTTTTCTCTTATGAAGATAGTATCCTTGGATGGCTCAACAACAGGGTCTGGATCAACTACCGTAATATTTTCAGGTTTTCCAAGTTTAAGACTGATATATCCTTCACGTCCTCCTATATCTAATATCTTTGCCTCTTTTGAAATTGCAATGTTATTTTTTATAAGATTAACTAAAACCTCATCTTCGTTTGAGATTAGTTTGAACTTTTTGAATTCAGGGGTGTTTTCCTCTTGAATGTGCTGTAAAAATTTGTCGTTTGGTGTAATCATTTTTTAAACTTTTATATAATAAACAGACTTTCCTGTTATTCCAATCTGTTTTATCCTTCCTTCTTTCTCTAGGATATCCAAGTATCGTGTAGCTGTGGCATCGGAGACATGAAGTAAAAGCTCTACTTGGTTATTTTTTATCTTAGGTTTTGTATCAAACATAGTCATAATCTTTTCCAGTCTTAGCTTTATCTTATCTTGGACGGCTTGGTTAGCTTGGTTGAGTAAGTCTAGGTTTCCATCAGAGGAAGTGAAAGACTGCCGTGGCGCAGGCGTTGCTTCTTCCGTCTTAGTTTCTACGGCTAACGGCTCATTTGGGGGCATTTGAGCCGTTTGCGTGTCCGCCTCTGTTGTGTCAGAGGTGTCCGAAGAAGCTGTCGCTTCTTCGGTAGGGGTTTCGGTTGGTTCTTTTGTTTCTTCGGGAGGCATAATTATACTTATGGAACTAAATAATCTTTAACTTCTTTAAGTTTGCTATCATAGTCATCTAACTCGGCTTCAGCTTTCTTTTTGCCGTCTTCATCAAAATACCCCTCTTTTTCAGCAGAGCTGTAAACCTTTTTATCTCTTATGTCATTTTTATTCCATTGAATTATTTTATATTCAGAAAAGATGCTTTCCAAATCTTCTTTTATCTTTTTCTCACTTTCTCCGCCATCTAAAATACAAGAAACCTTTTTAAAACCTAAGTCTTGAGCAAGAGTGAGTGCAAATTTAAAATTATCTTTACCGCGAACCCCATACCCAAATATATTTACATTTTTAATAACAGGTTCTTTTTTTAGTAACCCTACATCTTCTTGTCCTTCAAGAAATAAAACACCATCTTCCATAAAGAAAATCTCTTTTGCAACTTCGTCCATGGCAAATGGCATTTTCCAATTATCGGAACTTATTAGTTGGTCATATTTGGTAAAATCTAGAATGGAAAATACATGTGAATATTTATCTTCTTCTTTTACTACACGATTAATGACTGCTCCATTTTTTAAATACTCCCAGTTCACCATATATGGGCTATGTGTAGAAATTACGATTTGTCTTTTTTGGGAATATTCTGCTAAGACTTTTAATAACTTTCTTTGTGCTGATGGATGTAAAGATAGTTCCGGTTCGTCAATAATTATGGGATTGGGTTTTGCCACATATAATTGCAAAAGTATTCTTATTACAGTAATAACACCATCTCCCAATAATTCAGTTTTATGTCTTATCCCACTATTTGAAATATATTCAATATAATGATTATCTTCATAAGCTACTGCAAACTTTGTGAATTCTGGTATAACTCTTTGGACTAATTTTATAAACTCTTTATATTTTGTATTATCAGCTTCAATTGTCCTTAATTCCGAAGCCACTTCTAAGTTATTTTGTCTATTGGCAAATTCAAGAACAGAAGCAAAACTTTCTCCTAGCTGTGAATAATTATTATTTGCTGTTGAAGTCCAATGTCTTCTTGAAGAAATTATTTCAAATGTGTCCTTAGTATCTAATTGGGGGTCTTCTTTTATGGTACTACTTTCGGTACGTATTAATGTGTTTTTTCTTACGACGACATCATTCTCATATAAATAAAATTCTGGGTCGGCTCCGTTTATTCTTTCGGATGTTTTTATATTTCTTTTGTCTTTTATAGATAAACCTTCTATCAAAGTTGTTTTTCCTGAGTTATTTCCACCAACTATATATGCCATTCCTGAACCAAATTTACCCTCTTCGGGAATAGCAAAAAGAAGTGATTGTTCTCCTTTGAAGCATTTATAGTCTTTAATTGTAAATTTATTAAAAAACATATAATTAATGATACTTTCTATACCAGGCTTTGCCGTTTGGAAGATCAATTACTGTATCAGCAAGATTTAGCCACGTTATATCACTTGAATAAATTTTTTTACCAAAATAAGTTTCCCCCTTCATAGAGTCTCGTATTTTTGGTCGATTTATAAAAATTCCTTGAAGATGACTGTCTTTATCTAAATAAATAGGTACTTCTGCTTGTAGTAAAAGTGGTAATGTGTAAGGTTCTCGATTGCTACCTTCAAATTTATAAGAAATACTTCCATCTTCGTCAATCACTTTTACAGTATCCAAGTATTTATTAATTTCTTCAGTATTAATATGCCAATTCTTTTTTTCATCCTGAGTATAAAATTCAGGATGTTTATCAAGAAAATCGTTATACTTCCTTTCAATATTATTTGCGTCTGAAACAGCATAGAGAAATGCTGGATTTTTCCCAGAAAAAATTACTAGTGGTGTGGTAAAAAGAGCAAAATAATTTTCCCCTGGCACAACAAATAAAGTGCTTGCCTCACCCCCACCGACTATTACGCTATTTGGATCAAATGGTTTTCCTTTTACTAAAGAGTTGTATGCGAGTTCGTGACGAATGCTTTGATCTCCTAGAATCCCTGGACCAACAGCGTGATTTAAGTATTTTTTATCAAAATACTTTCCTTTTGAAATTTCGTTAATAAGGTTATCAAACCTTTCTCTAGAAATACCGGCTGTTTTTTCAAATTCCTCTAATCCTTTTTTGTTCTCTTGTTCTTTTTGTTTTTCTGAAATAATCGTATTATGACGTTGCATATCAATAGAAAGTTTGAGTTCTTGCGGAATTTTATCGCTGATATCAACACACTCCCATTGCTTTAAAAGTTCTTCTCCGTCTTTCCCTTCTCTTCTCCAAGTAAAAATATTTGCATTTTGTTCAAATCTTTTATTAAATCCTCTCTTGAAACCACGTTTTAATTTATTTGAAACATAATATTCTGCTGTGTTTTCTTCTTCTGATAACTTTTGTCGCGCACTGTCAAAACCCTTCTCTTTGATTTCTTTCTTGAGATCTTCTGCAAGATTTTTCCTATACTCCTCAAAGTTAAAAAGTGATTTCATAAATTATTTCAAAAGTTCGCTACTTGAAACACCCAACGCTCCTGCTATCTTTTCCAAGGTTGAAAGTGTGGGATTCATACGACCATTTTCAATATTACTGATATATGCTCGGTCTACCCCCAATTTATTAGCAAGAACGCCTTGAGATAGGCCTTTTTTAAGCCTTAATTTTCGTAAGTTTTCCCCGAGCTTTTTACTTGACTGCATAAGTATAATATTAGGAAAACTTGCATTGTATTGCAAGAGTGCAGTATAATGCACTTACCACCTCTCCCATCGCCTCATACCGAATCAAAAAGAATCCCCCGCGAAATATGAAAAGAATGATAGGGCGATGGGAGAGGGCGGAACGCCGAGGGTACTCCCGAGGCGTGGCGGAAGTCATTAGTTCTCTTGGTCTTTCTGCTC
>JBGQKV010000045.1:0-4442 GCA_041499755.1 Minisyncoccia bacterium
CCGAATTTACGGCTTCAGCCGGTTTTTGGTTTTCTTCTTCGATTTCTGCCGCTTCCTTACTGTTGCCGTTAAAAAAATTCTTTACCCGACCTAAAAGGCTCCTGAATTCAAGCTCGGAAAAAAGCGTTTCAATTTTTTTAATATCGGCCCCGCCCCAAAAAGTTTTCTCTGGTAGTTTAAAATCTATCGGCGCGTCCCGCCTTATCGTCGCGAGTGTTTTTGAAAAAATCGCTTCTTCTTCATTCGCTTTCAAAATCTCTATCATTCTGGGTTTAATTCCTGCTTTCAAAAAATCTTCGTCACTCTTTTTTAATTTCTTGTAAATTTCCTCTATTGTACCGAAGTTTTTTATTAGAACAGTGGCTGTCTTCTCGCCAATACCTTTAACGCCTATTATATTGTCAGATGGATCGCCACGCAGTCCTTTATAATCGGGCAAAAATCTTGGCCCGAATCCAAATCTGTCAAAAACCATTTTCTCATCATAAAGAATCGTGTCATTAATCCCTTTCTTGAGAGTATAAACTTGGACTTTTTTATCATCTACTAACTGCATAGTGTCCATATCCCCTGAGGCGATAATAATATTTATGTTTTTATCTTCTTTAAACTTTTCTACGATTGTACCTAGGACGTCATCCGCTTCAAAACCAGGAGCATCATAGACAGAAATATTAAAAGCTTCAAAAATTCGGCGCGAACTTACAAGCTGTGAGACAAGCGCTTCATCTGTCTTGGCGCGACCTGCTTTATAAGCGTCATATGCCTCGTGCCTAAAAGTTTTATCCGGCAAATCATAACAGGAAACAATATAATCCGGCTTCAAGTCTCCGATTATCTTCATAAGCATCGAAGAAAGACCATAGAGAGCCCCGGTCGGCTCGCCACGACTTGAAGAGAATTCCGGCAAGGCATGATAAGCGCGATGGATTATAGCGTGCGCGTCAAGCAAAACAAGGGTTTTTGGTTTATTTTTCACTTATAGAATTATAGCATTCTGTGGATAACCCGTCTTGCGCTTTGACAAGATAGGTTTATAATTGCAATAGATATTTATTATTAATATTTAGTTAAAATTAAGATTATGCAAGATAAAAAAAATATATATTTGAGTTTAGGTTTAGTAATATTGGTCGTGCTTGTAGTGGTAATCATTGGTAAAGGTGGAAGCCAGATACCTTCAGGCTCTCTGACTGCAGCCCCCTGCACTTTGAATCTTCCTGCAGTTGTCGCTACCAAGAACCCAATGTCCCCAAATGACATTTTGTCTAACAGCACTTTGGCCCCAAGTGCATATGTATCTACTGTTTATAAAGGAAGAGTGGCCGCCTTTCTAGAAAAAATCACAAGCACCGATACTTCTAACTGTAAAAAGGCGACTTATTCTACTCAAGTACTAAACTTGCCAGCCGGTTGGAGAGTTTATAACTGGATGGAATATCCTATGACAGCTATGAACGTAGTTTTGCCAGCAACAAAATACACTACTAGGATGTTTGGTGTTGTTTCTCCATATACCGCTGTGCCTGGCAACTATCCGTTCATACTTAGAACAACTCGTCTTTCAAGCACTAGCCAGCCAACAAGTGATGTGGTGGATAGCAATCTCTCAGTCACTATTGCACAACCAAATACTCTTAACCCTTATGAAAATCCAGACCCTTACTACACTGGAGTTGGCCAATACATAAATAACACTATAGCGCCGACTGTCACAGTCCCGGCGCAAACAGCCACGACTGCGCTTGTCCAATGGACAATCCCGATAGGTTTTGAAGGATTTGGTTATCTAAGCTCTTACGAAATATCCAAGAACAACCAACTTATTGCTTCTATTCCTGCCCCGCACCCTATCCTTGACCAGGGCATTGCTCGTGGATATTCAACGACACTACCGAATCAATACTTGGTAACCGGCTTGGCTCCTAACTCTTCCAACACCTATACTGTAAAAACAAGGTTTGCGGGAGGATTAGAAATCTCTACAGCATCAAGTACTACTACGCCTGCAGGAAGTAATGCAACCAACAACACTCTACCGACGGCCCCAAATGCGCCAGCAAACAACTCACCACAAATAGTGCCAGCTTCTAACTCTGTCACTTTTAGTTGGGGTGCATCAACAGGTCCATTCCAGGTTTATAAATATAAAGTAATTGATGTAAATAATAACAGCATGGTTCGCGAGTTTCAGCAACCAGATCGCCTTAGTTTGACTAAGGGAACGATTTCTGGACTTGCTAATGGGACATCTTACACCTTCAAGATTGTAGCGGTAGATGTTGCCGGACATCAGAGTCAGCCGAGTGGACAATTCTCATTCACAACACTAAATTAGTAGACAATAATTAAAAAAGATTTTTGATCTCAAAAAGGCGGTGATTCGGTTCACCGCTTTTTTGGTGCTTAATTTTTACATATGTAGTTTTTTTAGGAATTGCTTTCCTCACATTCTCCGGCCATTCTAATAAGACAATATGCTCTCTGTTTGAGATTATTTCCCGCCAGCCAAGCTTTAAAAGCTCTTGCTCATTTTTCAACCGATACGCGTCCAAGTGATATAGCTGTTTATGTTTTTGATTTTTTAAAGGATAACGACGGATAAGAACAAAAGTCGGGCTGACAACTTTTCTATTTATGCCGAGCGCTTTTGCAAAGTGTTGGGCAAAAGTAGTCTTACCTGCCCCCAATTCTCCCGAAAGTGCAATGACTTTTGCTCTATTAGGTTTTTTCTTTAAAACTTGTTTTAAAAAGTCTTTGGCTATTTTGTTTGTTTCTTGTGGACTTTTGGAAATCCTCTTCATAAACTGATTTTAGTTTAAATTATGCTATAATACAAGCAATTATGGCCCAATTTGATGAAGATAAACCAAAAAAACAGCTGGACGAATTGCATAAGGCAGAAGAAGAAGAGCTAGTGCAAGTCCTGGCGGAATCAAAATATGATTTGCCTTATATAAACCTTGGAGTAGTTAGTATCGACAACGAATCACTGCGGGCAATATCAGAGGAAGATGCGCGTAAATTAAACGTCGCGCCTTTTAAACTTTCCGGAAAAAATATTTTTATCGCTCTTCATTCCCCTTCCCCAGACCTTATGAAAAAATTGAAAGACGAAATGGGAGAGAAAAACCTTATTCCGACTTTTTACATGGCATCCGTTGCAAGTTTGAGTAAAGTTTGGGATAGATATCAAGAAATTTCTATGGCGGAAAATTCAAAAGTCGGTGGCTTGGATATTTCTGGCGAAGTACTGATGGAGACAGCCGGCAAAATACAAAAAATGCAGGACGTAGAAAAATTAATCACCGAGGTGCTGCAAAATAGCCAAGTACATAAAATCTCTCATATTTTGGAAATAATCCTAGCTGGCGCAATATCTATCAAAGCCTCGGATATACACATAGAAGCGGAAGAAGCGCGGTCCAGGCTTCGCTTCCGATTGGATGGCGTGTTGCAAGATGTAATGTTTTTCGGATTAGATATTTACAAACTTCTAAACTCCAGACTGAAACTTCTCTCCGGGATGAAACTTACTTCTAAGACTGCTCAAGACGGAAGATTTAGCATTATGATCGGCGGAGAAGAAATAAGCATCCGTAGCTCAATGATCCCGGGAGCTTATGGCGAGTCAATCGTGATGCGCATACTTGATCCAAAATCCATCCAGGTAAAATTGGAGGAGCTTGGTATTGAACCTTACCTTTTTGGAGTAATTCAAGAAGAAATCGCCAAACCAAACGGCATGATTCTTGTCACTGGTCCCACTGGTTCTGGAAAAACAACTACGCTATATGCCTTTCTGCGGAGAATTTACTCACCGGAGATAAAAATAATCACTATTGAAGACCCTATTGAGTACCATTTAACTGGCGTTACTCAGACGCAGACAGACTCGAAAAAAGGTTATACTTTTTTAGAAGGGCTCCGCTCGGCACTCCGCCAAGATCCGGACGTGGTAATGGTCGGAGAAATTCGTGATGCCGAGACGGCAAAAATCGCCGTCGAGTCGGCGCTCACTGGTCACCTTGTTTTTTCAACGCTTCACACGAACAACGCTGCTGGCGTCATCCCTCGCCTTATAGACCTTGAAGTAAATCCAAAAATTTTAGTCTCGGCACTCTCTCTCTCCATCGCTCAGCGTTTAGTACGCAAGCTTTGCCCAATTTGTAAAAAAGAAAAACCTCTATCAGAGGAAGAATCTAAAACTATCAGAATAATTTTGGATGGTATAAAAGAAGAAGGAAAAGATATTGGAAAATATAATATTAACCCTGATGCCCCGTTTAAATTATTCTCTGCCGTTGGTTGTGAAAAATGTAACCTCACTGGCTACAAAGGACGTATCGGAATCTTTGAAGCCATTAAAACAGACGAGCCGATAGAAAAAATAATGCCGCAAAATCCTAGCGAGCGCGAGATAAAAAGAATCGCCGCCAAGC
>JBGQKV010000046.1:0-4388 GCA_041499755.1 Minisyncoccia bacterium
ACGCCTTTAGATGTGGTAAATGTATAGAACAGTTGCCTGGATTAAATTCATTTAAATACCTGGGGGTTACTCTTGTAAGAAACCATTTAATTGAGCATCCAGAAAAACAAAAACATTCCAACATTTTATCTGGGTCTGTTAGATTAGGTCAAGACACTGGTCCAGTTTTAAAAAACTCAAGACTAGAGTGGGAAGATAAAGTTTTTCAGGATAATGGTTTAAATTATAATGCTCAAGAATTTTTGGATAATTTAATTAAACTATTGAGCGATTTTAACAAAAAGTAATATTTACTTTTTTCCTTTTTTTACACACGCTTTTATGAAAGCGGTAAAGAGAGGATGCGGGTGGAGAGGATGAGCAAGGAATTCCGGGTGAAATTGGGTGCCAAGGAAAAATGGGTGCTTATTTTTTGGAAGTTCGGCAATTTCCATCAAATGCCCTTCAGGGCTTCGGCCGGAGAATACAAGACCTCTGGCTTCAAGGTCGGCGACAAAGGCTGGGTTCACTTCGTAGCGATGGCGATGGCGCTCTGTTATCTCTTTAGTACCATATGAATTGCGGGCAATAGTGTCTTCGCGAAGCTGGGCTTTATAAGCGCCCAATCTCATAGAACCGCCATATCTCTTGTTTTGTAAATGCTCTTTTTGAGACTCCATCACATCAATCACGATATTTTTCGCATTCGGGTTCACCTCGCGAGTGTTCGCATCTTTAAGGCCCAAGACATTGCGCGCGTATTCTATCACCATCATTTGCATACCATAGCAAAGGCCAAAATAAGGAATTTTGTTTTCGCGGGCAAATTTTACTACTTGCAGATTCCCTTCTACTCCACGAGCGCCAAATCCCCCAGGTACCACTATGCCATCATATTTTTTTAATTCTTTCAAGTTCGCAGGATTTTTCTCATAATCCACGGAGTTGAGCCAGGAAATTACTGGCTTTCTATTCTCCGCATAAGCGGAATATTTCAAGGCTTCAATTACCGAAAGATACGAATCGGATAGTATGAAGTCCCCTGTCTCAAAGTATTTTCCGATTATTGCTATCTTTACTGTCTCCTTGCCGTTGTGCGCATGCTTGGCAAAATTCTTCCACGCATCCCAGGCTGCTTTGTCGGGGGCTTTGCAAGCGACGTCCATAATGCTACAAAGCTTGTCCGAGAGTTTTTCCTTTTCAAAATTAAGCGGTATGTCATAAATGCTATCCACGTCAGGCGCAGAAATTATCCTATCCGGCAGGAAGTTGCAAAGCAGAGAAATTTTTTCTTTTCTTTTATCATCAAGGCTGGTCCGTCCCCTAGCAATCAAAAAATCAGGCTGGATACCTGAAGCATTGAGGGTGCGGATAGCATGCTGGGTCGGCTTGGTTTTCATCTCTCCAATTTGAGAAGGCGTCGGTAAATAAGAAACCATAATAAAAAATACATCTTTTGGATTTTCTATTTTCATCATACGGCCCGCTTCCAAGAAAAGCATATTTTGATACTCGCCGACAGTCCCGCCGATTTCTGTGATGACTACATCCGCTTTGCTATTTTCCTGCGCATTTTTTATGCGGCGAATTACTTCCAGTGGGATATCCGGCACCACCTCCACATTTTTTCCTTTATATTCCAGGTTGCGCTCTTTTTCTATGACCGTCTGATACACTCGCCCTGTAGTCATATAATTTATCCTGGTCAAATTTATATCAAGAAATCTTTCATAGTTCCCCATATCTTGGTCCGTCTCATCACCGTCGCCCAAGACAAATACTTCCCCGTGCTCGGTAGGGTTCATCGTGCCTGCATCCACATTGATATATGGGTCAATCTTGATAGCGGTGACACTCAACCCGCGATTTTTCAGGATGAGCCCGAGGGATGAAGCGGTGATGCCCTTGCCGACTCCTGAAATCACTCCTCCTACCACAAAAATATATTTGCAATTACTTTTTTTCGCCATCTTATTTATTCAAATACTTCCGCACTGCCATTGAAGATGAGATCATCCCTAGGAGCACTCCGGATAACAAAATTATAGAGAGAATTTGCAAAAAGTTTGAAAGATAATAATCATACAGATTGATACCGAAAAAAGAAGTCATATTTTTGCCGAGCCAGGCCGTAGCCAGCCAGAAGATAAGCATCGTGATGACAGTGGCAAAAAATCCATAGATGGCGCCTTCGATCATAAAAGGTCCGCGGATCCGCATATTGGAGGCTCCTACCAGGCGCATGACGCCGATTTCTTCTTTGGAAATAAAAATGGCCAAGCGGATGGTATTGAAAGTGATAATGACAGAAATAGCGACTAGGATGAGCGTGATCAGGAAGCCGATCTTCTGCGCTCCATTTATGATGGCGTTCAACCGGTCAATGACGAGCTTGTTCTGATTGTAATTTACTTTATCAATGATTGAAGTAAAGCCCGAGACCAGAGCATTGTCGGACTTTAAAAAATTTGCGATGCTTTCGTACTGGGAAATTTCTTTCGCTTTAATGTTGAGATAGGCGCCGAGCGGGTTTACTCCTATCTCATCTAGAGCAGCAATAGTCGGGTAATCTTCCTGGTGGCGAGCCCTGAACATTTTCAAGGCCTCTTCTGCTGGCACAAAGGTGACGCTCGCCACTTCTGGCAATTTCTGAATAGAAGACTGTAAGGAATTGATCTGGTCGAGAGGGGCGGAAGTAGTAAAATA
This sequence comes from Minisyncoccia bacterium, assembly GCA_041499755.1. Taxonomy (GTDB): domain Bacteria; phylum Patescibacteriota; class Minisyncoccia; order Phycocordibacterales; family UBA9973; genus UBA9973. The sequence continues at coordinate 2,686 of JBGQKV010000046.1, forward strand.
AACTGTCACGTCCACTTTGTCTTTTATTTGGTCTAGAGAAAAGTGGAGCACTGCCTGGAGCATGATGAGCGCCGCGATGACCGAAAGGGTGATCGTCGTCATCAGTACCGCGGCCCAAGAAATGAGCCCGCTCCTGGCAAAGTTGATCGATCCTGATTTTATTATTCTTTTTAATTCAGTCATATTTTGATTATAACATGTCGTTGCAGGGCTTTAAATTATATACTTCCCATCTTTGTCATCCCTTATTACTTTTCCCTTTTCCATCGTCACCACCCGCCTACCAATTGATTCTACCACTCCCCGATTGTGAGTGGTAAGGATTACCGTCGTGCCAAGGTCGTTTATTTTTTTTAAAATCTGGATGACTTCAAAAGCATTTACTGGGTCAAGATTGCCTGTCGGCTCGTCTGCGATGATGAGTTCGGGCTGGTTGATGATGGCGCGAGCAATGGCCAGGCGTTGTTGCTCTCCACCGGACATTTGGTGTGGAAAATGATACAGCCGATTGGAGAGATCCACCAGCTCAAGGACATGCGGAACGTCTGAAGCAATTTCCAGGTCGGTCTTTCCGGCTGCTTCCATCGCAAAAGCAATATTTTCATAGGCAGTCTTGTTCGGCAGAAGGCGAAAATCCTGAAAAACCGCACCGATCCTCCGGCGGAGCTTGGTCAAGTCGCTATTTTTCAACTTATGAACATCAATAGATTCAAAAAAGACTGTCCCAGCTGTGGGGTGTTCATCCGCTAGTATCATTTTTACCATCGTCGTCTTGCCCGCGCCAGAATGCCCCACCACCGTCACAAATTCTCCAGAGGAGACAGTAAGGCTGACATCATCGAGTGCCACAGAATCCTTACTATAAACCTTTGAAACATTATTGAAGTAAATCACCCGTCAATCTTATCATAAATTCCTCTCCGCTTCAATAAAGAGATCTAGGTCTCCGGCAAGAACCGCGTCTACATTTGAGGTTTCTGCGAGAGTTCGATGATCTTTGACCATTTTATATGGATGCAGGACATATGAGCGGATTTGACTGCCCCATTCTATCTCCGTACCACCGGAAATTTTCATACTCTCTTCCACGCTTTTTTTCTCATCTTGCGCTTTTTTAAAAATCTTGGCTAAAAGCATAGTCATTGCTCTTTCACGATTGGCTTCCTGACTGCGTTCCCCTGAAGCATGCACGGCAAGCCCCGTCGGGACATGCACGATGCGCACGGCCGTCTCCCGCTTGTTCACATTTTGCCCGCCTGGGCCACCAGAGCGAGCAAATTCTATTTTTAAATCAGCTTCTGGTACAGAAAAATCTCTTTCTTCAAGTTTTGAGAATTTTGGCAAGACTTCAACTAAGGAAAAAGAAGTGTGGCGCATTTTTTTAGAGTTGAATGGTGAAATACGTACAAGCCGATGAACACCGGATTCATTTTTCAAATTGCCATATGCAAGTTTCCCATCTATTTCAAAAGAAATATTTCTATATCCACCGTGATCATTTTTATGTTCGTGGATAAAATTAACTTTCCAATTTTTCTTGTCCGCATATTTTAAATACATATTAAGGAGCATCGCCGAAAAATCTTCCGCGTCATCCCCGCCTGCGCCGGAGAAAATAGTAATGATAGCGCTGCCCTTATCGTACTTACCAAGACCTTCTTTTTTTGCCTTAAGCTCGGCAAGTTCTTTGAGTGTCGCCTGCG
>JBGQKV010000047.1:0-4224 GCA_041499755.1 Minisyncoccia bacterium
AAGAAGTGCGTCTTTCCATAAAAATTCACCAAGGAGACAAAGTTGCTCTTGATAAACTGGTAAAAGCAAATTTGCGTTTTGTTGTTTCCGTGGCAAAACAGTATCAGAGCCAAGGCTTGAGCTTGCCCGATTTAATCAATGAAGGTAATCTAGGCCTAATCAAGGCCGCACAGCGTTTTGATGAAACACGCGGATTCAAGTTTATCTCTTATGCAGTGTGGTGGATACGCCAATCAATTTTGCAGGCACTGGCAGAACAGTCCAGAATTGTCCGCCTGCCTTTAAATAGAGTAGGTTCAATAAAAAAAATGGACAAGGCTTACTCGAAACTTGAACAGGAATACCAGCGTGAACCTTCTGACGAAGAAATTGCGAAAGTTCTGGATACTTCTTTGTCCGATGTTCAAGACACTATGAGAACTTCAAGTAAACATGTTTCAATAGACGCTCCATTTGTAGAGGGTGAAAAAAATAGTTTGCTTGATGTGCTTGTAAACTCTGACTCACCTCACGCTGATAGCGGGCTTATGGCAGAATCGCTGAATAAAGAGATCGGTCGCGCCTTAAATACCCTCACTGACCGCGAGCGGGAAATCGTCACATTTTTCTTCGGCATCGGGATGAACCATAGTCTGACGATGGAAGAAATTGCCAATAAATTCCATCTCACCCGGGAAAGAGTGAGGCAAATCAAAGAAAAAGCCGTCAGGAGACTGCGCTACAAATCACGCAGTAGTCTTTTAAAAGCTTATCTTGGATAAATGTTTTTTTATTAATCCTCTGTCTTTTTTGACAGAGGATTTTTTATTTTTAAAAAACATGGAGCCAAATAAAACGCAAAATTAAAAAAATTATGACTGCAAAAACAGCATAAAATAGCAATTTATTACTAAAAGTAGGACCTAATGTTTGCCTAAATGCTTCAATGTTATTAGCCATCGCTACTATCGGAACAGAGATAAAGTCCGGCGTTTTTTCCTTTATAATGTTGGCGATATTAGAAATTTCCATAATTAAATGCCTTCTTCTTTCAACTTTTCAATCAACTCACGGGATTTTTTAGAAATCTTGCTTGGCAGTTTTATATTGAGCTTTATGAGCAAGTCTCCGCGTTTACCTTTAGACATAGGCACACCGTAGCCCTTTACACGGAGTACCTCGCCGAGCGATACGCCTTCCGGGACTTTTACTTTTATTTCTCCATCTAGTGTCTGGATTGGGTATTCAGAGCCAAGAAGAGCATCAGAGAGCTTTAAATTAAACGGCATTACCAAATCGTGCCCATCGCGCTTGAAAAGCGGATGTGGAGAGACATTTACTTTTATATACAAATCCCCGGCAGTCCCTTTGGCAATCGCTTCGCCGAGTCCGGTCATCCTTATCATTTCTCCGTCGCGCATTCCGGCAGGAATGACTACTTTTATTTCTTCTTCCTTTCGTATCACTCCAGCACCATGGCACTTTTCACATTTCTCGGTAGGTACTTCGCCAGAACCCAGGCACTCTTCGCAAACTTTTACACTGGAAACTGAACCGAGGAATGATCTTTTTGTCTCGTGTATTTTTCCTTGGCCATTGCATTTTTTGCAGGTTTGCATTTTGGTATCCGGCTTGGCACCGGTACCATTACAGACCGAACAATTTGAAACTTTATTTATTAAAATTTTTCTTTCTAGGCCAAAAATAGAATCGGCGAAAGCTACTTCTATTTCTGTGGAAATATCGCGTCCGCGTCTCTGTTGCTGGCGTCCGCCGCCTCCGCCAAAAAAATCAGAAAAAATATCATTTAAATTCCCAAAATCAAATTCAACTCCGCCATTTTGCTGGAATCCCCCTGAAAAATTACTGAAGTCAAAGCCGTCAAAATCACCCTGATTAAATCCCCCACTGGAGCCTGCTCCCCCTGAATATGCGTGTCCGAATTGGTCATATTGCGCTCGTTTTTTATCGTCTGAAAGGGTCTGATAGGCCTCATTTACTTCTTTAAAACGCGCTTCATCGCCTCCTTTTTTATCAGGATGATATTTATGGGCAAGTTTTCTAAAAGCCGATTTTATCTCGTCTTTTGAAGCTCCTTTATTTATGCCGAGTGTCTCGTAATAATCCTTTTTTGCCATATATTAAAAGCATTATATCATAGGTTCAGCTTCTTTGCTTGCCTCTTTCTTTTTTCTTCTTGCCTTGCCTTCAATGATAGCCTTTTCTTCGGCGCTTCGGATGATGGTGGCCTCTTCCTCAGCGATAAGCTTCGCTGCATCTTCTTTCGGAATAGAATATTTTCGTCGTGAAGCTTCAATAATTTCTTCACGGTATGATGGATGCGTCGGTGGAAGCACTTTCAAAGTTTCCGCTGAAAATGGATCGTAAGATTCCCCATCAATCGTCATTTTTATATAAAACTCCGTCACTGCTAGATTTATCATATCTTTCACGTCAAAGAGCGGGGCAAATTCCGGCTTCAGCTTCACCGCATCTTCTCCACCTACACGGAATGTAATAATACTTCCGGTATTTCCAAGAACTGCTTGGTGGACTTTCGGCAAAATCTGCCCAACATATTGATGAGCTAAAGTCAGACAAAGCGCGTATTTGCGCGCCTCTGAAAGAATGTTTTCAAAGGTCTGAGTGACCACATTTTGGAACTCGTCTACATATAAATAAAAATCTACTCGATCTTTCTCTGGTATTGCCGCCCGCTCCATCCCCGCCTGTTTTATCTTGGTCAAAAACATTGAGCCGAAAAAGCTAGAATTTTCCTCACCGATGCGCCCCTTTGAAAGGTTGATGAAAACGAGCTTGTGCTCGTTCATTAAAGTACTTATATCTATTTTATTTTGCTTTTGGCCAAAAATATTACGAAGGAGCGGATCAGAAAGAAACTGCCCGAGCTTGTTCACAAGCGGGATAATAGCGTCCGTATCAAATTTCTCAGACCAATCCGCGAATTCTATGGCGAAGAATCTTTTTACCATGTCATCCGTAATGTATTCCACCACTTTCTGCCTGTAATTTCTGTCGGTGAGCATTGATATCATTCCGCGCATTGTCGCGTGTGGATAGTCTAGAAGTGCCAAACAAGTAAAACGGAAAACGTGCTCCAGACGAGGCGTCCAATTTGCTCCGAATTGCTTTTGGAGAACTTCTATGAGCCCTTGCGTCAAAATAAATTTAAAAGCTGGATCAACATTGGCGAGTGGATTAAAAGATGAAGGAAATTCAACGTCTGCCGGGTTGATAATGCAAACGTCTTCAATCCGTTCTTTTGGTATGAAATCAAGTATTGCCTCAATTACATCACCGTGCGGATCCATCAGGCATAGTCCGTGTCCATACATAATATCCTGCCGTATTAAAAGCTCCAGAAGTTTTGACTTACCTACGCCGGACTTTCCAACCATATAAAGATGTCTACGGCGGTCTATTCGCTTTATACCGAAAATAAATTTCTTTTCCTCTAATGCCGCTACATAATTCGTCCGTCCAATGAAAGAAACCTCGCTCGGATCTACCTTTCCAAAAACCGGCAGCTCCGGCGGCGGTGGCCCATATTTGATTATCTGTACTCTATTCGCCTTTGCCATAATAATTTTATTCCAAGATTTTACGAAGCACATCTTCAGGTACTTCTTTCTTTTTTGTTTTGTCAGACACAAGATTTTTTAATTTATTCATATCATCCGCGCTGGCAGATTTATCTTTAGCGGGAGTATTTGAGAGTGGACTAGTTTTTTCTTTTAAAGAATCTAAGGAAATTGGCGCAGGCGTTGGTGTATTAGGAATTACATCTCCTAGAGCTTTGCTTAAGAGTGCTTTTAATCCTGGATTCTCTCCTGGTTTTGGACGGACAGTTGCAGGTTTTTGAATAGGACTAGGACTAAAAACTTTTTTAATAGTTGATATAAAACCGGGTTTTGGCGCTGGATGTATTGATGCGTGGGGCTTGTTGGCATTAGTGATATAACTTTTGGCAGGTCCAGTTTCTTTTGATTCATACTCAATACCTAAATCTGAAAGAGGTCTATAGTAAGTGGACTCATTGAACTTCATTTCCCTCATTCCTTTTGCGGGCTTTATCTCACCTGATTTTATTTTGGCGATGCAATCCTTACAATATACAGCCCTTCCCGGCTCCGGCTTGAACGGCACAAAAGTTTCCTTGCCGCAGTTTGAACAAGTCGCTGGAAACATTCCTTCCCCTGCCATGGCGGGGAGACCTGAAGTGCC
>JBGQKV010000048.1:0-4173 GCA_041499755.1 Minisyncoccia bacterium
AATTAAAATAATCGCAACTAAAATTATAGCTGCGACTTTTAATATTTTTTTCTGCTTAATTTTTTTATCTAGGAGGTAGCTCATGTTGATTACCGATTAGAATATCCTGAAATGTATTTATATCATCTAATATGATGCCCGTACCGCGGGCAACGGCTGAAAGTGGGTCATCCACCACGTAGACCGGGATTTTCAGCATATTTTGCAAAAGCCGATCAAGCCCGTGAAGAAGAGCCCCGCCACCAGAAAGCACTATCCCGCTTCGCATAATATCTGAAAGTATTTCAGGCGGAGTCGTTTCCAATACGTCCTTTATGCCGTCCACAAGCCCTCGGACAGAGCTTGACATAGCTTCACGCATATCCGAATCCGTCACCACTACTGCACGCGGAAGGCCAGTCAAAAGATCTCGGCCTCGCACTTCGGTCTCCATATACTCTCCGCCGATGGCCGAGCCCACGGCTATTTTCACCGCCTCTGCTGTCTTTTCTCCAATCAAAAGCTTGAATTCATCGCGCATGTAGGTGATGATGTCTTCATTTAAACGGTCACCAGCGATTTTTAAATTCTTTGATTTCACAATGCCTCCAAGAGAAATAACAGCAATGTCCGTAGTTCCGCCGCCAATATCTATAATCATCGATCCGACAGGATCTTTTATAGGAAGACGTATACCAATCGCTGCTGCCATCGGCTCTTCCACTAGCAGAACTTCTCGAGCCCCAGCAGACTTTGCTGCATCATATACGGCGCGAGATTCGACATTGGTCGTGCCAGATGGCACCCCTACAATGACTCTTGGTCGAGCAAATTTTTTAGACATCTTATCTGCTTTGTTTATTAAGTACGAAAGCATTTCTTCCGTCACTTCAAAATCTGATATCACACCTTCTACTAATGGACGTATAGCTTTAATATGCCCTGGGGTACGGCCAAGCATTTCTCTCGCTTGCGCGCCAACTGCCAAAATCTGATTTGTTTTTTGGTTGACCGCTACCACAGACGGCTCGTTGATGACAATGCCATGCCCTTTCAAATAGACCAGTGTATTGGTAGTGCCAAGATCGATACCGATATCATTTGAAATTAATTTGTAAATTTTTTCGAACATATTTTTAATAATTCATCTAACGCAATAATTTTTCCTTTCTCTTCACTTCTTTTTTTCAACTCTATTCCGTTTTCTTTCATACTTCGCTCTGAGACAACTGCTCGATATGGGATTCCCAATAAGTCCGCATCGGCAAATTTTTCTCCGGCAGACATTTCTGATCTATCATCAAAAAGAACTTCAACACCTTTTTGGGACAGCGCATCATAAATCTTATTTGCCTCTTGTAGAACTTTGCTATTTTCCCCCAAAGCAAGTAGGTGGACTTTGAAAGGCGCTATAGACTCAGGCCAGATAATGCCCTTGTCGTCCGCCAAAGCTTCTATTACGGCCCCCATAAAACGCCCTAGCCCTATACCATAGCAACCCATTAAAATAGGGTGTTTTTGGCCTTTTTCATCTGTGTACGATAGGTCAAATGGCTCTGAAAACCGTGTTTTAAGCTCAAAAATATTGCCGACTTCAATTGCTCGTTTTTCAACCAGCTTGTCTTTCTCCAACCCTAAATTATTCAAGACTTCATCATTAAAAACTTCTTTATTTACGGCAATTCCCTTTTCTTCGTCGAGATAAATAGTGTCTTCTCCAGCAGAAGTTATAGTCTGAAACTCGTGAGAATATTTGGAAAATACCCCGCCGGAAGCAAAAGTCATATAGGTAAGATGTCCGATACCCGCGCGTTGGAAAATATTTTTATATACATCTTTCATTTTTTCGTAAAAGTTTCGAAAATCTTCCGCAGATGTATGGAAAGAATACATATCTTTCATTAAAAATTCTCGCCCGCGTAAAATGCCGGACTTGGCGCGAAGTTCATTCCTGAATTTTGTTTGGAATTGATAAATTGCAAGCGGTAAATCTTTATATGAAGAAATAAATCCAGTGAGCATATTTACTAACGGCTCTTCGTGAGTAAAACCAAGGCCGAGCTCTGCGTCATTTTTTAATTTTGTTTTAAACCAGTTGTCCACCACCTCATCAGACCAACGATTTGTTTTTTTCCAGAGTTCTGGATTTTGGAGCGCCGTCATTGAAACTTCTTGCCCTCCGATTGCATTCATTTCTTCACGAATTATGTTTTCAATTTTTTTTAGCACTCGGAGTCCTAACGGAAGATAGGTGTAAACTCCGGCCATTTCTTTATGGATAAAACCACCACGGATAAGAAGTTCGGCATTTTTTGAAGCTTCGTCCGCTGGCATTTCCTTCCTGGTTTTGGTGAAAAGTTTAGATTGTCTCATAGAAGCTATACTACCTGAAAAAATCTTTTTTAGCAAAAAAATTATGTTTTTATAAAAGACAACCCAAGTTGCGAAAGCCGGAGCTTTCTGCTAATATGAGCCGTATGCCAAAAAGCGATTTGAGCGATATATCAATAGAGAAAATGTTTGAAGCTGGAGCACATTACGGCTATTCAAAGACACGCAGGCACCCATCTGCTTCCCCCTTCATCTTTACTACAAAGAACAAGACAGACATAGTCGACTTGGAAAAGACGGAAAAAATGCTTATGGAAGCATGTGACTTTATGAAGGAGCTCGGCGCAAAAAATAAAGTGGTTCTTTTTGTCGGCACTAAACCGGAAGCTCGCGAAGCAGTGATGGCCGCTGCCCAATCTGTAAACATGCCATATGTCATTGAGCGTTGGATCGGCGGAACCTTGAGCAACTTCACCGAAATTAAAAAGCGTATCACTGAACTTGAAAATTATAAGATTGAAAATGAAAAAGGGGAGCTCCAAAAATACACCAAGAAAGAGCGTCTGGTGCTTGCAAAAAAAATGGAGAAGCTTTCGAAATACTATTCCGGAATGATTGGCATGAAAAAAATACCTGATGCAGTCCTTATAGTTGACGCCCGAAAAGAACATATTGCCGCCACCGAAGCCCGAAAATCAAAGGTGCCTGTCGTCGCCCTTGCAAACACTGACTCAAACATCAAAGGCATCACTCATTCTATAATTGCGAACGATGCTTCTCGCCTTTCTATTGCCTTATTTACAAAAGCATTAGCAGGAGCTTACAAAGCAGGCATTATGTCCACCCCGGCGGATAAATCTGTGTCAGCTAAGTAAATCAACTTAATATGCCAGTTCAAATAACAACAGAACTTATAAAAGAGCTCCGCGATGCTACCGGCGTTTCTGTAATGCAATGCAAGCGCGCGCTGGAAGAAGCCGAGGGAGATATGAAAAAAGCCCTGGCAATACTAAAGAAAACTAGCGCGGACATTGCCATGAAAAAAGCGGACCGTGCCGCCAAAGACGGCGCTATTGTTGTGAAGGCCGCGAACGGCAAAGCAGTATTAGTAACTTTGCACTGTGAGACAGACTTTGTCGCTAAAAATAGTGATTTTACAAACTTACTGTCGACTCTAGCTGACATTGCTTTAACTTCCGGAATTGATAAAATGAAAAGTGAAGCCAAAGATTTGATTGACCCGGTAATTCAAAAAACGGGAGAAAATATCCAGCTCGGCGAAAGTTATCTTGTAGAAGGAGCGGTTTTGGGCAGTTATGTGCATAATGGCAAATCCGCTGTCATAGTATCCTTAGATGGAGGTACTCCGGAATTGGCGAAGGATGTAGCGATGCATATCGCCGCGATGAAACCAGAATATATGAGCGCATATCAAATAACCGATGAAGCAAAAAATATAGTTATGGAGATTAGTAAAAAAGAAGTAGAGGCTAGCGGCAAGCCGGAAGAAGTAAAAAAGAAAATGCTTGACGGCAAGATTTCTACTTATTTTAAAGAACGTACCTTGCTCGAACAACCATTTATTAAAAATAGCGACGAAACAGTAGGGAAACTTCTTGAGAACGCAAAAGCAAAAGTGAAGGAAGTAAAACGTTATTCTATCTAAAATGATTTATATTTTTATATTATTTTTAATATCTCTCGTCGGCCTCTGTATAATCTTGGGGAGACGAGTAGCTTTGATAAGAAATGGGGTTATCGTTGTTACCAATAGCTCTCCTCTTGTACCTGAAGCTAAAGTCGTCCAATATATAATTATAAAAAATATTAAAAAAAACAGTTATGTAGTCATCGCGGTGGTAC
>JBGQKV010000049.1:0-4160 GCA_041499755.1 Minisyncoccia bacterium
CAGCTCCTGTTCCAATATTTACCGTATTAGCAGTAGCATCGGCACTGATCCCCATTGTTCCTGTACCGGAAGCTAATGTCATTGCGGAGTTTGTAGATACTAATGATGTACCGCCAGATCCTGAGGTAATTGTGATCGATGTAGCACCCGTTGCGTTACCGAATGTATTGATGCTAGCGCCAGTTGTCGCAAGTGTTGTAGCACCAACAGAAGTAAGTGTCGTGCCAGCCTGAAGGGCTGTAGTCGTCGCAAAACTTCCTGGAGCCACCATCGCAGCTGGGAAGCTGAAAGTTAGAGTTCCTACACCCGCTGTAGTAGCAATCTGACTACCGGTGCCAGCCAACTGAATGTTTCCGGCAACTGGGTTAACAACAACAGCTGAGTCATCTGATAAGGTATTAAGAGGACCACCACTCCCGGCTCCCAAAAGAGTCCATGTGGACGCTCCTGCCGCAACTTCCGCAAGTCCATATAAGTCTGCTGATGATTGATCGACCCAAATTTGTCCCAGATCAAATCCTACATCTCCAGTAGATGGAGCTCTATTAGCCAGAATTGCGGATGGCGAATAAGCCGTGAAGTTAGGGGTTGGAGAACCAGACAACATATCGGGCGGGTTTCTTTTAACGGGCATATATCCTCATGAATGGGAGTTAAGTGTTTATTTGAACAATACCACGCCACCAAACAAGTGTCAAAAAATATTTGAAAAATAGAATTTGTACCCTATATATAGTTGCATATTGTAAGCTGAGAAAATGTGTAGGCAGTGCATAACTGCGTAATCGTTAACGACGTCCGCAAAAAGCGGCTTAAACCCAGAGGAAAAAATGAAGAATAAACTTTTGCTTTCTACCATTCTTTTAACAGGAAGCGCCGGACTTTTTGCTGTAGAAAAGGCTCCAGTTAAAGAAAAAATAAATCGCTTCTCAATCGGTCAAGATGTGTTTTCTGTGATCAGTTTTAATAAAACTGAAGTAGAAAAAAGCCGCTGCCGTGCAATGCATTATGGAATCAGGGCTTCTTATGAAAGAGAATCTCCTAATCAAATCTATCTAGCTGCGAAGGCTCATTATGCTCCTGGACTCCAAGTTTATACTTGCGAGCCGAGAGATGGCGCAAAAGACAGCTTGCCATCTCCTGCGGCAGATTTTCTTCTGAAAAAACAAAAAGTCCATTCTACCGTTCAAGACATGAATGGCGAAGTTAGTGTTGGGTATTGTTTTGAAATGCCTGAAAAACTGCGCTTAGTTCCATTCGCTTCCGCGGGACTTACTTTCAGAAAGTCTTATAATAGCCAAACTCTGCCTGATTTTAGCGGGATGGTGTATAAATACGATCTGCATAGCAAATGGAAATATTACTCTGTTGGAATGAGAGCCACCTATCCAATGCTTCCTGGCTTTACTATTGGACTCCAAGCTCAGGGATATCATACTGTCCAAGGTAACACCAAGTATAAAGATATCCGAAATGTTAGAACATGGACATTCCGTCACAAGTTTGGATATCACATTGCAGCTCCCTTAAATTGGTCATTTGCTTCAGGAAGCTGGGGCATCACTCTTGAACCTTACTTCAATAAGCTGGATTATAAGTCCAACATGAAAAGCATCGGTTCCCGCATTGCAGCCGTTGTAAACTATTAATTTTCATACAGGCGCCCATCTCAGTGGGCGCATTCTCTAAAAAAGTCTAAGGATTGCGGTAATTCGTATTTTCATATAGATTTGTCACAAAATAAAGGATTATTGTTTTGAAAAAGATAACTATCTCTCCAGATGAAAAAATTCAGAAACATTGCCATTTGTTGGAAAGAAATGGAGGTGGCATTTTAGAACTTCTTCCGGGTATATACAATGAAGATATTGTACTTCCAAAAGACGTGGTAATCCAAGGAAGCGGCTTGGCTGACCTGGATTTTACTGTGATTAGAGGTTCCCACGTTCTTCCACAAAATGGAAAAATAGGATTTTCTTATTTAAAATTAGAGAATAAAAATAGCATATTTGTCTGTAAAAAAGACTGCGATTGCACTTTTTTATTCTATAGTTGCTGTTTAGAAGTTGATGATGGGTGGGCATTAGAAATTCCTCATTTTAAAGGAAAAGGAACTTTTTTTGATGGATGGATTAAAGGGAAAAAAAATGGTTTCGTAAATAATACAGACGGGAAAGGGGCCTTTAAGTTCTATAACTTAACTTCAGAATCCCAAGACAAAAAAGCAGAAATGATATTACCGTATAAATCAAAGTTTTTTGGTGTACATATAACCCATAAGGTAATTTTATCAAAAGATCCAGAAAATTACTCCATTTTAGGCGCATCAGAATTAGAAAATTTAACCCTAAATCAAAAAAATGAATAGACGACTTCTGACAAAGCTATCTTTTATGACGTGCATTCTTTCCTCAAGCCTTCAGGCAGTCATATCTTCTTATGCTCAGAATGATTCTCTTCAAAATATTGAAAATTATTCTAAATTTGGAATCGAGGGAACAAGTGGTCTGGCATTTAGGGATGTTTTTTATCTGATAAAAAAATACGCACACGGGAAAAAGACACTTGACTATGGATGCGGCTCTGGAAGATCTACACGTTTTCTCGATTCTTTGGGAATGTCGGTTGTCGGCGTAGATACCAGCAAAAATATGTTAGATTTGGCTAACAAAATAGATCCGGATAGGCATTATTTTCTAACTGAGAGTGCCAAAATTCCTATAGCAGACAATTCTTATGATGTTGTATTCTCCAGCTTTGTTTTTTTGGTCCTAGAATCAAAAGATGAAATTAGAAAAATCACAAAGGATGTCAATAGAATTCTTAAGGAAGACGGAATATTTATCATAATTACAGCCAGTGAAAATCTGGTTAAAAAAGATAAAAAATGGGTTTCCTACGAAGTTGATTGCAAAGAAAATATGAAGAGCGGAGATACTTATAAGGTAAAAAACAAAGAAGCCAAAGCGACTTTCATGAACCATCACTGGACAGATGAAGACTATAAAAAGATATTCAGAGCATCAAATTTTGATCTGGTAGAAACTATCCTTCCTTTAGGAAAAGAAAATGAAGCATCAAATTGGCTATCAGAAAAAGAAAGTTCTCCACGTATTATATATGTCTTGAGGAAAAAATGATCATAGATCTCAAATACTCGCGCATATTTGAAGATCATATGAAGATAGCCAAGGAAAGGCTTATAGAAAAAATAGGCCAAGAGCCTACACTGGAAGAGTGCCTAAATGAATATATAAATCTAATGGAGTACTTTTATGACTGAATTAATCGATTTTTTAAAAGGTTTTGACATTCAAACCATCCTGAGCCTTGTGGGAATTGTTTGGTTCTTCACAGCACGGATCAAGAATGAGATGAAGTTAATGGAAACAAAGATGGATAAGCAGTCCGAAAGAATCGATAGACTGTATCAAATGTTCGTAGATTTATTAAAGGAGGAAAGAGATGGACGAGCTAAAACAGGCGGTTAAAGAGGCCATTGAGGAACAGCAGGAAGAAAACAGAAAAACCCAGAGTTGGATGCTAACCTTTGCAGGAATCGTGTTTATGCTAACAATATGGATATTTAACTGATCGCTGCTTTTAAAATACGATTCGCTCTGGATTTTCCGTATTTTTCTTCTAATTGGTCTCTTTTTTTATTGAATTCAGAAGTGTTTCTTAAAGATTTCAACTTCTCAACCTGCGACGCTTCGAAGGCATCTCTGATAACTTTATAAACCGGAATGGCTATGGCCCCAGCTCCGCTGCGAATTCCAAATCCTGTTTTTCTTCCTCCAACGGCTGCAGCTACTAAACCAATTTGCGTTTGAGTTGGTCGATATCCAAAATATTCTTCAAAAATAGCCTGTAAAGCACCGATAACAACTCCATTTCTAACAGAAGTCTTTAATTCTGGCAGGAATTTTTGAAAATTAGAAACGATCTTTTTAGAATATGCCACAATGTCATTTTCAGAAAATTTACCGGACTCTGCTTTTTTAGAGGCTATGCCAGCTTCTTCTCTTAATTTATCGAAGAAGTTTTGTGTGTCGCGCGGCGAAGCTCCGGTGTCTCTAGCCAGTTTTTCAACATTTCCCTGCGTAGGATTCTTAACTGCCGCAGAAGCATCAGCGGCCACTTTCTTGAGCTCCGAGGCC
>JBGQKV010000050.1:0-4159 GCA_041499755.1 Minisyncoccia bacterium
GTCTTTTGTCGCAAGTAATCCTGCACTAATAGAATCCCCTTATACCAAGCACTCACCATATTTTTCTCACTTTTCTTTTGCACACTTGGGCAAACTAGTACTAGCCAGCCTTTTGCTTGTCTTTGTTGGAATAGGCGGGCTTTCTTATGCATCTGCTGGAGCCTTACCGGGAGATTTCCTCTACCCTATAAAAATCCATTTGAAAGAAAAGATTGAAGCTGGAATCGCTTTTAATCCAGAAGCTAAACTAGTTATTAATCAAAAAAGGATAGAGGAGAGGTTGCAGGAAGCGGAAACTTTGACAGTGCAGAAGCGCTTTACGCCTGATAAATCAAACATTGTGGAGTCAAATATAAAAATAGAAACTTCCGAAGCTGATATAAATCTAGATGAAATTAGGAAAACTGATCCAAAGGAAGCAAACAACGCAAAAATAAAAATAGAAGAAAGCATAAAAATGCATAGAGAAAAAATAAATGCCATAAATGCAATGATTGCAGCAGATGAAACAGAAAAAACAAACACTAAAATCCAAACAGAAGATAAAGCTGGAACAAAAGCAGAAGGAACTAAACCAGAGCCTGCCAAGAATGCCCCATCAACCAGCACCGGGACGAATCATTCGTCCAGCATTTCAAACTCATCTCCAGATACAGGGTTGGGGGGTACTTTGGATCCCCTTCTTATAAACCAGACTACTCCAGAAGATATAACGAGCAAAATAACAAATCCTGAAATCCAAAGATAAGAATTACTGCTTGGGTTGCTTTCTAGAACTGACGCGGATAAATCTGACGACAAGACAGTGTTCTCTGGAATCAAGGCATTGGCTGGCTCTATATTGGCAGGGGGCAGAGTCTGCTCTGTTTTTATCGCAAGCTTCTTTGGAGTAGGTGATGAGTAGTCGTATACAGTAGCCCAATCTTGGGTCATTAATTTTAAAGAATTTTTATCTAAAACGGTAAAACCCGTAATCCTAGGGGAGAGAATTAACTTGCTTTTAGATTGCAAAATAGTATTTTTAGGGAAAATAAAGCTTTTCTCTTCACCTCTCAGCGCCCAGCCAGAAATATCTGCGTCGGACACTGAATTGTTTGAAAGCACTACAAAAAAATCTTTTTCATCTCCGACAGCAGAAATAGATATATCTGCCGGTATGACTTTTATGACCAACTTATCGGATGCGTCCGGAGTGTTAGAAAAATAATTTACATAGTATTCCAAAGTGACCATATATTCTCCAGGATAGAAATAAGTGTGGGAGAAATTTTGATTATCCTCTATCTTCACTTCTTTTGAGTCACCGTCTCCGAAGTTCCAAAAATACTTTCCGGAATACATAGGCCCACCGGAATACCCTGTCGCACTCGCTTGCATTGTTATCGGCAGACCAAGAAAAGCAAGGTTCTTCGCTATAATTTTTGTTTTTATTACTGGTGTTGTGGATTTTATTGTGGATTGTGCTGAAGTTGAAGAATTAGTCTGTGTTGAAGTATTATTTTCATTTAGTCCTGCGCCGACAAGTCCTCCACCTCCAGACGGAGGTATATAGTTTTCCGCTTTAGGAGTGGCAATAGCCGTAATCCAGCCCAAGCTGGATTTTTGCATTGATTCTTTTGTTGTATTGTCACCGGCTGGCCAGCCGTCCAGAAAAGAAAGCGTGTCAACGTCTGTACCAGTATTATTTTTTAAAATCAATACTTCACCATCATTTGAAAGTCCATGCCCAAATGTCGCTATTAAATCAGCGGGAATATCAGGAACAGTCGTATCATCAGTCCGTTCAATTAAATAAAACCCTTTGGCTGATACTGATCCGGCAAGAGTTATTGAAATATCATTATCTCCCGTCTTAAGAATCCAGCCTGATAAATCTTCACTACTGCTACTGTCATTATATAGCTCAACCCATTCATTAGCAGAACTAACAGATGTACCCATCCAGGCCACTTCATTTATTATTACGCTAGCCCTGGCTAAACTAGCTCCTCCAAATAAAAGAATCCCCATCAAAACCAAAATTATTTTTTTAGGCATATGTGCTATAATCATAGCATGGAAAAAATAGAATTCTTAGCAATTGGGGATATTGTGCTTGATGAGTTTATCCGGCTCCATGAAGCTTCTATACATTGCAATATAAGTAAAGAAAATTGCGAAATATGCATGAAATTCGCGGATAAGATACCCTATGAGGACTCTTGGGTTGTTCCAGCTGTAGGAAATGCTTCAAACGCGGCTGCGGCTGCGGCAAAATTGGGACTAAAAACAGCCCTGGTGACAAATCTGGGTGATGATAAAAATGGAGAGGAATGCATAGTTTCGCTCAAGAGTGCTGGAGTTTCTATAGAATTTGTAAAAGTTCATAAAGGTGCCAAGACAAATTATCATTATGTTTTGTGGTACGAGGACGATCGCACGATCCTCATAAAGCACGAACATTATCCCTATTCTCTGCCGGATATCGGCACTCCAAAATGGGTTTATTTTAGTTCTGTCGTCGATGTAGCTTATCCTTACCATGAAGCATTGGTAGATCACCTTATCAAATATCCAGAAATAAAATTGGCTTTCCAGCCGGGTAAATTTGAAATTAAATTAGGGAAAGAAAAACTCGCACGGCTCTACGCTCGCACAGACGCATTTTTCTGCAACAAGGAAGAAGCGGAAAAAATATTAGGTCTTAATGGCGGAACAGACATTAAAGTTCTTCTAGAAAGTATCCGCGCTCTTGGACCAAAAATCGTAGTGATTACCGATGGACCGAGAGGAGGATTCGTGTATGAAGAAGATAGAATGTGGCAAATGCCGATCTACCCAGACCCCAAACCACCCTATGAGCGAACCGGTGCGGGTGATGCATTTTCTTCCACCTTTGCCAGCGCGCTTTGCCTGGGATTAGATATTGAAACTGCCTTAAAATGGGCGCCGATAAACGCCATGGGCGTCGTCCAAGAAATCGGGGCGCAGAAAGGCCTCCTCACTCTCGCTAAGTTGGAAGAATATTTGACAAACGCACCAGAAAATTATAAAGTAAAGAAAATATGAATCCCGAGGAAAAAAACCAATTTAATAAACTTCCTAAAAAAGAACAAGACGCTCGGAGAGCATTTTTAAACAAAGAAAAAGATATAACGGCTCTTCATATTGAGTTTCAAACACTTGAAGATGAATTACAAGAAAGAGAACCTGAACTCAGAGAGAGACTAAAAGTAACAAGGAGAAAAAATGTATTCAAAAACGAAGACGAAAAAATTGGTTTTCTTAAAGAAACTGAAAAACTTCTCTTAGAAAACGAAAAAATGGAGAACGAGAAAGAGAAAATAAGGGAGAAGATAGCTTTAATTAAGGCTCAAATAGAGAGATGGGAAGGAACAGGCGCTACGCCGGAAACAGAAAAACTTAAATTGAATTAAAACATGGAAAACCCAACACAAAAACTACATACTTTAAATGAAGAACTAAAAAAACTTAAGAAGATAAGAGAACGGGAAAAAAATCCTGGAAATGTCGGAGATTATGGTGACAACTTGAAGTGGATGAAAAAATCAGTGGATGCAACCAAACAAGCAGTTGAAGAAGCAATCAAAGAAAAAAGAGCTGAAATAGAAAAATACATCTTGGATAACAGGATGAATTAGCATGCCACAAGAACGGTACAAAAAAGAAGACTTTGAGAAAGCAGTGGCAAAGGCTACGGAAAAATATCCCGAGGCGACAATCGGTGATGTAAAAAAAGAGCTAAATTTTTTTTCACCAAAAAAGCCAACTAAAATTAACTACGAGAGACTGATACCCACATTTTCAAAACAGCTCCAATCAATCACTGAATTAGCTGTGAACTTAGAGGACGGTGGATTCAATAAAAAAGGAGATATGCTAAGCAATTCTATTGTGCTACCAGGTCCAAACAAAAAAGCAGTTATTTTTAATAAAGAAGGTTTTTTAAGAAATGAAGTATTAGATAAAATTGATAAAGATATTGAAGGCACTCTTTTTCTTTTAGAAAAATTTAGAGCTCTTAGTGGACACAAAGTAAACATAGAAATAGACTTTGATTTAAAAAAGTCGCCCTCAGAAATCGTAAATATTTACGCACATCAATATAATTTAAACCCTGAGGAGGTTTACCCTAGAATTGTAAGTGATTTATTTGATA
>JBGQKV010000051.1:0-4130 GCA_041499755.1 Minisyncoccia bacterium
AAACAGGTCAGCGTTGTGCTGACCTGGTGTTTTCATGTCGGGGAAAGGTTTATTATTGATTTTTTCAAGGTTCAAACGAAACCCGCCCGATCCAAGGAAGATGAGATTCCCTTTGCAGGGATCAGACGGGTAAAGAAAGCAAAACTTTCTTATCTCTAATACTTACCTTACCAAAATACATGTAAAAAGTCAAGCTACTGGAAATTATTTTATTTAGGCTAGATGGAGTACCATATAGCAACAGCACTCGGACAATAAACAAATACATTTGCTTTTGCTCCTCATTTGTTGCTAAAATCTCTCGATATGCATAATGGAAAAATAAAAATCCTGATTCTAGCAGCCGGTCACGGAAAAAGAATGCAGAGCGAACTGCCAAAGGTTTTGATGCAAGTAAAAGGAAAATCTATGATTAGGCATCTTTTGGAAGCTGTGCAAAAGTCCGGCATCGATGAGAAGCCGGTTATTATCGTTGGTCAAAAAAAGGAGCTTGTGATGGCAGAGCTTGGGAAGATATATGATTACGTAATACAGGAAGAGCAGCTTGGCACAGGACACGCAGTAATGTGCGCAAAAGAACAATTGGGAAATGCAGAACAGATCATTGTACTTTATGGCGACCAGCCTTTTACAAGCGCAGAAACAATTAGGAAGTTAGCTCAAAAACATACGGTATCCGGAATGAAAATAACAATGGCAAGTGTGAAAGTGCCAGACTTTGAAGATTGGCGCGCCTGCTTTACGAATTTCTCTAGAGTTATAAGAGATAAAAACGGAAAGATAGTAAGAACAGTTGAGAAAAAAGATGCTACAGAGGAAGAAATAAAAATAACAGAAGTGAATCCTTGCTACTTTTGCTTTGAAGCAAGTTGGCTATGGGAGAACTTGGAAAAAATAAAAAATAATAATATGCAAAAAGAATATTACCTTACTGATCTTATCAAAATCGCGACAGAAGAAAAAATTGAAATAGAATCGATTGAAATAGAGCCACACGAAGCCCTCGGCGCGAATTCAAAAGAAGAGCTTGGAATATTGGAAAGATTTGCTGTATAATTCACCCTTATGCAAAATCCATTTCAAAACGCAATGCACCAGCTCGATAAAGTCGTGGAAGTAACGAAGGGAAAATTCGGGGCGGAATTTATCGCGCGCTTGCGCCAGCCGGACCGTGATATCAGGATTTCAATCCCCATAAAAATGGACGGTGGGTCGCTCAAAGTCTTTGAGGGCTACCGTGTGGAGTATAATAATGCATTAGGCCCCTATAAAGGCGGCATACGCTACCACCAAGATACTGAGGTAAACGAAGTAAAAGCACTCGCCTTCTGGATGGCTATAAAATGCGCTGTGGCAGGAATCCCTATGGGCGGAGGAAAAGGCGGAATCACAGTAGACCCAAAAGATTTATCTAAAGGAGAACTGGAAAGATTGTCCCGCGGGTGGATACGCAAACTATCAGATATTTTAGGACCATATAAGGATGTGCCGGCGCCAGACGTGAACACTACACCAGAAATAATGGCTTGGATGGTGGATGAATTTGAAAAATTAACCGGAGACAAAACCGGCGCAGTAATTACTGGCAAGCCGATTGAAAAAGGAGGCTCAGAAGGGCGCGGACCGGCAACAGGGCTTGGAGGATTCTACGTTTTTGACGCACTGCGAAAAGATTTAAATCTCCCTGAGAAATGCAGTATTGCTATTCAAGGATTTGGCAATGTCGGTAGTAATGCAGCGGAAATTTTCACCAAACACGGACACATTATAGTAGCTATTTCCGATTCAAAAGGGGGAATTTATAAAGGAGATGGTATTGATATTAAACAACTCACAGAACATAAAAAAAAGACTGGTTTTCTTTTTGATTTTCCAGGAAGCACCATCACTACAAATGAAGCTTTACTTGAGACTGATTGCGACCTTTTAATCCCCGCTGCGTTTGAAAATCAAATCACAGATGCCAACGCCGATAAAATCAAAGCCAAGGCAATACTCGAGCTTGCGAACGGGCCTATAACGCCCGAGGCAGATGAAATACTATTTAAAAAAGGCATTACCATAGTGCCGGACGTTTTAGCAAACTCCGGGGGTGTGACAGTCTCCTATTTTGAATGGGATCAGAACCTTAAAGCCGAGCATTGGAGTGAACAAGAAGTTTTTGATAGATTAAAGCCGATGATGGAAGACGCCGCAAAAAAAATATTGCAAAAGGCAAAAGAATACTCCACAGACCTCCGCCGCGGCGCCTTCATCCTAGCATTGGAACGAATTAAGGAGAAGATGAACTATAGTTCCACAATAGCCCTTTAGCGACATAGCTGTTAAAGTTTAATTATGGTAATAGGGCCTTAATCAAATAATCCCAAATGATTTTGCTGAAGTCGGATCAATTGGAGTTTTATTTTCTTTTTGGTCTACAATTAATCCTAATGCAGCGCTTATAAAAGTTTGCCATACAACTATTAAAGGCGTAAAGGGGCTCGAAAAGAAAATAAAAAATATACCTTCTTTTGGATAAGGAACAAAATAAGATGCTGAGAAAAGCCCAATTAAACCGCTTATTAGAGAGATGTAAATAAATTCATTTATACGAATTTTAAATATTAGATTAAACCCGATCAACATTATGATACTGCCTAAAATACCTGGAAGACTAAAGAAGACATTGGGGTAGTTACCTGAATTTGCGATTACCCAAGGCATAGACCAAAATGCAACAGTAAAACCAAACCAGAAAAAGAACAGAAAACCAATACATTTCCAGAAGGAAGTTTTATAATGATTAATGAACAGTGCTGTTAGAATAGCAACTCCAAAAAATAATCCTGTATACCCAAACAAAAAAGAAAATGGATCGGATGGGGCACTAATCACATGATAAGTTACAAAATAAATGCTTTCGTGAATCGAAATGATAATGCTTAATAAAAAGCCTGCCAATCCAAGTGAAGCTGTATTTTTAAATGACATGCTACTTATGGTAGCATACATTTAGAAAAAAGTCATCAATTTAAGTGATGATATTATTTCATGATTATTAATTTCTGGTTTACAATTCTTTCGCCAATCTGTATTTGGTTCCACAATAGCCCTTTAGCGACATAGCTGTTAAAGTATGTTTCAAACACATCTATCCCCACAAATTCAGAAACCACGACACAGCAACGGCCTTCGCCTGTACAAAATACAACTCCAGGAGTTCCCATTGTAAATGCTCCTGTGATCCCTGCGCCATTAACTGCCACAGTTAGTGTAAAAAACTTTTCATTCAATCCAACTACACTAAACATTAAAACTGGTACAAAAGTTACATGGATTAACAACGACAGCGTTTCTCATACTGTTACTTCTGATTCAGATAATCTTTTAAATTCGGGAACTATTTCTCCTGGTCAATTTTATAGTTTCACTTTTTCTAATTCCGGTTCTACAAATTATCACTGCACTATTCACCCAATGATGAAAGGCACAATTGTTGTGAAAAACTAATATTTAAAATAAATTTAATTCTTTTATAGGTACATATTTCATCCGAGTATATTTCTAATTGTTTTAGTACTATTTGATTCTATTACTGTATGGCTTACTTGGAAAGAATACAGAAGACTTCAAAAACAAAATATTTTTTAATATACATCTATGCAAACCCTGGAAAGTAATCTGATTTAATTCTCCACCAAGGCACGCCCAAACCCTTAAGGGTTTTTTTGAATGCCTGTACCATACCGCGAGGACCAGATATATAGAATGTTCTTTCTTTGTAATCAGGAACTTCTTTAATAATTAACATGGCATCAATCATTCCATTATACATACCAGGTATCTGTGTTTTGTTATTACTGAGAGCATAAATAGTTTTAAATCCAATTTCCTTTTGAGCACGATCAAACGTATCCTTGTAAGCTACTTCTCCAAGTGTTCTGTTGGAATAAAAGAGTACAGCTTGACGTGCTTCTTTGCTATCTATCATATACTGTACCATACTGCGAAATGGAGTTATTCCTATACCACCTGCGATAAATACTAATTTTTTCTCTTTATTTCTCGGCAGAACAAAATCTCCGGAAAGATTTGAGACGGAGATCGTGTCATTAACTTTCATTAATCCCAGGGCGCGTTTATATGTA
>JBGQKV010000052.1:0-3794 GCA_041499755.1 Minisyncoccia bacterium
AAGCATCTTTTGGAACAAGGAAATGAAGTTGAAAAATGTGCAAAAAATCTTTTTCCTAACGGAACAGAGGTTACTTCTACCGGAGAAGATGCTTGTGAAGAAACTGCCAAATTAATGAAACTAAAAACTAAATATATCTTTCAAGCTACATTTATTGTTGATGGCTTCATTGCAAGAAATGATGTGTTGGCATATAACTCTTCTGATGATTCGTGGGATATTTACGAAATAAAAGGCACAAACTCCCTCAAAGATAGTGAAAGTAAAGAAAGAAATCATATAGACGACTTGGCATTTCAAACTGCTGTTTTAAAACGAGCAAATATTAAAGTTGGTTCTTCTTTTCTTATACACCTAAACAAAGAATATATACGTTCTGGCGAGTTAGATATAAAAGCATTATTTACTATTGAAAACATTTCTGAAACAATTTCAGAAAAACTTGAACATATAAATGAACTTATGGAGGGAGCAAAAGAATATCTGAACCGTACAGAAGAACCTAGTATTGGATGTGATTGTCATTTAAAAGGACGAAGTAATCACTGTGCGACATTTGAACATTCTCATCCAGAAATACCACCATATTCTATTCATGATCTTAGTCGGATTGGTCAGGGTAAAAAGAAACTTCCTTTTTTGGTTGAAAATAAAATATACAATCTTGAAGATGTCCCTCATGATTTTGAACTTTCTAATGATCAAAAGAATCAGTTGAGGGCGTATCTAGACAAAAAGCCACTAATAAATCTTGAAGGTATTCGTGAAGAAATTTCTTCATTATCTTATCCTCTATACTTTTTTGACTACGAGGCGTACGCGCCAGCAATTCCTGCTTTTTCTGGTTATCATCCATACAACTTTATTCCATTTCAGTTTTCACTTCATATTTTAAATGAACCAAATGGCGAACTTGAGCATATCGAGTTTCTTCATACTAAAATGTCCGATCCTTCCGAAGAAGTAATTAAATTACTAGAAAAATATATTGATCCAAAAGGTACTATCATAGTATGGTATCGACCATTTGAGGAAAGTCACATAAATAAAAAAATTGTAGAACGTTTGCCAGAATACAAAGATATTATTGAAAGAATAAATAATCAAATTTACGACCTTCGTGATGTTTTTACAAAACAGCATTATGTTCATCCAGATTTCAAAGGTAAAACTTCTATTAAAAAAGTTCTTCCTGTTCTTACTCCCGAACACCAGTATAAAGATTTGGTGATTAACGAAGGAGGACAAGCTTCAGAAGAATGGTGGAAAATGGTTTCAGGCTCTGTAAGTGTTAAAGAGCAAGAAGAAATTGCAAAAAATCTTAAAATATATTGCGGGCTTGATACTTATGCTATGTATGCGATTTGGAAGCATTTACAGAATATTATTTTATAATAATTCGGAATTCTTAAAATCCACTGAAATGTTAGCGGGAAAAGTTTAGCGGTTACTAACTCTTATGCTTGGTTTTATCAACCAGCTTAAAGGTTTGAGCTTTGCCTCCGTATGGAGGAATTCTCTCGCCTTTAGTTAGGGTAATCTCGCGTTTCATTCCTGAAACTTGATACTGCCCTGACTTGGGAGCTGTACCGCCTGTTTTGATTTTACTCATACATTTGGTTTACAATTAACTGATAATCTAGGGGCTTATCGAACCTCTCGCCCCCACGTTAATACTCAAAAAAATACTAACGAGGGGGAGGAGGATAAGTTGATCCACTAAAAGACAGAAAACGGCTCCAAGACTATCCCGCCAACATTTCAAAGGACTTATATTTCGGATTATACAATAGTTTTATATTTTTGCTACAATATATAAACATGAAAATACTTAGAATTATAAACCCAGCAAATATTACTGAAGAAGAAGTAAAAAAACTTGAGCCTCGTTTAGCGGCAAGAGGTGTTGTGTTTGACTCAAATAACAATGTAGCGGTTCTTCCAGTTTCAAAACATGACTACTATAAATTACCAGGCGGAGGCATTGAGGATGGAGAAGATAAGATAACTGCTTTTCGCAGAGAATGTTTAGAAGAAGTTGGTTTTGATGTGGAAGTGATTTCAGAACTCGGAATAATAATTGAGTATCGTACAGAATTTAATAGAATTCAAACTTCCTATTGTTATGTCGGTAAAGTTATTGGCGAAAAGAAAGAAACTGATTTTACTGAACACGAAATGAGCCAAGGTTTTAAACAGCCAGTATGGGTTCCTTTTGAGGAAGCTTTTAAATTAGTCTCTATCAGTAACCCTAATAATTACGAAGGAAAATTTATCAAAGAAAGAGATACGCTTATTTTAGAAACTTCAAGATTGAATCAAAGATAATAATTTTATGCCCGACGAACCCCAAAACCCAATTTCCGAAGAAAACCCTTCACCTACGAGCCCTCAAGAGCCTACCGAGCAAGGCACTGAAAACACAGTACATTCTGAACCTTCCGAAGCACTTCCTGAAGCCCTAGAAAGCTCACCAAGCGACTTTTCAGTGAAAAGTAACGATATACCACCCACCAATTCTACCCCTCCTGAACCCCAAAAAACCCAGGAAAATCAAGCGGAAAATGAACCTGCCCCCGATCCAGTTTCTGAACCAAATCAAGCTCCAGAACAGGAAACGGCTCAAATACCAGTAAATGAGCCGTTAGAGAATGAAACTGAAACTTCCAACGAACAGGCGAAGCCTGTGAGTGTAAATTCTAAATCTTCTCTCGCTCGCCAACTTTTAATCACAGCCCGAAACGCAATTCAATTTCGAAAAAGAAAAAAGCTAGATAAGATCATGGCTTTGTTTCTTAAACAATCTAAAATTACAAACGACGAAGTCGAGAAATTTCTTCATGTGTCTGATGCAACTGCAACGAGGTATCTTTCAATTCTTGAAAAGGAAGGAAAAATAAAACAAAGCGGTAAAACTGGAAAAGGAGTTTCGTATTCAAGAATTTAAATATTTAAAAATTTCAGGGAGTGAGTCTCGCGTGCACGCACGGGTGGGAGTCCGCGCGTAATCGCGCGGACTGGGGCAAGCACGATGGCATTTGCGCCTTCGGGAATTTCCGCTAGGGTGTCTGGGCTAAAGACGAGCGCCTGACCGATATGCAATTCATAAGTTCGCAGCGAAAGCGACACACCAAATGTGGACATGAAAAACCTGAGAGGGGTTTGTGCGGCCGGGTGGGGTGAGCCCTGTCCCGCTCTGCGGGATGACTAGTCCGCCTACTGGCGGGCTAGTCACGAACCGAGGCAACGCACTGGGGAGAGGAGAATCCTCTCCCCAACTAGAAATTAGAACGGCTCATTTCCTAGTATTTGAGCCTTTCTCATACCTAGAACTGGCGCTCGTAGCCCTAGCGGAAATTCCCGAGGCGGATGCCTCGGGTGTATTTCTTTAGACCCGACACAATATGTTATGATGAACTAAGGCACGATATTGAGTTTGCATTTTGTTTTCGCCGTTTCTTCTTTGAAG
Organism: Minisyncoccia bacterium; assembly: GCA_041499755.1. Taxonomy (GTDB): domain Bacteria; phylum Patescibacteriota; class Minisyncoccia; order Phycocordibacterales; family UBA9973; genus UBA9973. The sequence continues at coordinate 3,470 of JBGQKV010000052.1, forward strand.
AAACCTGACCGAGCCCCATCACCCATACCAAATTTAAAAATCTTCCCGCCAAACTAAAATAGAATGGAATTAGGGTGGGGTGAGGGCAGACGACGAGACTTGTCTCGTCGGGGCGGAGTTCATTGAGTTACCACATTAGTAGAGCGTAGTAATTAATTTGGAGGAATGTGGCAAGCGAAGCGTACCACATTAGCTAGAGTTTTCTTCAAAATAATTTCGCGCAAAGGTTAATATTACTTCACAAGTTTTGATTGTGCTATAATAAAGGTTATGAAATATTTAATCATTTTGGCTATTTTAATTTTAAGCTGGTGTCCTTGGCTAA
>JBGQKV010000053.1:0-3688 GCA_041499755.1 Minisyncoccia bacterium
AAAATATCAGTCCAGCGATATTTTTCAGTTTCGCTGAAATTTTTTGAATGATAGTTTTCATTTTGTTTATTATTTTTAGAGTGAAAATTAAATTCATCGATAAATTCCAGAAATCATAAAATTCCTAAAATTTACCGACAAATCCCTAAAAACAACATTGTAAAAGAACCTTAATTTATTAGGTAAAGTATAGCATATTATGAGCCAATAGTCAAGCTTTATTTATGCTCGCCATTTGTCCAGCCGAACATTTTGCCGATAGTGTCGGCATTCTCGCGCTTGCGGGCGATTTTGATGGTACCATCCTGAGCGACGATTTTTAGCGGTGGAGCAAGCAAGCAATGCCTTGAAGAGAGAGCATCTTGGTAGGCACCGGTGTCTAGGATTGCCACGAGCTGATCTTCGCCTTCGGGAATTTGCGGCATCAAAATATAATTTCCGCCTTCGGTGTATTTATCATCCGAGTCGCAAGTGCTCCCCGCGAGCCACACCCTCTTCATTTTCTTGCTCATCATATTGGAGGCAGGAATCGCGTGCCACTTTTGATGTATCGCCCAAGTATCTTTCAAATCGTTCATAAATGATCCATCAACGACATACCACGCTTTCGCATTCGCCTTTGGTATCGCTTTTTCGGAAATCACTTTGTAGATAGTAATCTGCGCGGGAGCGACGATGTACTGCCCCCACTCTACGGCGAGGTTTGGATGTCGGATGCCTGCTTTGTCTGAAAGATTTTTTAATAATTTTACGATTTTATTGGAGACACCTTTAGCAGTGTAGAACTTTTTCTTTTCATAAGGAATGCCAAATCCCCCGCCGATGTCCAAAGTATCCAAGGTCGGATGAGTTTTTTGCATCGCTACATAAATACTAAATGCATGCCGGACTCCGTCTAAAATACTTTTCTGCGTCTTAATCTGCGAGCCCAAATGATAATGCATTATTTTAAGATTTTTTATTTTCACTAAATTCTGCGCGTCCTTTTCCGAGAGCCCAAAGCGGTCAAACTTTTTATCCCAATGCGTGTCCGCCTTGATGGATAAATCTATGCGCACGCCGATGTCGCCCTTGAATTTTGAAAGCCGTTCAATCTCTTCCGGGCCTTCAATAATAGGCACGATATTCATCCCTTTCCCGCGAAGCTCGTCTATCAAATCCAAATATGGTTTTGTTTTTGGACCGTTACAGATTACTCGGATTTTGCCGTGAAATCTTTCCCCTTCCCAAAGTTTTTTCACGAGCCAGAGCTCGTTTGCCGAAGTGACCTCCAAATTCGCACCTTCGGAAATAAGCGGTAAAATAAATTCTTTATTCTGATTTACCTTCATCGGGTAGTGGTAATAAAATTTCCCCCTGTAGCCGTAGATTTTCATATAGGCCTGAAAGTAGCCCATCAAGTCTTTGAGCCGGTCTTCAATGATAAATGGGAAAACTACCTGAAGCGGGGTGCCGTATTTTGTCGCGAGGTCATTCAGGTTGTAAGAGTTGTGCCCCTCCGCCACGGTGAGCTCACCATCGCGAGAAACGCCGAAAAATTGAGTGTTGAATTCATCCACCCCGAGCTTCCAAAACTTCCTCCAATTCTTGCCGTTCTTTTTAGCTCTTTTCTTGCGCTTCATTTGTGGGAAAAGTATAGCAGGCCCTGTTTAAAATGCAAAGGTTTTCGTCTTATTTTACGACTCTCTCTTTTAGAATTTTTATCCCATAAGAAATAGCGGTCGCAAGCGACCTATTTCTAACGGGACAAGTCTCATCTCACTACTCTATCTTTCAATATTTTAATTTCATCCCTTAATATTGCTGCTGTTTCAAAATCAAGCGCTTTTACGGCTTCGGACATTTGACGTTCTTTGAGCTTGATGAGCTTGGAAGGATGCTTGGCAAAAAGTTTGGCATCGAGAGCGAGTTCACTTGAGACTGTTTTATCGTGCAAACTGTCTAGCTCTTCAGTGATATCATGAATTTTTTTAATAATCGTTTTCGGAGTGATGCCATGCTTTTTATTGTAAGCTACTTGTATTATCCGCCTACGATTTGTCTCCCCCATCGCTCGCACCATTGAACCAGTGATGTTATCTGCATAAAGTATCACTCGGCCAGCGATATTTCTCGCCGCACGGCCTATAGTCTGAATCAATGACACTTCACTCCTCAAAAATCCTTCTTTATCTGCATCCAATATTCCAATGAGCGAAACTTCTGGTAAATCCAAGCCCTCGCGGAGCAAATTCACCCCGACTAAAATATCAAACTTCCCTCTGCGAAACTCCGTCAAAATCCTTATTCGCTCTATCGTTTTAATATCACTGTGCAAATATTCAGATTTTATTTTTTTGTCTTTCAAATAAGCTGCCAAATCCTCCGCCATTTTTTTAGTCAAAGTTGTAGCCAGCACCCGTCCGCCATTTTTAATTTCTTTCTCTGCTTCTATTATAAAATCCTGCACTTGGCCAGCGTAAGCCGCCGTCTGCTGGTTTTTCGCTGCGTGTCGGAGCCCGCTTGCGGGTAAAGCGCGAGAAAAATTAGCAGACTGTGGCGCAGCACTCACAGGCCTAACTTCAAGCTCCGGATCCACAAGCCCTGTCGGACGGATGATTTGCTCTACGATTTGGCTGCTTTCTTTTCTCTCTGTTTCAGATGGCGTGGCAGACGTATAAATCACCTGACCCACACGCTCTTCAAATTCAGCATATTTAAGCGGTCGATTATCTTTGGCGCTTGGCAGACGAAAACCATGCTCTATGAGAGTTCCTTTTCGTGAAGCATCCCCCGCATACATCCCGCCTATTTGCGGAAGCGTCACATGCGACTCATCAATAATCGTTAGAAAATCTTTCCCGAAATATGAAAGCAAAGTTTCCGGCGGTTCACCAGCTTTTTTGCCGGATAAGTGCCTTGAATAATTTTCAATACCTGAGCAATAGCCTACTTCTTTTAGCATCGCCAAATCATAATTTGTACGGCGCTTCAAGCGCTCTGCCTCTAAAATCTTTCCTTCTTTATCAAATTTTTTAAGCTGGTCTTTAAGCTCTTGTTTTATATTTTTTATCGCAAGCGCTAATTTTTCTTTATTTGTTATAAAATGCTTGGCCGGGAAAATAAAAATGTTTTTCTCTTCGCCTAAAATTTTAGAGCTTACTGGATCTATTTTAAATATCTTTCCAATTTTATTTTCTTCTAGCTCAATCTTGTAAATAAAAGTCTCGGACACTGGCATAATCTCAATCTTCTGTCCCAACGCGCGAAAAGTACCAGGGGTCAGGTCTGCATTGGTGCGCTCAAAATGCATATCTATTAATCGCTTCATTAAATCCGTCCGCGCAATTTTGTCGCCTTTCGCCACTTCTAGATTTTCTTCCCTATACTCTTCTGGAGAGCCCAAGCCGTAAATACAAGAAACCGAAGCGACGATTATCACATCGCTCCTCGTCAGGAGTGCTTGGGTAGAAGCATGGCGCAAGCGATCAATCTCTTTATTTATCTGCGCGTCCTTTTCTATATAGGTGTCGGTGACCGGCATATATGCCTCGGGCTGATAATAGTCGTAATAAGAGACAAAATAATGCACAGCGTTATCTGGGAAAAATTCGCGGAACTCTTGCGCGAGCTGGGCCGCAAGGGTTTTATTGTGCGCTATTACCAGAGTCGGCTTGCCGATTTTTTCTATCACATTCGCCATAGTAAA
>JBGQKV010000054.1:0-3610 GCA_041499755.1 Minisyncoccia bacterium
CTCTTTTCCGATTTATCCGCGTAAGCCATTACTTCTATTTTTATGTTTTCAGTATTCCAATCGGAAATATTCTCTAAGATTTTTACAATATTTTTTAAATGTTCTAAGGTTTTATCTCTACTGCAGCCTTTATAGTTTAATTTTTCCTTGTCTACCTTTTGAGCATCAAAGAAAAAATCTAATTCACCAGATTCAACCATTTTTTTTGCATCATTCCAGGTCATTATTCTATCTGCTATGAGATGTACTAATTTTTTATATTTTTCTCCAATTACATCTAATATATTTTTTTCTATTATATCTGGGGAAAGAAGTTTTATATGTTCTTTATTTATCCAATCTAATTTTTCCTCATTAAACCTCGCTCCTGCTTTTTGTATATGTTCTAAGCTAAAAGAATTTATGATCTCATCTTTCGTTAAAATCTCTCTATTATCTCCAGATCCAGGATTCCAACCAATAAATGCTAAAAAATTTAACATAGCTTCTGCTAAATAACCTTCCTTTTCATAATCCAATATGTCCTTTGCTCCGTCTCTTTTTCCAAGCTTTTTTGTACCAGCCTCACCTAATATGGGTGGTAAAGTTACAAATTCTGGATGTTCTATCTCTAGTGCTTCATATAAGGCTAAATAATTTGGAGTTGAAGAAATGAATTCATCTGCCCTAAATATATGGGTGACATTCATCAATAAATCATCAATAATGTGCGCAAAGTTATAAGTTGGATAACCATCACTTTTTATTAAAATAAAATCATCTACTACTTCAGGTCCTGCTTCAAGCTCTCCCCTGACCACGTCATGCCATTTATATCTCTTTGGAGAAGTTTTAAGTCGAAGTGGTTTTGTGTCATCCCATATCGCAGGATTTTCAGGTCTATGGTCTCTGAATAGAAAGGGTTTCTTCTCTTCTTCGGCTTTTTTTCTAAAATTCTGTAATTCCTCTGGAGAATAAGGGTCTGCATAAGCTAATCCTTTTTCAACAAGAATATTTGCGTATTTTTTATACGAGTCTAATCTCTCAGATTGTTTATATGGGGCATTTTTACCACCAATATCTGGACCCTCATCCCAGTCTATACCAAGCCATTTTAATGAACCAACAATATGATCGACAGATCCCTCTACCTCTCGTTTCTTATCTGTGTCTTCGATACGTAAAATAAATGTGCCTTTATTTTTCCGAGCCCAAAGCCAAGCGAACAAAGCTGTTCTTACTCCACCAACGTGCAAAAATCCAGTGGGACTTGGTGCAAATCTTGTTACTACTTTATATGCCATATAGGCATTTTAGCATTAAAATTTAGAAAAAAGAATGTTTACTTCTCATGCCCCATGGCAATATCGACAAGGGCTCTGGCGATTTTCATTGCGGCATCCGGTTTGTAAAAATCTTTCGCGCTTTGAGCCATTCTTTCCCAAGTATTTTTGTTTCTTGTTATTCTGTCAACTTCAGCGATTAAAATATTGGCAGTCATATTCATTTCTTCAATCACACTGCAAGCCCCTACCCGCGCATAGTTAAACGCATTCTTTTTTGCATGGTCTTCATTTGAGTTGGTGAAGGGAATTAAAATTGAAGGAATGCCCCAAGCAGCAATTTCAAATAAAGTTGAGCCGGCGCGAGAAATGATAATACTTGCGGCGCCTGCGCCTGCCTTCATTTGAATATTACTTAGAAAATCTATCATTTGATATCTGGATTTGTTCGGATTATCTGCTAATACTATTTTTGAGCGCTCCGTGACCATTTTAAAATTTCTTACACCAGTCTGATGAATAATTTGAAAATTTTCTATCAGTCGTGGCAAGGCGTCTAAAATGACATTATTGATAAGCTCCGCTCCTTGCGATCCTCCTAAAATTAAAATAACTGGCAAACCTGATTCAAGTTTCCAATATTTTAAAGATTCTGTTTTTGATTCTGGTTTTTCCAATTCTATCCGAATAGGCTGTCCAGTCCAAGCTGTTTTGTCTTTCGGAAAATATTGCCCTGCTTCTCCGAAAGAAATAGCTATCTTTTTTGCAAACTTGCCGGCCCATTTATTGACTCGGCCAGGAGCTGAATCAGATTCATGGATTACTACCGGAATTTTTAAAATTCGTGCCGCGACCAGAGTAGGAAAAGAAGCATAGCCCCCTTTGCCAAAAATAACATCTGGGTAAATTGAGTAAATTTTAAAAAGGGCTCTAAATATACCCGCGATAGTTTTAAAAATATCAAAAAAATTCTTGAGTGATGTGTAGGTACGCAGTTTTCCGGCGTTCACTTCTTCATACTCGAGGTTATTTTCAAAAAGCATAGCTTTATCATAGGGGGTATTGGAAACATAGAAAAGCTCCGCGTGTAGAATCTTTTCTTTGTCTATTATTTGGTTTACTTTTTGGGCGACGGCTATGATCGGATAAAAATGCCCGCCTGTCCCTCCACCTGTAAAAACAATTTTCATATAATTTTACGCATGTTGAAACTTTGATATTTGCAGCACTATACCGATAGTCATCAAATCAATCATAAGCGATGTACCTCCATGACTCATGAATACGAGCGGTACGCCTGTCAAGGGAAAGACTCCGATGATAGAAGCTATATTCATAAATGATTGCGCTGTAATAAGTATAACAATTCCCGATACTAAAAGTCTACTGAATAAATCCGGGGAACGATTTGCAATATGCAGTCCTCTAAGAACGAAAAGCACATAAAGAAATATTATTGAAACACTACCGATAAAACCGAGCTCCTCTCCGATGACAGCAAAAATAGAATCGCCTTGAGGCTCGGGTAGATAACTGAATTTTTGGATACTCTGACCAAATCCCCTACCAAAAATTCCGCCTGAACCGATGGCTATGAGAGATTGTTGAAGTTGATAAGAAGAGCCTTGAGGGTCTGCCCCAGGATCTATAAAGGTATTTAGGCGATCTTTTAGGTAGGGTGTAAAAAATACTAGTCCACCGAGTACGATTATAGAAACTAGCCCGATACCGAGAATGTATTTCCAAGGAACGCCAGAAATAAAGAGCATCGATATGCCAGTGATAGCTATAAGGATAAAATTCTTTGTATCTGGTTGTTTGAATAAAATTACCGCGATAATTGTGAGCATAATGGAAAGCGGGAGAATACCAAATTTAAAGTCTTGCACTTTGTTTTTTGCCCAAGAGAGCCATGCAGAAAAATAAATAATGAAACCGAATTTTAATATTTCGCTTGGCTGAAACGATATTGGTCCAAAGGTCAGCCATCTATCTGCTCCGCCATGATGAAAGCCAAGGCCAGGCACAAAAACTAAGGCAGTCAAAATTATCGAGAGTAAAAAAATAAAAAAAGAATACTTTCGCCAAAATTTATAAGAAACCTTTAGGCAAAAAATCATCCCCGCTATTCCAAAACCCAAACCTAACACTAACTGACTAATGAGTACTGAATAAAACGTGTGCTGATTTTTAGAGAGGATTCCGAGCGAAGCAGAAATAAACATTGCTACGCCTACTACGATAAGCAAAATTACTACGGTCAAAAAAAATCTATCGACTCTCTTTTTTTTCATGGTTCAATTCTATTCACCATGACCCTGAGTTTTAATCGAAGGGTCATATTTTTA
>JBGQKV010000055.1:0-3418 GCA_041499755.1 Minisyncoccia bacterium
ACTAAATCGCAATACTACGCGAGCATCCTATAATGACATTAAAAAATTCTTTAAAACTCACAAGGCACCAGCTGCTGAACGGACTATTTTACAAACCCTAGAACAAATTGATTCAAATATAGTTTGGTTCAAACGTGACCAGAAAAACATTGAAAAATGGCTTAAAATGCGGTATTCTTAAACACTATGCAAAGAGATGTAGCGGAAAATGCTTATAAAGTGAAAACCGCTGGTTTTGAAGGCCCGTTTGGGCTTCTTTTGAATTTGATTGAGGAGAGGAAGCTCTTTATCAATGAAATATCGCTTTCACAGGTGACAGAGGATTTTTTGAATTATTTAAAAAATCTAGGAAACCTGAAACCATCGGAGATTTCAAGCTTTGTATTCGTAGCGGCGACGCTTATCCTCATAAAATCAAAATCGCTACTTCCAAATTTAAACTTGACTGACGAAGAAGAAGGGGATATAAGAAATTTAGAAGACAGGTTAAAACTCTATGAGTTATACGTGCAGCTCGGGCAAAATATAAAAAATAATTTTGGTAAAAATATAATCTGGGCGCCGTTAGAGAGAAAAAATGAAGTATTGGTATTTTTACCAGATGATCAGATTACTAAAGAGAGCATGATGACTTTTGCTCATGAAGCACTGAATAGAATCCCTAAAAAAGTATTCTTGCCGGAAGTGGAAGTTAAAAAAGTCGTGAGTATTGAGGAAATGATAGATAGATTAGTTGAAAGAATCAAAAATACATTGAGATTCAACTTCAAAGATTTTGCGGGAAAAGCAGACACAAAAGAAGAACGCATAGTTGTAATTGTAGGGTTTCTTGCAATGCTAGAGCTTGCTCGGCAGGGCATGGTAAACGTTCTACAAGACAACAACTTTGACGATATTACTATTGAAAAGCAAGAGATAATATTAGAAAATTCATAATATGGAACTAGAATCAAAAATAGAATCAATACTATTCTTTAAAGGCGAGCCGATTTCACGAAAAAAACTCGCGGAGATTTTAAAAGTAGGGCAAATTGAAATAAATGAGAGCTTGGAAAAACTGAAAAAAAGCTTGCAAAACAGAGGCATAGTGCTCCAAGAGAAAGAAAACGATATAACACTTGGCACTAATCCGGAAATCTCAAGCCTGATTGAACATTTGCAAAAAGAAGAACTGAATAAAGAACTTTCTAAGGCAAGCTTGGAGACGCTTTCAATCGTCGCTTACAAAAATGGAGTGAGTAGGTCGGAGATAGATTATATACGTGGAGTAAATTCCAGCTTTATTTTGCGGGCGCTTTCTATCCGCGGATTAGTGGAAAAAAATATTGACCCGAAAGACAGCCGAAGATATATTTACAAGCCAACTTTCGAATTCCTATCTTTTATGGGGGTAAAATCCCCAGAGGAGTTGCCTGATTATTCTGAAATAGCTGGCGCAATAGGAGAAGAAGCAGAGAAACTAAAAGAAGAAACCGATGCTCTCGACCTATGAAAAAGGCTTAATATCAATAGTCATAATTTTGGCGACATTCGCCAGTTTTTTCTTTTATAACGAGCAGTGGATAGAGAGAAAAATATTGTCTCAAGATAAATTTGAGGAGAGGGCGCGTGAAAATTTAAAAAGTAGAGTTGAATCACTTCCACTTCAAGCAAAGGCTATCTCGATCTATGATATAGATACAGGAAAAGAATTATATGGTAAAAATCAATACGAAAAACTTCCATTGGCGTCCCTGGCAAAAACAATGACAGTGATAATTGCCTTGGAGAAACATCCTCCAGGGCAAAAGATAAAAATATCAACTGACGCAATAAATCAAGACGGAGACAACGGGCTTCTTTTGGGAGAAATTTGGAACCTGGAAGACCTGGCTAAATTTACGCTTGTTTCTTCCTCGAACGACGGAGCGCTAGCCCTTTCAGAAGGGATAGGTGGCGTAATTGGAATAATGAATGAGAAGGCTAAGAAAATTGGAATGGAGAACACTACTTTTTATAATCCGACTGGTCTTGATTTTGGCACTACCTCGGCTGGGGCCTATGGAAGCGCCTATGATGCAAATAAGATGGTCGCTTTTGCCTTAAGTTTCAGACCGGATATTTTTGGCGCGACTACAGAGAGTGAAGAAGTCTTTTCAAGCCCTAGCCTTCACCGGATAGAGAATACTAATATTCTTACGGAGCAGGCTAATGGTTTTTTATTTTCTAAAACTGGATTCACTGTGCTTGCCGGAGGGAATTTGACAGTCATATACTTGGCTCCAAACAGCCATAAAATAGCGATAACGGTACTAAGTTCAACTTTTAATGGCCGATTTTCAGATATGGAAAAGCTGATTAATATACTATAATAACTCTTATGCTTTTAAATTTAGTCAAAATTTTCTTACCAGCCACTCTTTCTTTCCTTATAGGTATTTTAATAACACCGACTGCAACTAAATATTTCTATAAATATAAAATGTGGAAAAAGTTCCCTAGAACAGAAGGGGCTACAAGTGAAGACTTTAAAAAAATACATAATGGACAAGGGGAGCTGCACACTCCCAGAGTAGGTGGAACCATAGTGTGGGTTTCGGCACTGGCAACAACGCTTGTTTTTTACCTTATTTCGAGAATATTTCCAGGAGACACCACTACTAAATTAAATTTTTTATCAAGAAACCAAACTCTCATACCATTTTTTACGCTCCTTTTAGGATCTTTAATAGGCTTAGTAGACGACTTGCTCCAAATATATAGCAATGGAAGCATCTCCCATGACGCCGGTTTTTGGCCAAAGGTAAAAATACTTTTGGTGAGTATTATTTCTTTTCTAATTGCCATTTGGTTTTTTTACAAGCTTGGAATGCATGCTATCCATATTCCATTTAATGGCTCGCTCGAGCTCGGCCTATTTTTTATCCCATTTTTCATTTTCGTCTCTCTCGCCACCTTCTCTGGTGGGGTAATAGATGGCATCGATGGGCTCTCTGGTGGAGTACTCGCATCTATTTTTGGTGCTTATACAGTAATAGCCTATGCAAGCAACCAAATAGATTTAGCTGCTTTTTCCGGGGTAATTACCGGAGCAACTCTGGCCTTTCTATGGTTCAATATCCCGCCAGCGAGGTTTTATATGGGAGAAACGGGCATAATGGGACTTACCGTCACACTAGCTACGCTTGCCTTTATGACAAACTCAGTTTTAATCTTGCCGGTAGTCGCGATGCCTCTCCTCATAAGCTCGCTTTCTGTTATCTTTCAATTGGGTTCAAAAAAATTTAGAGGCGGTAAGAAAATTTTCAAGGTTGCTCCGATCCATCACCATTTTGAGGCGCTTGGTTGGCCATCTTATAAAGTGACGATGCGTTTCTGGATTATTTCAGTTATTTTTGCCATTATTGGGATTATTTTGGCGGTGATAAGCTAAAAATAT
>JBGQKV010000056.1:0-3413 GCA_041499755.1 Minisyncoccia bacterium
CTCCGATGAGTCTAAGTCTTTTAAGGCTATGAACAGTAATTTCTTAAAAGAAGCTGTTGTAAAATTAGGAATCCCAGTTTCTTTGGCCGGCATTTATAGAGAGGATATTGAAACTGAAAAGAATTTTGTTCAATATTCTTCCGAACAAATACTTTACCTAACGAGACATATTTAATTGTATTTTAAAAACAAAACCCAATGAAAAACTCAATTTTCGTTGGGTTTTTTATTTGAATTCGCAAGAACGGTTCTTGCGAAAATAAAATAAGGGGGCTTTCACGAGCAATCACGATTGAAAAGTTGGGAATTTGCTGGAAAAACCAGGTATGGTATACTACTTGAATTAGTAAGTGATAGTGTATACCTGCGGTCAATCAGCAGGGAATTAAAATATTATGGAGGGACAACAAAAGTCAGAAAGCAATAAAGCTAAGGAAAATATATCTTCTAATGAAGCAAAAATAGTACTAGATCAGTTAAAAAAACGCCTCGAATATATTGAAGATACAGTAAATACATACGGAGGTCTTTTTACTGTTTCACAGTGCAGCTCAGAGATAGAGGATGCGAAAGAAGACATAAAAAAGCTGGAAGATTTTATCACTAAAGTTGGAACTAAGTAATTTTTATTCTCTCAGAGATTCCAAACCAATTATCCTGTATTATTGAAGAACTCTTTGAAAAGCTCTGGGTAAATTTATTTAACTCCCAAGAACGGTTCTTGCGAAAATCGAATCCAATGATAGTCTCGGGGCGTGAGAAGCGAAGCTTCTCAAGGCCGGAGCACGGCGGTGCGAGGAGGGGTCGCGAGCAAAGAAAGCTTTCTTTGACTTGTGGCAGTAGGTAGGCGCCAGAACAATGTATTTAATTCTAAAATTAACCCTGATTTTTCAGGGTATTTTCGTTTTCCACTTTCCTATTGTTGCTTATTTTTTGGCATAGTATAATAGAGGTATGAATAAAAAATATTTTGCTTCTCTATTTTCAGGTATTACTATAATTTTACTAGCTCTTTTGGTCGGTCGTATTGCTAATGCAGGCACCACTGATCCTGGCACTATGGCAGACACCACTTTGCCTGTCGCTATGATGACTGCCCCGCTCAATAACTCAAAGGTCTCTGGCACTATTACAGTATCAGCTAATGCCACAGACAATGTCGCGGTTGTCGGTGTTCAATTTATACTAGATGGCATAAAACTTGGCACAGAAATAACGACTCGTCCTTATTCAATATATTGGAATACGGTCAGTGCTACAAATAATATTCATATCCTTTCTGCTGTTGCTAGAGATGCCGCAGGGAATACTTCGAAAATGACTTGTCCCGATTCTTGCCCAGTCTATGTGAATGTTTTTAATAGCCAGCCTGATCCAACTGTTCCACCAGTCGATAACAATCCGCCTGTAGGAGGTACTGGTCTGCCGCTCCAATATGATAGCAATGGGAATGTCATTAATTCAACTTATACTGTGAGCAATATGTGTGTGAGCTGTAAAGGAGCTGATGGAAAAGACGGAGTGCAAATAGGTAATTCTTGCAATACCTCATATCAATGCTATATACCCATCAGCAATACAGGTGATGATGGACAACTTAAAGGCCATCCTTTGGCGAATCTTACGAATAATTTATCTCTCGGCACATCTTTAAGCGCTCAAGTTACGACTTTACAGCTTGTTTTAAATGCAGAATGTTTTCTTGACATACAGTATGCTACAGGCATCTTTGGGCCGAGAACTTTGGCAGCCGTAAAAGGATTTCAAATTGCTTACGGAATTCCAGCTACAGGATACGTCGGAGTTATAACACGTACAAAAATAAATGAACTTATGGCTTTGTATTCAGCTGATGTTCAAGGTCAACTCAAGGGAGGTAGGGGATTGATCAACTATGGAGGAGGTCCTCTTAGTATTGGTTCTTCGATGACTAATGACGTCATAGCCTTGCAGACTTTCTTGAGCCAAGAGGGATATATGAGCGCTCAAAATATCACTGGAAATTTCGGACCGATTACTCAAGCGGCTGTAAAAGCTTTTCAAGGGTCCAATGGCCTCCCAAGTACCGGCTATGTCGGCGCGCTTACAATCGCAAAAATAAACGGCTCATCAATCAGCTTCTCCGCATATGCTGACATGTGCAATCGCAGTAATCCAAACTTTAAAGGCAGACCTCTGGCTAACTAGCAAAGCTAATAAAAAAACGCTATAATGTCGAAATGACATGGGCTTTTAAAAGGCAAGCTTTTTATCTGGTCGTAGTTTTAGCCGTTTTCCTATTCTTCCTTTTTTTGTTTTTGCGTCCGTATTTTAACCAAGCGCCGAGTTGCATTGATAACAAGCAGAATGGAAATGAGGAGGGGGTAGATTGCGGAGGCATATGTTCCAGAGCGTGCGCGTCCCAAGTGAGTGATATTTCTGTGCTTTGGGCCAGAGCTTTCAGGGTTGTACCCGGACGATATAATGCGGTCGCCTACATTCAAAATCAAAATAAAAACGCGGCGATTTTTAAAATCCATTATAAATTTCGTTTTGCTGATAAAGACAATCTTTATATAGGCTCGCGGGAAGGGGACACCTTTATCCCTCCATCAGGCCGGTTTGCAATATTTGAGCCAGCAATAAATTTGGGTAATTCCATACCCGTATTTACCACACTTGAATTTACCGAAAAGCCTATTTTTGTCCAAGTGCCGGAAGATAAAATTAAAGAACTGCAAATATCTGTAGGAGATATAGCACTCACAGGAGAGGATATAAGTCCAGTGATAACGACCATCATCAAGAATAATTCTCTTTTCAATATTCCCGAGGTGAAGGTTGTGGCAATTTTATACAATGCGTCCGGCAATGCAATAAATGCGAGCAGTACGTATTTAGATTCGCTTTCCGGGGGAGTGACTGTTCCCCTATCTTTCACTTGGCCGGAGCCATTTACAGAGAAGGTGGTTTCAAAAGAGATAATCCCGATGTTTAATATTTTTTCAGTGAAGTTCAACTGACCAATATGACCAAGACTCTCTTTTTCAAAAGAATAGATTGGCTTTTGGTTTTTTTTATCTTGCCGATAACCTTGGCCGGGCTTTTTACCATGAAATCATTTGCGCCGGCGGAAGGCGCGAGTGATTTTTTTGGGCGCCAGATCATCTGGGTCTTATTATCTATCTCCATATTTTTTACTCTGTCTTTTTTTGACTTCCGGTCTTTAAAGCGGACAAATATCCTGATTTTTATTTTTTTTATTTTTTCTGGAATTCTTCTTTTGCTTTTTGTTTTGGGGCATATTTCCCATGGGGCAAAAAGCTGGTTGTCTCTCGGCGGAGTATCTATCCAGCCATCGGATATGATGAAGCTCATAGTGATACTTATTTTGGCGAAATATTTTTCCCGCCGCCACGTGGAAATAAGAAATC
>JBGQKV010000057.1:0-3349 GCA_041499755.1 Minisyncoccia bacterium
ATGAAGATAACGAAAGTACAAAATTATTAACAATTGGGTTTAGATGGATCAGAGGGTTATATATGGTCTTTGTATAGTAGCTGTATTGGGGATATTACTTAAATCAAGGGTAATTTGTATGGAAAATACAAGTAGATTATAATATGAGATTGAACAAAACGGAGATTATGTGACAATCATAACTATAAAAATCGCTGTTTTCGGTCATTTTTGACCTTGAGAGGCGATTTTTGTTTTTTTTAACCCCCTATTTTTTGAGCATTTTTTCAAAATCTGAATCTCTTGTTTTCTTGAAATATCTCCAAATTGCTATGGCATACCATTTTATTACATATAGCTAGTTTTTATATAAAAATCATAACCAGGATAAGCATCCGTTTTTATATGCCTCTATTTGCTCGTATAAGCGTCATATATGCACAAAAATATCGAAGTAGTATTTTTATATATCTCAAAGTTAAAATCAATTCTAGAGGCCTTTAAATACAAAATAGACAAACATTCTAAAAATGTTGTGTGATTATTCTTAATGCCTATAGTTCCTCGCGATTTAATCAGATCAAAAGTATAATAAATCTCCACGTCCTGCGAATAAATGTTACGCTTCGCTAAATTCGCTATCGCTCATTCAAAATAATACGAAGCACCGCAAGTATTATGCAAGTATTATAAGTGTCTATAATTTCATCCATCTAAAAGAGATAAGTTTTTTATCTCTCAGGTTCCCAAACTCTAGATATGCTTCTTTCCAACTCTTTGTCTTTTACCTTTTCTTTTTTTTCCACAACGGGTAAATCCTTCTCAACTGTATTTATAATTTCTTGGTTTATTTGCTTGGCTTTGGCTGCTGCGTGGTCATTGGAGTATTCGTTGTCTGAATCACGGTCTTTGCTCCTTCCTTGCTCTTTGGAATAAGCCATAGATTCAACAATGTTGTCAGGACTATTGTCCCAATCAGGCAAGCTGTTGCTACTCTTACCGTGTGCATCAATGCCACCTTTATGTTTGGCTTTGCTTGTTCCTTTATCTTTCCCAATTCTTTCTTGGTCTCCGTCTGTAGATCTTGAAAATTCTCTCCTATCTCCTTCAGTGCATTCCTTTGCCTTTCTTGTCCGTCTCCGAAGGCTCTTATCACTTTGTTTATCATTGATTCGTTCCCTGTCTTGAGATCCTTCAAAATCTCTCCGTAATTCTTTATTACTTCCAGCAATACCTTCCTGTCTGACCCTGCCTGTTCTCTGTAACTTTCCATCTGGCTCTTCATCATAATGTAATTTTCCGTTACTGTCATTTGATTTGCTTTTAGAATAATCATAGCTTCTTTCATCTCCGAAAAAGAGCTTAAAATCTTCTTCATTTCTTCTTGTTCCTCTTTCTTTTCCGTTGACTCTTTCGCTTTCTCTACTCTTGCATTTTTTTTCTTCAATCCCTCTAAATCCATTTTCCATAGCCTCCTTGCTATATTCTGCCGGAAGACCACGATCTCTGAATTTGTTACCTTCTGGCATAGTGTAAGTTATATACTTCCTTGTGTCTGTCCAATTAACGCTGTATCCATACTTTTCCATGTTCTTTGTAAACTCTTCACGGTTACTGCTATTTTCTTTAGCCATGTCTATATCATTCATTAGCTTAAATTTAAGGCTTATACCTTTTTCTGCTGTTTTTATTTCTTTCATCGTAAAATATCTGTTTTTTCGTTCTTCTGGTATGCTCAAATGTTCTCTTTCACAAATCCGATTATTTTCCTGCTTTAAATCTATTAAAGTGTGCTTCGTGGAATGATACATCTTCCCTGTTTCTTTGTTAACACTGTTTATGATAATGTGATTGTGTATATGCTCTTTATCTACGTGGGTACAAACCAAACACTCATAATTTTCAAATTTAGCTTCTGCAAATTCTTTCCCAATATCATGGGCTTTCTCTGGCGCTACTTCTCCAGGCTTAAAACTTTGAATTACATGATAATACTGTCGCCCCCCTGTCTTTTCATATAGCTCCTTTGTAAAGGTCATTTCCTCTTTTGCTGTCTCAGGATTGCAATTAATTCCACTTATAATCTTTTCATCTGTTTTTTCCTTGTCTTTTACATACCGTAATACATGCCCTACCTTACTTTTTGCAGAAAGGCACTTAATGATTGCCATACTTCTCCCAGCTCCTTTTGAATCTCTTTTAGTTCATCCTTACCATCTAAAAGCTGACCATAATTTACAGAACGGGTTAACTGGTTTAAATTAACCCCTATTTTTTTGATTTGGTCTGTAAGCTCTTTAAAGCCATCTAGAATCGTTATTTTTTTATCAAGTATACTTTTCATTACAAAGTCGTTTTGGGACATCCTAGATACCTTTAAACGCTGAATAAAGGCACTGTATTCTTCATCAGTCATTCGAATGTTTATTTGCTTGTTTTTCTTTCTTGCCACTTCTACCATCTCCTTTGAGTCTAATCAACAATGCTATGGGCGAATAAAAGATGTTCAACGAAAGTTGAATATCTTTTATTCGCCTGCAGGGGGTCTGGGGGGTGCAGCCACCCAGGAAGGGGGTCAAGGGGGAATACTTTCCCCTTTGCAAGATGTCAATGGTAGCCGTAGGCTATCCATTGGCGAATCTTGCCTTATATACTGAGGCGTCATTTTGCTCCTTTAGGGCAATATGGCGTTTCAGTATATAAGTGGCTTCGTAGGGTGCTTACAAAGATAACTCCAGGGCGGTCTACATTGGTTCTGTCAAAGCTTCTTATGTGCTACTTGCGGAGAATTTTTCGAAAAGACCATATTAAAATTCACTAAATTTATCGGCTTAGCAATTTCTATTTCTTAGAATGTCAGAAAAGCATAGTGAACAGTAAATATTCCCTTTGCAGTCCTACAAAGACACTTCAAAGAGAGACCCTAAAGTGGGCGACAGCATTGGTGTGGTCGGCTTTTCGCACACCCAATACGAAGACCTGCCGAAAAGGGGAATGCCGTTGCCCACTTGCTCCAAAGGATTTTCTTTTAAAAAGTTTCTTTGGGGTAAGTATAATAACTTTAATTTCGGTTTTAATTTACCGTGTTTACTAAAGAAACGTTAATAATAACGTTTCTTTAGTAAACAATTTCTATCCAACCTCAAACCTATAATTCAACATAAAAAGTTGCAATTCAATTATTTACCCTATTTTTGCTACTTAATTTTAAAATAGCATAATTATATTAAAAATTAATTTTAAGAGTGACATTAATGTCACATCAAAAAATACCACTTAAATATAATTTTCTATAGTAATCCTACAAGCCCTTATATTTCCAGACGAATAGTGAAAAGTTAAATATTGGAATATGTAAATCATTAGCATA
>JBGQKV010000058.1:0-3094 GCA_041499755.1 Minisyncoccia bacterium
ATAGAGCGTCCTCTCATGCCGATAATCAAAGAGATGCAAAAATGGGGGATTTTAGTAGATAAAAAATATTTTACAGATCTTTCCAGAGAATATCATAAAGAGCTAAATAAATTGACAGAAAAAATATATAAAATGGCCGGAACAGAATTTAATATCAACTCCCCAAAACAACTGGCGGAAGTTTTATTTGAAAAAATGGTTATAAAATCTCCTAAAAAAAAAGGAGCCAGCGGGGCATATTCGACTAAGATTTCAGTTTTAGAAGAGTTGGAAGAAGCAAATCCAATCATTACCGAAATTATAAAATATCGCGAACTTCAAAAGTTGCTTTCTACTTATATTGATGTAATCCCAAATATGGCAGCGGAGGATGGCAGGCTCCACGCGAAGTTTATCCAAAACGGCGCGGCGACAGGGCGCTTCTCTTCTCAAGATCCTAATTTGCAAAATATTCCGATAAAAAGCGAGCTCGGCCGGCGCATCAGGAGCGGTTTTGTAGCAAAAGAGAGCTGCAAGCTTGTAGCTTTTGACTATAGCCAGATAGAGCTACGAGTATTAGCGATGCTCTCAGGAGATAAAAGGATGGCAACAATTTTTAAAGAGGGGAAAGATATTCACGCCGGCGTCGCCTCTTTTGTTTTTGGCGTGCCAGAGGAAAAAGTAGATGCAGAAATGAGGCGCAAAGCGAAAGTGATAAATTTCGGGATTATTTACGGTATGGGAGTTTCTGCTTTGAGGAAAACTTTGGGCGGGACTCGTGAAGAAGCCCAAAAATTTTATGACAACTATTTCCGCCAGTTTTCACGGATTGCGGAATATATGGAAGGAGTGAAAGATGGAGCTATGAAGACCGGTTACACGGAGACACTTTTTGGTCGCCGCCGGTTTTTTCCAGGGATTCGCTCCGCTATTCCTTTTATTAAGAATATGGCTGAGCGTACAGCTACCAATGCTCCGATCCAAGGGACTGCCGCGGATATTATCAAGCTCGCCATCCGCTATGCTGAAGAGGATTTAAAGAAAGCGGGGCTGCTATCGAAAGTGCGTTTAGTCCTTCAGATTCACGACGAGTTAGTCTATGAGGTAGAAGAAAAAGAAATTCCAGAAGCGCAAAAGATAATACTTGAAGCTATGCAAGGGGTGATGGAGAGGTCATATTTGCATTATAAAACCGACATACCACTCCTAGTTCATTTTGGCGCAGGGAACAATTTTGGGGAGGTTAAATAGTTGTTTTGTGTTATTATATTGGCATGGATGAGGAGGTAAAAAAGTACCAAATACATAAAGTTCTTGCCCACTCCTACTCTTTTTATTTTCTGAGTTTTTTATTGGGCATTATCTTAGACTTTTACGAACCAACGCATTTACCGAAGATTCCTTGGGCTGTTTATTTCGGCTTTTTATTTTTAATTTCAGGGCCTCTGATTATTTACTGGGCGCAACATACTTCGCGTAACTTAAAAAAAGGCGAGACCATGAGCGCCGACACTTTCTTTAAAGGGCCCTACAAGTACACCAGAGGGCCGACCCATCTAGGCATTGCTTTGATGTTGGTAGGGTTTGGGATGACAGTAAACGCTTTTTTTGTGGTTGTATTATCTTTGCTCGCCGCTATCATCACCCGCTTCACATTTTTGCGAAAAGAGGAAGAAATTTTAGAAAAAAAGTATGGAGATCCATATATGGAATATAAGAAAAAAGTAAAATTATGATATATCTTTTTGCCGGCAATGATACAAAAAGTAAGAGGAAAGCATACGAGAAATTTTGTTATTCCCAAGCCTCGCTTGAATCTTTTTCTGTTATTAAAAATGATTTTGACCAAAGACAAGTAGAGAGCTTTTATTCGGGGAGCGGGCTCTTTTTTGAAAAATGCGCAGTATATTTTAAAAATGTTTTTGAAAACCAAGATGCCAAAGAGTTCATCTTGAACCATATCTCTGAAATGAGCGAGTCGCCGAACATTTTTGTGTTTTTGGAAGGGCATTTACCAAAGTCCGAGCTGGACATTTTTAAGAAAAACCGCGCAGAGCTTGACCTATTTGAAATGCCGAAAGAAAAGATGGAGAAGTATGATAATTTCAAATTAGCCAATGCTTATGCGGCTCGTGACAAGCTAAACCTTTGGATCTTTTATCGCCAAGCCGTCGAAAAAGGGGTGCGCCTGGAAGAGCTCGTAGGAGTTTTGTTTTGGAAAGCAAAAGACATGCTGCTCAAGAAAAACCTCAGGCACTTTTCTGAAGTGGAGCTTAGGGATTTTACTTCTAAAATCTCTTATATTCTCCCCAAAGCCAGAGCGGTAGGGGAGAGCGATGAGGTTGCGATGGAACAATTTTTACTAGGAGCAGTTTAGTATAAAAATACAATGAAAAAAATAAAATTATTTTATAAAAGAGGGTTTACGTTGCTAGAGCTCTTGATCGTCATTGCGCTCATCGGCATACTGGCGACAGTGATACTAGCGAGCCTGGCCACTGCCCGGGAAAATGGAAAAGTAGCTTGGACAGTCTCTGAAGTACATGAATTGCGGAACGCCACCTTGCTTTATATAAATGATACAGGAGTTTTACCGTCAGGCTGCGATCTTGCTTGCACTCCGAGCAACGATCCTTTTTTAAATTCTCTCGGGGTTCCGGGTTGGCACGGGCCGTATTTTAAGGGAGAGTGGAATTTCAAAACTCCTTGGGGTGGACACTTTTCTGTTGAAAGAGGTAATGTAATAAGTCCCAGCGTCTCCAGTATTTACTTTTTACTGAATGACGATGCCCCAGGGACAAATAATAACGACAATACAGGAGCTATACCATTGAGCGCACTTAAAAAAATAGACAAAGCATATGATGATGGAGTTCTTAATACAGGCAATGCGCGCGGAAATGGTACCGGAAACGATTATAATACTTTTCAGTCTTCACAAGGAGAGCTTGTAATTCTTTTCTTTCCTTAACTAGTCCTGTCATTCTAGCATTTGCGCGAACCTTTTTCGAGCAGAAAGACCAAGAGAACTAATGACTTCCGCCACGCCTCGGGAGTACCCTCGGCGTTCCGCCCTCTCCCATCGCCCTATCATTCTTTTCATATTTCGCGGGGG
>JBGQKV010000059.1:0-3049 GCA_041499755.1 Minisyncoccia bacterium
AAACTTTTCAAGTGATCAGTTAAAAGTTCCACAATAGCCCTTTAGCGACATAGCTGTTAAAGAGCCAGGAAACGCTTGTTTATTTGCCACTTTTAGGCTTTTTGTCAAACGATTTCTTTTCCAAATTGCCTAATCTATGATAAGAAAATCTGGAAGTTCTGGCACGAGTTCCCTTGTTTCAGCGTCAAGAGCCTGAAAACAGGATTCGCACAACCCTGCAGAGAATACTTTATCAGTTTTCTTGTTCATGATTTTTTTCATGCCGAAAAGCAAATCTCTTTTTTCTATTGAGCGTAATTTTCCAATATGAATATTTTTCACGATCTGTTTGAATCCAAAATCTTTACACTTGCTTACAGCTTGAGCCTGCTTTTTTGCGTTGCGCGTATCCCATCCCAATATTATCGCTAAATTCGGGTTGTTCATTTTATGAGGGGCATATTAAACTTGAAATGCGACCTAAAGGGCGTGTAGTGCTCCTTTTCTTGAAAAGCTCTGGCGATAGAACGCGATTGTTCTTTTATTATCGCTTTCAGCGACAAATTTTGACCTTTCCAAGGAAACTTTTCATTCAAGCGGAAGAGAATAGTTTTTAGAATCAGGGCCTTTCCTTTCTTGGAAAGCTCAAAAGAATATTGGCTGGTGCGTTTAAAACATTTCTCGCGGTCTATTTTATCCTCTATGAAAAGAGGGAAAATAACGGAATCCACCATAGTTACCCGGAATTCTTCAACAAGATCATATTCCAACGAAGCTTTGCCGTATCCTTCAGCATGAAAAATACCCAAAGTCGGGTCAAGCCCGGCGCCAAAGCATGCCTTGCCAATTTCGTTATACATTATTCCGTATCCGTAATTTAAAGCGCTGTTGAATTTATCCCTGCCCTGCGGTCTGCGTCCGGAGAAAATAAAAAGTTTTCGCAATGCTAAATAGTATCTGGTCGCTACGTGGCCTTCTATTCCGCGAAGAACTTCTTTTCCTTTTTCTGTCGCCGGCACGGCATCAACCCTTTCGAGGATGGCTCTCGCCTGCTCTATTTCGCTAGACAAATTTTTTCCATAAAATCTCGCCCAATAGCACATATGATCTATCTGGTTCAAACATTTTGCTTTTACAATAAGTTTGGCAAAAGCAATCGTTTTTTCCATGGAAATTGCCGTTTCAAGCTGAGCCCGCCTCGTGGCAGCCAGGCCTTTTGGGTCGCTGGATACAAACCTGCCGTACGGTCTCAGGTATCCTTGGAATGATACATCCACGTCAAATTTCCATGCCAATAGTATGGCTGAACTTGTCAAACTAACCGGGCAAAAAATGGTTATTTTTTCTATCTGCCTGATCGGATGTTCTTCCTGGGGCCGTTCCACTCCTTCCACTTTTGGAAAAGTCAAAACTATGCGCTCTTTAGTGCAACTGACCTTTGTACCAAAAATATTTATATTCAAGTCCATGGCAATTTAGGGTTAATTTATTAATTTATTCAACATAGCATTTTAAATACAAAAGTCAAGCAAAGGAAAAAGAAATTAAAAAAAACACCCCGTAGTTATTGCGAAGTGTTTTTAGCGGCTTATTGTTTCAAATTTTTTACACATACTCTTTAATGTCTCCAATTGCTTCTCTTACCAATTTTATGGTGACAAAAGCTATATGTGAGAACATAACAAACACTGCCAGGTTCATAAGATAACTAAAATATACAGTCAGATAATCAATTTCAAGTAATCCTGCAAGAGGTATGAATGTTGCTGCTGTGAAAAATACCATCCAAAAAATAGATATCTCTCTTTTGGCTTCTTCGTGTTTGTGCCTGTAAAACCAGGCAAATATTATTGTTGCCAAATAACACAGAAGTCCGCTATATTGCGCAATTTTACTAAGCTCAGGTTTAATGAAATCAAACCCGAAAATTAATGCGAGGTTCGCGAGTTCGGTTATACCCAGAGCGACCATTACGAAAAAGATGACGACTGTTCCTACTAGCACTGTTTGTGCGACCCATAATTTTATACGGGTATCACTGATTTTTTTCATTATGTTCTCCTTTCTTTTTAATTGTTAGAAATAACTTTTTTTATATTTTATCATTTTTAAAATGGGTGTCAATATAACTTTAAAATTTGTTTTTATTGCAATTGTTATGTAATATCAAAATATGCGCGGTTAGCTCAGCTGGTTAGAGCGACCCCTTGACGTGGGGTAGGCCGGGGATTCGAATTCCTCACCGCGCACAAAAAAAAGTAGGCTTCCTTTTGAGAAGCCTACAATAATAAAACCTAAATTATTCACGCCACTTTCTTTTTCAGTATGCTTTTGACGATGTTTTCCGCCGTAAACGCAAGTTCTTTAGGGTTACCAGTGTTGTTGAGCACGATGTCGCATTGTGAAGCAAATTTCAAATCGTTCTTGATTGTTCTCTCTGAATAATATTGAGAGTTTTTGAATTGCCTCATTCTCATCAGAGTTTTTTCAACAACTTCGCTGTGTGTCCCCTGAAGCTTCACAAAAATCGGCAAAACTGAAATGCCGAGATTTCTTTGCTCCGGGCTTGAAAAATGCTCCATGATTTTTTTAGTTCCTTCAACACTATTTAAGATAATTGGTATTCGGCCGGTCTCTAGAGCGCGTCCGATCTCAGCTTGAGAGGTGCCATAAAATACATCCTGATGAATATCTTTATATTCAATGATGTCTTTTATTCTTATTTTTTCAAATAAAGACGCCACACTGGGCACAAAGATGTGGTGGAAACCATCTTTTTCGTGGATTTCCGGCATTTTGTTTGTGACCGGCCTTACCTTTTCGAAGGTATTGTAGTGGTATTTAAAAAGATACTGCGCTACGGCAGTTTTCCCGTTTTCGGGCGGTCCCGTCAGAACCATAAGAAAATTGTTGGACATTTTTTAGAGATTTAAGTGGTTAGTTAATGATGAAAAGAAATTTGCTATCAGTATACCCTAAATTAAAGAAATTGCAACTTAGAAAATAATGTGCTAAAAATTAAAGACTGTGAAAATCTTAAGCATTGAAACAAGTTGCGATGAAACAGGCA
>JBGQKV010000060.1:0-2933 GCA_041499755.1 Minisyncoccia bacterium
AAGAAATCCAAAGCATATATTTATTTCAGGTCTTTATGCGCTGATACCTTTCCTGCTCATATTTTTCCAGCCGGATTTCGGCTCGGCTATCATTATATTTCTAATTTGGTTTGGCATGGCGATAGTTTCTGGTATTTCCAAAAAGCATCTTTTGTTTTTGCTTTTAGGCATCGGTCTTATATTTTCAATGTTGTGGCTGTTTGCTTTTGCACCGTATCAAAAAGACCGCATTCTGAATTTTTTAAACCCAATGACCAATATTCATGGTTCCGGCTATAATGCCATCCAATCTACTATCGCGGTCGGCTCTGGGCAATTCTTGGGCAAAGGCCTTGGTTTTGGCACGCAATCACGGCTAAAGTTTTTACCGGAGTATCAGACAGATTTTATTTTTGCCGCTTTTGCCGAGGAGTGGGGTTTTATCGGAGCGTTTCTGCTACTGCTTCTTTTCGGCTTAGTCATTTGGAGAATTTTATATATTGCCTCGCGAGGGGAGTCGAATTTTGAAATGCTTTATGGTATGGGCATTGCTATTTTTTTTATGAGCCATATACTCATCAATGTCGGTATGAATATTGGCATCTTGCCGGTTACTGGCATCACCTTGCCTTTTATGAGTTATGGCGGGTCACATCTTTTGACCGAATTTACGGCGCTCGGCATTCTGATGGGAATGCGTGGATATTCTCGCCCAGCTCATCGAGATGATATGAAAAATGAATTTCTAGGCATATAGTCATTTTGTAATTTTTATGCAAATTATTGATGGAAAGAAAATAAAAGATGAAATTTTAGCCGGGGTAAAAGCGGAAGTGGCCACTTTGCCTTTTGTGCCTGTTTTCTGCGATGTTTTAGTGGGAAATGACCCAGCATCTGCTCAGTATGTGGAAATGAAAGCAAAAACGGCAGAAAGATTAGGGATGAAATTTCACTCCGCTCATTTCGGCGATACAATAAGCCAGGAATTATTAATAGAAGAGATAAAAAAGTTAGAGTTTGTTCAGAATATTTGTGGGATTATTATTCAGCTGCCGCTCCCGCCCAAATTTTCCGATAAAAAAGCAATTTTAGATGCTGTGCCAGAGGGTCTGGATGTGGATTGCCTTGGACAAGCTGGGAGTAATAAATTTTATGCCGGGCATTCAACCCTCGGTTTTCCAACCGCACTTGCCTGTATGGCTATTTTAGACTCTCTCAATTTAGAATTAAAAGATAAAAAAATTGTGGTACTCGGTCAGGGAGATCTAGTGGGGAAGCCGGTGGCAGCACTTCTGCATTTTCGCGGACTTATGCCGAATACTGTTACCAGGAAAACGGAAAATAAAGAAGAGCTTATAAAGAGTGCCGATATAGTAATTTCTGGCATTGGCAAAGGTAAATTCATTACTGGTGATATGGTAAAGAAGGGAGTAGTATTGATTGATGCCGGTACCTCGGAGTCAAATGGCGGCATCGTTGGTGACGTAGATTTGGAGTCCGTACGGGATGTGGCAAGCTTTGTTTCTCCTGTGCCGGGCGGGGTAGGGCCGGTAACTGTAGCAATGCTTTTATTAAACGTGCTTAAAGTAGCGCAAAAAATTTCAAAATAAAATGAACCATACGATTTTTTTCTTTTTTTATAATTTTGCTCACCAGTCGCCACTTTCTGATAAAGTAATTATTTTCTTCGCACAAACTTTTCCTTATATCGTGGTTCTGACTGCTTTACTGTTTTTACTGCTACATCATCACATTTTGACTTCCTTGAATCCGTTCAAAGAATTTGCAAAAAAGTGGAAAGAGATTACTTTGGTTTTTTTCTCTGGAGTTTTTGCTTGGGGATTGGCTTACCTCCTGAAACTTTTAATTCACTCCGCCAGGCCATTCGTAGAATTTGATTATGTACGCCCCCTTTTTGCTGAAAATGGATATTCCTTTCCTTCAGGTCATGCGACTTTTTTTGCGGCCATTGCGGTATCTCTTTTTTTTACTCACAAGCGCGCCGGTTACTTTTTTATTGTTTCTGCTCTTCTTATCGGCCTTGCTCGCATCATTGCTGGGGTCCACTTTCCGATAGATATTTTAGGCGGTTTTGTCTTAGGTTCCACCATTGCGTATTTTTTAAAAAAAAGATAGAATAACCCCTGTATTTATATATTGATTTATGTGGAAAAAGAGAGTTTTAGCTTTAATAATCCTTGTTTTGGGCGTCGGAGTGGCGTTTTTTGTCTATAAGTCTGAATATAAGCTCAACTCGCATTTCGGCTCTGCTTCTCCATTTATCCAGAACCATCAGTTTCGCTTAGGTTTAGATCTTTCTGGTGGAACCCATTTGATCTATAGAGCGGATGTATCCCAAGTAAAGCCAGGAGAAGTTTCTGACGCGATGAATGCCTTGCGGGATGTCATCGAAAGACGTGTAAATCTCTTCGGGGTTTCCGAGCCCGTGGTGCAGGTAGAAAGCGGAGGATTTGTGGCAAGTGGCGAGCAGAAATTAATTGTTGATCTGCCGGGTGTGACTGACGTGGAAAAAGCTACCACTATGATTGGCGAGACACCACTTCTGGAGTTTCGCATAGAAAATCCAAAATATGATCCTAAAAAAGCGCAAATCGCGACAGTGGATAAAGACGGCAAGGCTGTTATTACACAAGACCCAACTAATTCACAATTTACTACGACCGAACTCACAGGCAGATATCTTAAAAAAGCGCTTTTGGAATTTGACCAAAATACACGTGAACCGAGAGTTTCTTTGCAATTTGACGATACAGGGACAAAACTTTTTGCCAAAATTACAAAAGAAAATATCGGCAAGATGGTAGCGATTTATTTAGACGGCGCGCCGATTTCAACGCCTGTCGTTCGCGAAGAAATTCCAAACGGCCAAGCGGTGATTTCCGGTTCTTTTACTCCGACCGAAGCCAAGCAATTAGTCGGCCGTCTAAATTCTG
>JBGQKV010000061.1:0-2866 GCA_041499755.1 Minisyncoccia bacterium
AATTTAGTTTTGAAACACATGATAAGCGTGATATAGAAGAAAATGAAAAATGGAAAAAAACTGGCTGGAAAGAAAAAATAAGTGCTTCAAAGCCAGGAGTAAAAATGTATTTACCTTGGTCCCACATGGAAGAAAGACTGAAACATGACTTAATGCCAAATGTTTCTAAACTCACAATGCCAGTTTTAATTGTGGTGGGCGAAAATGATACTTCTTGCCCACTAGATCAGCAGAAAATTTTACTTGATGCAATTCCCGGACCAAAAGAAATGATTATTGTACCTGGTGCTCCACACACCTTTAAAGCACCAGAACACTTAGAAATATTAAAAACTGTTTTATCTAATTGGCTTAAAAAGATTTAGTTTAACAAAAATTCCTGCACTTCTTTTTTGATGTCCTTATAGGTGCCAAGGGATGGATCAAACCAGTGGATTTCCGGATCCCGTTTGAACCAAGTCATTTGCCTTTTGGCATACTGCCAATTGCCTAAAAACTGATTATCAAGCATCTCTTTCTCATTTATCTTTCTTTGCAGGTAAAGTGCAATATATTTCTGGTCAAAACCAAGCTCCATAAATCTTTTCCAAGGCACTCCGCGTTGGCGAAGTGCGTAAAGTTCTACTGCCATGCCACCTCTTATTCGCTTTTTTAGCCCAGCTTTTATTTTTCTTTTGAGTTTTTCCTCCGGCAGTTTAAGCCCAATTTTTAGGAATTCATATATGGATGGTTTTGATTCCAAGCTGGGGACTTTGCCCAAGTACTTAGCGATTTCAATAGCCCTGATAATACGCACTTTATTTTTTGGATCTACAGTTTTTGCACGCGTTGCATCTAGCTTTTTAAGAATTTTCAAAAGGTGTTCAGCATTTTCCTTACCTAAATCCTTCCGGAGTTTTTTATCGGGTGGTACTTTTGGTAGAACTATATTTTTTGTGACAGCATCAATGTAAAATCCAGTGCCTCCACAAAGGATAGGGATTTTCTTTCGCCCTAGGATTTCTTTTATTTTTTTCTCGGCTAATTTCTTGAATTGCGCTACAGTAAACTGTTTTTTAGGATTTGCGATATCAATCAAGTGATGTGGCACCCCACGCATTTCTTTTGGCGTGATTTTAGCCGTTCCAATGTCTAGGCCTTTATACACCTGGCGAGAGTCGGAAGAAATTACTTCGCCTCCAAATATGCGGGCGAGGCGCACAGCAAGAGCGCTCTTACCCGAAGTGGTCTGCCCTAAAATGACAATAACTTTTTGCATCTTTTCTTGCTAGTTTTTTACGGCTTTTATTTTTGCCCCGATACTCCTAAATCTTTTCACGATATCCTCATAACCGCGATTGATCATATAGACGTTTCGGAGTACTGACTTGCCAGGCGCCGCAAGCATAGCGAGCATAACGACGACCGATGGGCGGAGTGCTGGTGGGCAGACTACCTGAGCCGGCTTCCACACTGTCGGTCCCTCCACGTAGACTCTATGCGGGTCGGCCAAGAGCACGGTGCCACCAAGGCGGTTTAACTCTGTTAGATATATTGCTCTATTTTCGTAAACCCAGTCATGAATGAGAGTAGTGCCCTTTGCGCAAGCGGCGATAAGGCCAAAGAAAGGCAAGTTATCAATGTTTAGTCCTGGGTAGGGGCGTGCTTCAATCTTGTCTTCCAAAGCTTTTAGCCTGGAACGCATTATCATGATATCTGACAAGTCCGTGCGCCCGTTTTTTGATTTGTAATTTTTTAGAATTTTATACTTTAGTCCCATTTTTTTCATTTTATAAAGCTCGAGCTCTAAAAATTCTATCGGGCATCTTTTTATTTCAAGTTTTGAGTCGGTAGCGATAGCAGCCGTGATCCACATCATTGATTCTATCGGGTCTTCGCTATTGTAATATTCAATATCTTTTTTTATCTCCGTTATTCCATTTACTGAAATAGTGGTGGTGCCGATGCCATCTATTTGCACCCCGAGACTTTCCAAGAAAAAGCAGACTTCTTGCACCATATAGTTTGCCGCGGCGAATTTTATAGTGGTTTTTCCTGGAATCAAGGCCGCGGCGGTGATAAGATTCTCACAAGCCGTATCTCCTGATTCGTACATTATTATATCTCCGGACTTTTGCTTTTCAGAGCTTATTATATAATCCTGGTTGGTGACTTTTACTTTGATTCCTAGTTCTTCAAGCCCGTATATATGCGCAGAGACCGTCCGCTTGCCTAGTTTGCACCCTTGAGCATGGGGGAGCGAAAATGATTTCAAGTGATGGAGAAGGGGACCGGCGAACATTATAATGCTCCTGGTTTTTATACCGGCTTCTTTATCCAAGCTTTCCATTTTAAATTTCTTGGGCGGGGTTATTTCCACGCTTTGTCTATCAATCCAACGTACTTTTACGCCGATCGATTGCATCACTTCTATCACCCGGAAAACTTCCTCAATCCGCGAAATACCGTGTAGTGTAGTTCTTCCTTTGTTTAGCAGTGATGCGCACAAAAGGCCTACCGAGCCATTTTTTGAGGTGTTTGTAGAAATTGAGCCGTGAAGCTTTTTCCCACCTTCTATTTCAAAATTGTCTGTGCCGTTTCCTTTTTTCATTTTTTATTTCTGGTGTCTCTATTGTACCAAGCTCGAACATTTTTTCAAAACAAATAGCTCATCGCACATCCGTGCGCTAAAGCGCCTCTGTGCGAAGCACAGAGCTTTTCCAAAGGAAAAGGACGGAATGTGCGAATACAAATGCGGACTCGGTTTTGCGAAACTATTTTCTGGGGAAAGGATTCGCAAAACCGAGACTACTGTTATTGAAATTTGGCGGGGATTTTGGATTTCGCCCGCGCGGAGGAGGGGTCTGGGGAGGAATCCGCGCGGGCT
>JBGQKV010000062.1:0-2806 GCA_041499755.1 Minisyncoccia bacterium
AAAACGAGCAAAAAGTAATAAATATTCTTATGTCCAATCCCCATATTTCACTCAGGGGTATTGTTAAAGAACTTCAATTACAAGGGGCAAAATTGTCAAATAACTCTGTGGCTTCAGTTTCCTATATAATTAATTCTTTGGAGAAAAAAGAGTTTTTAAAAAAAGTTGGAGTAACGACTACAAAACACTATCAACTCACCGAAGAATCATATAAGAAATTCAACCAGAAAATAGATCTAAGGAATAATTTTATTGCTCTATCAAAAGACTTTAGTCAGTTTAGTATGCAACCCCCTGTTACAGTAGGTTCAACCGGGCAAGAACAAACTAATTCTACCGGGTATCTCCCAAAGAATTTTGAAAACGGTTCAGGCCATTCTGATGTAAGTCAAAATATTGGCGCTTTCTTATCAGCGAGTCTTACAAAAATTATGGACGATCCAGTTAGTTGGGAGAAATACGGCAGCCCAATTGTATGGGCAATAATTTTTTCAGCAATCGTCCTTCCTTTATCATATAAAGTTTTAAAGGATCAATGGATGACAGGTTTCGTTTTAGTCGCCTTATTATTAATTATAATTAACAAAAAATAACATGAGTTTAGGAATTAGCACAACTACATCAGAAGGAATTGTTTTAGCAGCGGATAGTCGTCAGTCGTATAGAAACCAAAAAATTATGAGTCGCGTAGGTTCAGACTCTGCCTCAAAAGTATTCAAGTTGACCGATAAAGTCGGTTTAATTGTAACTGGTCTTGCCTTTTTACCGGAAAATGGAGTTTTAAAAAATATAAGTAAATTTATTGAAGAATTCAAAGTTACTCATGATTTAAAAAAATTAACAGTCGCCGAAATTGGAAATGAGTTAGAGAAATATTTTAAAGGTAAGTATGATTATAAAGCACAACTTGACAATCTTTCAAAGATTATTAAAGGTAATTTAACCGCGCAGGGTGCAGAAGTTATAAAATTAGAACAAAAGGAAACACATATTGAGTTTACATTCAAAGACCAAACAAAAGTAGAGAAAAAAGGGATTGCCGGTGTTGATCAATTACAATTTATTGTCGCAGGATTTAATCGAGATGATTCTCACCAAACAGCCGTCGTATATGTACCGGGGAATACTCAGGTTAGTAGAGATAGTAAGATAAAAAATCAAGAATATGGTGCAAACTGGATTGGACAAATAGATGTTATCGCAAGAGTGGTGCTTGGTTTTGATGCCAGAATTCAAAATCTTCCTTTCTTTACTAAGGTAGCAAGCGAAAATACTCCTGCACAAATACAGGCTCAGCTGTCCGGTCTTGAGTATGTTATTCAATGGGGAACAATGACTCTGCAAGATGGTATAGATTTTAGTGTATTATCAATAGAAACCACAACCGCAATACAAAGATTCTCAGACGGAGTAAAACTTGATCCGGGAGATATGCCTGGTGTGGGAGGTGCAATTGATGTTGCTGTGATTACTCGTGATAAAGGTTTTGTTTGGGTTTCTAAAAAGAAATTAAAGGTAGGGGAAAATATTGTAGATCTTGAGAATCTAAAAAATGTTGATTAAAAACTCTAGGGGTTGATTAGTTTATTTGGTATAATAACTAAATAAAAGGAATAAATTATGGACGATGAATTAGAAAAAAAATTGGGAGATAAGTTGGTAATTTTTAATCAATTACATAAATTTATCATGTCTCTTAACCCAAAAATAAAACACCGTCTTTCTACTGTCTATGTTAGATATATGCTAAAGGATGATGTTGTCGCTGTAGTTTATTTTCGTGGAAAATTTGTATCAAATTCTCAGCTAGATGTCGGTTTTGCTTTTAAAGAAAAACCAAAAGGTTCTAGCTTCAAAGACGCAAAATACATGAATTATCCAAATATAAACTATAGTATTAAATTAAAAAATTCAAATGATATTACAAAAAATTTATCAAAACAATTAAGCAAATTTTTGTTCTAAGTTTATTTTAAAATCACATGCAAAATGATATTTTAAATACAATTCAAAATATTGATTGTTTTGAAGGATTTAAAATGCTTCCTGACAAGTCAGTTGATATCATATTAACAGGTCCGCCTTATGGACTAAACAAAACCGGAATAAGAAACGACCACGACTTAAGTTTATTTTATGCTTCTCTACCTGAAAGCCATAGAGTTCTAAAAGATGATTCTTTTTATATTACATTTTTTAGTACCAAATTTTTACCTGATGTATTTAAAAATAATCCTTTTACTTATTATTGGAATTTTATTTTACATTGTCCAAATGGTAGAGTTTCTTCTTCAATTGGATTTACTAAATATATGTCTTGTATAGTATTTAAAAAGGGTAATGCAAAAATCGTCAAAAAGGGGAAAGATATATTTATGGATACCCCGGGTTCTATGATTGAACCAGATGAGGGTTTTATTAACCATCCAACACCTAAACCTAAAACATTCATAAAAGAGATACTATCTATGTTTTCTAAAGAAAATGATGTCGTTTTAGATCCATTTATAGGAAGTGGTAGTGTCGCCGTAGCATGTAAACAACTAAAAAGGAATTATATAGGTTTTGAAATTGATGAAAAGTATAGTAAAATAGCTAATGAGAGAGTTAAAAAATTCTAAATATGGAAAATAAAAAAGAAATTTTAGGTCAATATTTTACAAAAACTGAAATCGTATCAAAATTACTTGATTTACTTTTTTCCTATAAAAAATACTCAAAAGGCATATCTATTCTTGAGCCATCTTTTGGAACTGGTAATTTTATTAAAGAATTAAAAAATAAAGGTTATAAAAACATAACGGGG
>JBGQKV010000063.1:0-2672 GCA_041499755.1 Minisyncoccia bacterium
AGAGCCCGGTGGCAAAATAAAGCGTCAGATACTCCGGAAACTTTTTGCAATTCTTCATCTCGTAATCCACTCCAAGATGCCGGAAAATCTTTGCGATTCTTAAAGCTTTTTATATCATCTCTCACTGCTACAGCTCCCCAAGTGTCATTAGTTGACCGAGGGTAAACAACAAAGAGCGGTTCTGGGAAATCCTTCAATATATATTGATGCGGATAATCTTTATCCAGTATTATTATTCTTTTATCTTTTGAATTCTCATAAATAGAAAGTACTTTTTGCTCCGCCAAAACAAAATCTTTAGCATGGACTATCTCGCGAAATAAGATTTCTTTTGCTATTCGCACGCTTTTCAAGAACATCGCATCTTTATTTAAATTTTCCTCATTCCAAGTCGGCACCATTGATAAAAAAGCATGTTGGATTAGGAACGGCGAAACTTCAGATTTGTTGTTTGATAAATCAAAACCGTTGTCAAATGCGTCTACAGGTTCTACTAATTTTTTATCAATTATTTTTGAGGCCTTTTCCGAGCCAGTAAGTTCCCTACCAAATTTATCCCAGACCAACCCGAAAGAAGCGTACTCTATACCGCTTGCGTGCTTTCCTGCGCCACCTTTCTGGTGATGATCAAAACGATTGTTTTCTTTATCATAAACATCTCCTACGTCAAAAACATAATCTCCGTTTTTTATTATCTTATCGTCTCGGGTACGAATAATTTCAAAGCTCTCGCCCCTTTTTTCAAGCAAGATTGAGAGTGCCGCAGCCGCAAAAATGTCATCCGTGTGAAATGAACCATTGTGCGTAATTAACTTTTTACTTAATTTTTTTTTATTGCTGTTCATTATTTTTATCATTACCATTTCCACTGTGATAAAACTCCTCTATGACTTCATAAAGCCAAGCGACCAGCTTATCAAAAAGGAAGAAGGCAATCAAGAGAAGAAGCACTACGAGGGAAAATCGGTAAATTTCACGGCTTACGTGAAGCGCCGTGTAGCTGAAGAAAAACCCTAAGGAAAGGAGCCCTGGGGCCCAGATTGCTGTAGAAATAACTTCCGCTTTCAAATATGTATTTAGGGGCACTTTTGTATACCCTGAAAAAAGAATCACCAAGTAGTTGACCCCCATTATGAACTTTGAGATAAAGATAGACCAAAAAGGTTTTTTTTCAAAATGCGGCATCAGTCGAAATACTCTTTTTTCAATGTATCGTAAAAACTTATTGTGATTCCATTTCTCGTGCATCTTTCTGCCTAAATAATATCCGATAAAAGTCTTGGACAGCCCGCCAGCTAAAATGAAAATGAGAGAGACCCAGAAATTGAGCGCGCCTAGGTGAGTGATAATTCCTGTGCAAATCAAAACAAATTCTCCTTCAAAAATGAGCCCTAAAAAAATAACGACGTAAGCCAGAAATTGATGATTTTCCACTAAATTTTTAAGGAGCTGAACTGTATGCATAAAAAATTAAAAGAGCGCGTCTACAGCCTCTTTTACAACCATTCCGTCTGCTTTGCCTTTCAAATCTTTCATAACGGCAGACATAAGCATTCCTTTCTTTGATGGGTCAGTGATACCGAGTTCGAATTGTTTTGCTTTTACTATTTTTTCCACTTCGCTCCTATCTATCATTTTCGGCAAATAGGTTTCCAAGATTTTCAGCTGAGCCTCTTCTTCTGATACCAAGTCCATCCTATTTCCTTTTTTGAATTGTTCTATGGAGTCTTTGCGCTGTTTGGATAATCGGGTAATGACAACGAGAGTTTCTTCGTCAGTAAGTGTTTCCTGCGGTTTTTTGCCCTTTGCCACAAGTTCGTTTGTAAAAGCAGACAACATCCCCCTGTAAGTTTCCAGACGGATTTTGTCTTTGGCCATCATGGCTTCTTTTATATTGTTTTTTATTTGTTCGTGAAGCATGTTCTTATCATAGCAAAATATGGTAAAATAGTGAAATGACTAAACTAATATTTTTTGATACAGAAACTACGGGAAATACTGAAAAAGATTTCCTTTGCCAAATTGCCTACAAGTGTGATAATGATACTTTTGTTGAAATATTTAATCCTCCTGTAAAAATTCCACCTGAAGCTTCAGCGGTACATCACATTTCAAACAAAATGGTTGCTGATAAAGCATCTTTCAAAGAAAGTGGCCATCTAGAGAGGATAAAAAAGCTTTTTGAAGATAAAGATTCTATAGTCGTCGCTCATAACGCACTTTTCGACCTGGCAATAATAAAAAAAGAAGGTATTGAACCAAAAAAATTTATTTGCACTCTCCGCGTAGCTAGACATTTAGATCCAGAAGAGAAAATTGAAAGATATAATCTTCAGTACCTCCGATACTTTTTAGATATAGAAATAGAGGCTACTGCACATGATGCGCTCGGTGATGTGCTAGTATTGGAAAAATTGTTTGAGCGCCTGAAGAAAAAAGTAATGGAAGAGGATAAATTAAATGAGGATGAAGCGATAGAAAAAATGATAGAAATATCTTCACACCCATCGCTTTTCAAATCCTTTAAATTCGGCAAGCATAACGGCAAGCAAATCGAAGAAGTCGCCCGTATTGACCGCGGATACCTGGAGTGGCTCCTCGCGCAGAAGTTAGACGGAGACGAGATAGATGAAGACTGGATTTACACTCTAAAGCATCATTTAGGAAAATAA
>JBGQKV010000064.1:0-2582 GCA_041499755.1 Minisyncoccia bacterium
CAACTAATTTATAATTAGCCCCTTGTGGCAAAAAAACTATGAACCAAGAAAAACCATTAGTAACAACAGCTCAAATCACAGGCATAGAGTCAAAATTCTACGCAGACTCACAAAGTTCATCTTTCACGCTAGTCACAGACAAAGGAAAATTCCGCTTTAATTCCAAGAAAAAGACAGGAGAAGAAACAACTTCACACCAACAATTTCAAAAATATGGCTTTAAAAGCGGAGACACTATTGAGATTGCCTATTTTACCTCCAAAGAGTCTTTTGTGAATCCTAAAGGCGAAACTATAATGTACGATAAAAATACAGTCGCATATTTCCCCAAGGATGATGAAAATTCACCAAAACGACCAGTTACACCACTTATAGCCCAAACACCCAACACAGAGGCTCACAACGCGCCTGGTGACCTTTCAAAGCTATGGGAAGAACTCCAAAAACTAACCGGAAGGGTCAGGAGTCTTGAAATTATGTTAAATGCCAAACAGTCAATCGTGCCAGATAAATCATTCATAGCTCCTGTTGACGAAGATCAGGAACCACCATTCTAGTGAAAACATTAGAAAAATACAGAGAGGACATCTTGGCAGGTATAGGATTGCCGTCAGTGTTGGCTCAGTTAAACGTGGAAGCGTCAGCAGATTTTGGGAGATACAGCGAACTTTATGCCAAAGCAGAGATTGATAGGGCTAAATTCATAAAAAGATTGCATGATGAAGGAGCGTCTATGAGTTCAGCAGAAAACGAATGGATAACCACGGAAGAAGGAGAAAAGTGGATTTTTCTAAAACACTATATCAGGGGATTAAAACAAATCACAAAATCAATCGACTCAGCGACTTATGTGGCTAATGCGGAAATGAAGAATCAATGCTAAATAACTCACAACAAACAAATATGAAGATAATCTCGTATCAAATAGCAGTAGAGGAAGGTTACAACCAGGCACTTGGGGAACTAGAGCAAATTATTGATAACAGTGAAATGGACGGGGTGGAAATTAACGCCGTTTTGGACATCATAAAAAAACTAAAAAAATGAAAACAAAAAAGTCTTTATGGAACAAAGCAGATAAACTCCTGGGGGAAATAGTAAAAACTAAAGACACCGACTGGAGGGGATATTGTAAATGTTTTACTTGCGACAAAATAATGAGCCGAGAAGAAAACCCAGGAGAAATACACAAAGGTCATTTCAGGCACGGGAAAAACAAAGAGTTTTATTTCGACCATAAAAGAAACGTAAGAATACAATGCCGACAATGCAACTACTTCGGAGGAGAAAAGATAATGTCCGAGTATACTATAAGGCTTATAGAGGAAATTGGAATAGAGAACGTGAAAGAATTGCAAAACTCAAAAGACATTTACTGGGGGATAAAGGGACTAGAGGTAGTTGTGGAAAAACTTGCAAACGACCTTAAAAAGCTGAAAGAAAAGTTATTCACATAGATACTTGACTTTTTATTTTAAACAGAGTATACTAAGGATAAGGCAATCAAGTACATCAAGGTTAATTAAATTAAACCACTATCACTGCAAGATTGCCTTAAAAGTAACACTGGTACGTTTAAATCTTGACTAAAGTGGCGGAATAGGTAGACGCTACAATAGTGCACATACTTGTGGGACTCATTATCCCACTACCAAATTGCAAGGTGACTATAACTTAGCCCCGACTTGAAAAACGATAGAAATATCGTGGGTATATAAGTTCAAATCCTTGCCTTTAGTCAAGTTCAAGCGTATCAGCCTAAATAAATGATGTATAGACGTGTGAGCAGTAGTTTTTTCATCATCTACTACTCTCACGCCTATAAAAAACAAATGCAAAACTTCAAAATTTTGACCACAGGAGCAGACCTAAAAAAGGCTCTTAAACAAATATCACTTTTCCAAAAAGTTTGGAACGTGGTGTTTCCTGCATAATTATGCGAGAGAAAAGAACAGCAGACCAATTAAGCGGTGTTGAGAAAGAATGCTACGAACGGTTAAAAGACTATCAAAAAGCCGTGGACAATAATACAGAGTGGTGTATAGCATTCTGGGATATAAACTTATTTTCAGATTATGACCCTGATAAAGAATGGATGGATACAATCAGAAAATATCCACCGGAATCGTTAACAAAATACCGCAGGAATCTTATCTTTGACGGACTGATACACCCAACAGAAGAAAGCAAGGAACATAGTATTGAAATGGAAAAGAAAAATCACAGTCCAGCAGTAGCAATCCACTATCAACAAGCAAGAAAAACAGTATCAATGTTTGGAGAATATAAAAATCCTAATCCACTAGCATAAATATATGGAAATAATAGACCATTACAGAAAACTTTGGATAGAACAACTCGACGAAATACAAGAGCAACATATTTCAATAAGACAAGAACTCACGGAGGAAATGATGAAAAATAAAGCAAAAG
Source organism: Minisyncoccia bacterium (assembly GCA_041499755.1). Lineage (GTDB taxonomy): Bacteria > Patescibacteriota > Minisyncoccia > Phycocordibacterales > UBA9973 > UBA9973. The sequence goes on from JBGQKV010000064.1 coordinate 2,434, forward strand.
TGATAGATTATCTTAAAAAGGCAGGGGCAAATAACATCTCATAACTAAACTAATTTAAAAAAACCATGAACGACACAAATAAAAAATGCGATTACTGCAATTACTGCAATTACTGCTATTCCTGCAATTACTGCGATTCCTGCTATTCC
>JBGQKV010000065.1:0-2567 GCA_041499755.1 Minisyncoccia bacterium
CTATACTCTGATTCTGGTTGTAGCCATTTACCGGAAAGAGCTAAAACGAAACCTCGGCCCCAAGCACCAATGTCATTATTTATATGCGCAATAATTTTAACGCCACCACTTTGCGGATTTGTAGCATCACCTTTAACATATTTAATTGCCATTTTTTACTTTACTGGTATTCCGCGAATTGATCCTTCGGGAAAAATTAATGTTTCGCCTTTATGTAATTCACTATTAGGCTTACCAAATGATTTTTCTTTTTTATTCACAAAAACAAAACCGGCTTCTAGAAGAAGCTTTTTAAGTGTTTCTTCCGTTAGCTCGGGCGATTTATTTCTTTTTTGCCGCTTTTGTTTTTTCATTCTTTTTTGCCTTCTTTGGATTTTTGACCGACTCTGGTGGAGCTGGTTGGGCATCGCGGGCAGGAGGCAAATCGCTCATTTTTTTTGGCTCGGCCTCGCGGGCAATGGCCCAAGGATCTGGCTTGTCCTTTTTCTTACCGAAAATACGATCATAATTATCGCGATAGTTTTTTTCACCGCCAGGATAAACGCTGAATGAGGGGTTCTCAAATTTTGTCATTGTTAGCCTCTATATACTGATACAACTTTGCCGCTTACAATTTCAAGATTCAATCGATCAGGACCAAAATCCATTGTTCCGGCAAAATGTTCGCCGTCTTCTGCCATAATACGAGCACGGCAACCGGCATTTTCAATCTTAACTATTGCGACAAGCTTCTCCATGCCAACAACCTCTTGATCTAATAATTCTTTTGAAGCATCTTCACTCATTTTTTCTCCTAATTAATCTCTTCCATGAAGCGGACAATCGGGGTCTACAGCATGTCCGCCGCAGCCGGCACATGAATTTGGTGGTGGAACGTTACCCACTCTTTTGTCACAATATTCGCATGCCCACTCACCATCATCTGTTCTTTGGACATGTTCACAGCATTGATCAAATTTAAAAGTATAACTGACGCACGTGCCACTATTATTAAGTTCATCTCGCCAAGCCCAAAGAACTTTTTTCTTCTCTCTATCTTTACACCAACCTGAGTAATTAACACATAGATTATCTTGGCGTTGGTGTTCGCATCCGAGAACTAGACACTTCTTACATCGCCAAAGAGTTACAGTGGACGCGTCAAACTCACATTTCCAGCATATTTCTATATCATCATACAAATTTTTATCCTAAATTGGTGAGCCTGACAGGATTTTAACCTGCGATCGACGGGTTAGAGCCGTCTGCTTTAACCACTAAGCTACAAGCCCATGGTGCCCAGTGATGGAATTGAACCACCTACCCCTGGACCCAATGCTTAAAAGCCGGACATTCCAGTGCTCTGCCATTGAGCTAACGAGGCATAAGGCATTATACGCTATGAAACATGTAATGCCAAGTCTTATTTATTCTACTTTTGCTTCATATTCCTTCCAGCTATCACCAATATACGTTGCCTGGTCTTCTAAAGTCAAAGGAAACTTAATAGCGCCGTCGTTATTTGTGAAAGCATCGTATTTAACCTTATTTGCCTTGGATGAAGGCATCTTCCTCCACTCCGGCCAGTTTAACAACGCAAACCTCCTATGAAGACGACCACGGGCTTGGGCTCGAATGCTATAGAGTCTTGTGAGCTTCTCATCGTAACAATAATCGAGAGACGCCCAGAACTTTTTTTCCGTCTTGGCACGGTCTGCTTCTCGGACAGCATGAGTTTCATCAAGTGCCGTCTTCCACTTCTTCCAATCGATCTTGAATCTATAATTCTTATTTGTTTCAACAATAATTTCCATATTTTCCATTTTACACTCCGTTTTCAATTCTTTTGTTTTAAATATAGTATTCATTAAACTTTTCAATATATTAGCCATCAGATCTCACCTTTCCGGCAAGAGGTAGACTTGAGCAAAATCTCTTGGTATGAGGAGACGGCACGATAGCAATAGCGGTTAACGCATTGCCAATGTCAGGCTCGAAGAATTTTGCGTACTTCAAACCGTAATCATCTAATTTTTGTGTAAGTTTATGAAGATGTTGCTCATCCTGTGTCGCAAGGATAACAACTGTATTCGACGCCTTGAACCATTTACCGTGCTCTTCGGGGTAGTCCATAGCAAATTGAATAGCTGCGTGAACAGCTTGTGGCACCTGATACTGTGGTGACAATCCAGAGTGTGTGATAATATAGAGCTTTTCTAACTACGTTTCTTTTTCCATTTCGGTCTCCTTTTTATATTGCGGTTTTTCCGCATCTATCGCAAATTCCACATTCTTCTACCAATACATGCCCATATTTATTACAGGCGCGGCTCAAACCGGCTCGCAATATTCTGAACATGAATCTCATAGTTCTCAATCTAATCACTTCGATCATGCTGTCAAGCGGCCGAAAATAGAAAATATATCGGTTTTGGAATCGCAGCCAACATAACAGCACTTTCTATTTCACAGTCATTAAGACTGTCGATGTTTCCGATAATTTTCCCGGTTTCATCGAGTGGTATCCAGGCACGTTTACAATACTTATACTCAAAACCAGCAAGCTCTGGAACTGCTTTAGGACGTAA
>JBGQKV010000066.1:0-2541 GCA_041499755.1 Minisyncoccia bacterium
GAACCCAAAAATCTTTTAAAGTTAAAATACGAAATATTAAATCCTTGGTCTAATCTAAGTTCAGAGATTTCCATTAGCATAAAAAAAGCACTATAATTGTAAAGTAACGCGCTACCTAAAAAAATAAGAAAATTAAACGAAAATAATGAAACAAAAATGAAAATTTATATAAGAGTAAGCTAACATGATAAAATACGAGAAAAAACAAGATAAATATAAATAATCACAAAAAAAGATTAATAATCGAGTAAAACGTACTTCGACAATAAATAAAAAATGTAGGAATATACCTACAAGAATTATTTGTGGGGGTGCAAAAAAATGGAGGAAATCGCCAAGGAAAAAATAATTCAAGAAAACTCAATTGTCGATGAGGTAAATACGAGAGATATGTTAAAAGCAAGAATAGCAGAACAATTGGGTATAAAAACAAGCAAAAAAAGAGCAGAGGAAAGAAGAAAGACTTTACGAGAAAAGGATATAAATATTCTTAAAGATATGCAGGCTCTTACGGCTTATATAGAGGGAGGAAGCGTTGAGGAAATAAGCAAAGAGTTTGAAGTGGATGTTAACACATTCAAATTTAGAATGAAAAAAATAAATGAACATGGAGTAAGAAGTGTATTGGACTTGAGGGAAACAAACGGACAAAATCAGGAAAGAGTAATTACCCGATTAGTAGGTCAGCGAATAATTGAACTTAAAATGAAAGAACCTCAAATTAGTAGCAGAAGTATTTCTAAAATTTTAGGAATGCAGGACGGTACAAAAGTAAGTCATGTATCAGTGGAAGATTTTTTAAAGAAGGTTCAATTGGACAATTATGAACCAAGTGAATTTGCAAAAAGCTCTTTTTCCCCCTGATGAAAAAGAAATAACTGGTGAATGGAGCAGATATGCTGGACATGGTATGCTTTTACATGCAGCGAATGAATTAGGTTGTTCGGATGCTGCAAAAGTTATTGATGTAAGTGGAGAAAATGATAAAATTAGTCACAGTGCAAGATATAATGCAATGTTAATGTGTATTTCTGTGGGGAAATCTCGTTTAAGTCAAATTGATGAGGTTATACCTAAAGAATTTGAAGCACTGTGTGGAAATTACCCCAAAAAAAGTAGCTCTCATGAATATTTGAACGAGATAGTGAGACGAGATACAGAACTTTTAGATAATAAGAATGAGAGTATTATTGAATCTTTTGTAGATATGTCATCTAAAGGATATTACAAAGCAAATATCATAAAGGTAAACGAGGTGTACATTGACAAACATGTGATTGAAATTAATACAAAAGAGGATATTGCCAGAGACATGCATGGAACCAAGGATAAGATTGTAAAATCAATTGGGGGGTACTGGGCAGTTGATGCCGATATGAAAAATCCAATAACATTTATGATGTTTTGTGGGGGGAATTCTTTTGCAAAACTATTGAAACCATTCATAGAAAAAATGGAGGGAATCACAGGGAAGCCTGTGAGACTTATAGGAGTAGATAAAGGAGCATATAACTACGTAGAAATATTAAATGCACTTGAAGGTAAAGAAGACACCTGTATTGTGGTTTGGGCAAAAGATACTTCTGTTGTAATTGAAAAGCTAAAAAACGTCTCAAAAGAGTTATTTGAGCCTTATGAAGTTGAAGAAATAGAAGAATCAGATGGAAGTGTAAGTAAAAAAATTTTAACAAGCATTGCTGATGCCGGTGAAATTATAGTTGATAAATCAAATCATATGGTTCGAACAATTGTAATACAAAATGAAGAATCCGATCGAAGAATCGGAATATTTGTGTTTGGGGAAAAAGCTAATACACTAAATAAATTCAAAGTAGCAGATTTTTTATACGGCAAGCAGGATGTAGAAAATCACTTTAAAAATAGAAAAAAAGTTGGCAGTGATAAGTTTTGTGGTGGTAAATACAGTAAAATTCAGATGCCTGAACTTACTGAAGAAGACGTTAGTAAGATGAAAAAACGAGTAATCACAATTGATAAAAAGATTCCCAAAATTGAAAATGATAAAACTGTATACAAAGAGCTTTTGGAAAAAGATACAATCAGTAAAAGTGATTTTAAACAACTCAATAACAAAGCTGAAAAAGACATAACTCGGTTGAATGGGGAGTTAGAAATACTTAATAATCAAATTGAGTCTGATTGTAAAGAGGCTATGGTTGATGATAAACCTACCAGTAAGCTTGATGTTAGAAAAATGACAATTATATCTCAAATACAAGATCATGTTCTTGTATGTCGAAAATTCATTCTACAATTATTTATAAAGTGTCTTATAATTGTTCTGACAAATCATTATGAAGAAAATAAAATTTGTGATACAGAACTAATTTCTGGTAAAATACACCAATATATAAGTAATCTCAATAAGACAAAACTATGTTCCCGTCTGTTTGAACAGGGCGGTCATATTTACAAAAACATAAAAACACAAGAGTTATTCATTGTCATGAATGATTATGATAATTTAATAATGCAAAAAGCTTATGAATTATTATGCGAGGAATTTAAACATTTTAATAC
>JBGQKV010000067.1:0-2398 GCA_041499755.1 Minisyncoccia bacterium
GGGGTCTGGTGGATGATCCGCGTACAATGTTTAAAGTAGGTGATAAAATCCGCGCGAAAATCATTGAGATAAAAGATGGGAAAATTTCTCTATCCATTAAAGCGCTCAAAGAAAATCCTTGGAAAGAGTTTGACGGCAAATTGAAAAAGGGCGACATCATTAAAGGCGTCGTCATCAAATACAACAAGCATGGCGCACTCGTCTCTATCAAGGAAGGTGTCGCTGGTTTGGTCCATAACTCCACCTTCGGCACTGAGGCAAAACTCCGGGAGAACCTAGAACTCGGCAAGACCTATAGCTTCCAAATCACTCTGTTTGAAGTAAAAGATCACAGAATGACTCTTACATATTTAGAAGAAAAGAAATAAACTAAAAATCCCCGCAAGGGGATTTTTAGTTATTATATAGACTCATTGCTTTTTCTTTTGATTCGGTAAAGATTGTTTCTATAGCTTCGGCGACTTTTTTGGAAATCTTTTTAAGTTCGGCGAGTTCCGGTTTTTTGAATTCGCCTAAAATGAAATTTATTACTGCTTTCTCCCCTTTCGGCTTTCTGGTTTTGCCTGATGGTGTGGATGGCGCGATACCAACACGAATTCTCAAAAATTCTTCGCTTTTTACCGCTTTAATAATAGACCCTAGGCCGCGGTGCCCGCCGGCAGAGCGATTGAAGGATATTTTTATCCGCCCCAAAGGCAAATCAATGTCATCGTAAATTACCACCAAGTCTTTTAAATCTTTTTTTGACTTGATAAAAGGCGCCACTGCTTTCCCGGAATTATTCATAAAGTTGTCCGGCGTGATGAACTTCACTTTTACATTTACATCAAGTTTGTCTTTTATCACGCTGACAATGATACGCCCCGCATTATGCCGAGTGTTTTCGTATTCTTTTCCAGGATTTCCCAGACCCACTACAAGTTTCATTTTTATATCATACATTAAAAAATGTAGTTGCGTCAAGACATATTTGTGTTAGAATAGGGCAATGGAAAATGAAAAGTTGGCCGACACAGCAGAGATGAACCAATCTCCAAGCCCGCAAACTAAAAAACAAATGACCAAGCAGACATTCTGGGAGCTTTTGCGCTTCGCACTTATTGCTATTGCTATCGTCATCCCCATTCGAATCTTCATCGCTCAGCCTTTTATCGTCTCAGGCTCTTCAATGATACCGACTTTTCAAAACGGGCAGTACCTGATAGTAGATGAGATATCTTACAGGCTGGAAGACCCAAAGCGGGGCGATGTGATAATCTTCCGTTACCCTCTCGACCCGTCCAAATTCTTTATCAAACGAATCATCGGCTTGCCAAATGAAACAATAAATATAAGGAACGGGGAAGTGACAATAATAAATAAAGAAAATCCGGACGGTTTTTTATTGTCTCAACCATACGTCGAAAATCGCTCTAGCGACACTGCCCATTTCCAATTAAAAGATAACGAATATTTTGTAATGGGCGACAACCGGACCGGGAGCTCCGATTCCAGATTTTGGGGCCCTGTAGCAAGACATTTCATCGTCGGACGCGCTTTTATTCGGCTTCTACCAATAAATTCATCATCCATACTACCGGGAGATTATAAGCAAAAATAAAATGATCAAAACAAAAAGCCACACAAAGACAGATGCTTTAAAAAAAACAAGCAAGAATCCAGTATCACCAAGAGGTATGCGGGACATAATGAATGAAGAGTATTACGGCTTTCAAGGATTTTTTGAAAAGGCGCAGGAAGTCGCCGTCTATTACGGCTTCAAGCCGATTGAGACACCAATGATGGAACAGACGGAGACTTTCACTTCTGGAATAGGAGAAGGCACTGATATCATTGATAAAGAAATGTATACGCTCAAGACAAAGGGGGGAGATCATTTAGCACTCCGCCCTGAACACACTGCCGCCCTCATGCGCGCCTATATTGAGCACGGTATGCAAAATATACCTCAGCCGGTAATGTTTTACCAATACGGACCGGTCTTCAGACACGACAATCCGCAAAAAGGACGATATCGCGAATTCTGGCAGTTTGACTTGGACTGCCTAGGGTCTGATAAAAGTATTATGGATGCACTGGTCATAAAAGCTGGGATGAGTATCTTGGAAGAAGCCGGCGCGCAAAATATGGCAATTGAAATAAATTCCATCGGGGACAAGGAATGTAGGAGTGGATACGTGAGAGAACTTGTGAATTATTACAAAAAGCACATTGGCAGCTTGGGCACTATAGACCGCGAACGTCTAAAAACAAATCCTCTCCGCATATTGGACTCCAAAGATCCAAAAACAAAAGAAATAAATGTGAATGCGCCAGATGTGATGGCATCGCTGTGCCCTGCCTGCAAAAAACATTTCAAAGAAGTGCTGGAATATTTGGAAGAAATTGGAATACAATA
>JBGQKV010000068.1:0-2393 GCA_041499755.1 Minisyncoccia bacterium
AAATAAAAATCTAGTACGCGGACTTTCTTATTACACGCGAACTGTCTTTGAGGTTTATACCGCGGGCGATGACCCGAGTGATGCGCCGGTGCAGATAGCTTCCGGCGGACGCTATGATTATTTGGCCCGCCAAATCGGATCTAAAAAAGATGTGCCGGCGGTCGGCTTTTCGATGGGAGTAGATAGGATTGTGGCATCAGCTTGGTATAAAAAACTATCACCTCGCATACTAAAGAAACCAAAAGTATACTTCATCCAGCTCGGCTCGGAAGCGAGACTAAAAAGCCTGAACGTCATAGACACTTTGCGAAAAGCGCACATTCCTATCGCCCAATCCCTTTCAAAAGATACTCTCGGCGCCCAGCTCGCGATAGCAGAAAAACTGCAAGTCCCCTACGCTCTGATATTTGGCCAGAAAGAAGCGCTGGAAGACGCAGTGATAGTGCGCGATATGGGAAACCGTTCGCAAGACACTGTGAAACTGAAAAAACTTTTGGAATATCTGAAGGATTTAAAATAAACTACGCAAATGGTTAAAATTTTGCAAGCAAATCAAAAACCTGCCCGCAATGCTTCGCAAAGCGATGCAGGCGGGGAAAATAGCGTCTTACGAGAGATGGCTAAAGAGGTTTTAAAAGTAGACATAAGTACACAGAAAATAAAAAAAATACTGAAGGATATGGAAACGGCGTTAAAAAGCCAAGATGACGGGGTCGCCATTGCCGCACCGCAGATAGGAGTCTCTTTACGAATTTTTATTGTCTCGGGGAAAATATTTAGCCCGAATTTCAAACGCGGAGAGCCTTTGCCCAAAATAGAAGGAACGCGAGAAAAAGCGCCTAAAAATTTAATTTTGATAAACCCGAAAATATCAAAGCTCTCTAGGGAAAAGATTTGGGTGCCCGAAGGGTGCCTTTCTGTCCGCTGGCTTTATGGAAAAACTTATCGCTCAACCAAAGCAAGCATTGAAGCACTCGACGAAAAAGGCAAGAAATTCACTCGCGGGGCTTCCGGCCTTTTGGCGCAGATTTTCCAGCACGAGACAGACCACCTGAATGGCATTCTTTTTATTGACCACGCCAAAGATTTAAAAGAAGAAAAGCCAAGTAAATAAAATGGAAAATAAAAAAGATGGAAAATTAAAATTTGTTTTTTTTGGTACACCGGATGTAGCCTCTGAGACACTTGAGATTTTAAAGTCAGGTGGTTACCTACCTGCACTTATTGTCACTTCTCCTGATGCAAAAAAAGGGAGAGGGCTACAAATACATCCATCTCCTACTGCAATTTTTGCAGAAAAAAATAATATAGCTTGCTTGAAGCCGGAAAAAGTAGGTGAATTAAAAGAGCTAGAAAAATTTGATCTTGCCATAGTTGTCGCCTACGGAAAGATCCTGCCTGAGAAAATCATAAATAGCCCAAAGCTGGGCTCTATAAATATTCACTATTCACTGCTTCCTAAATACCGCGGAGCTTCTCCTGTAGAATCTGCAATATTAAATGGGGATATGGAAACAGGGGTAAGTATCCAAAAAATGGCATTTAAGATGGACACTGGAGACATTTTGGCACAAGAAAAAGTGCCAATTGACCCTGACGAAAAAGCGCCCGACTTGCGAAAGCGCCTCATAAAGATTGGCGGGGAACTTTTGCTTAAAACTTTGCCGGATTTAATAGCTGGAAAAATCAAACCTATCCAGCAAAACGAAAGTGAGGCAACATATTGCAAGAAAATAGAAAAAGAAGATGGACTTATAAATTTGGAACAAGAACTTCCAAGCACTCTTTACAACAAATTCCGCGCTTATGCTAATTGGCCAAGGATTTACTTTTTCAAAGACGCCAAAAGAATTATCATTACAGATGCATCATTTACAAACGGAGAGTTTCAAATCAGAAAAGTTTTACCAGAAGGTAAAAAAGAAATAACTTGGGAAGAATTTAAAAGAATTAAATAAACTCCTGCTGGTAACACTTTACACAATAAACTATCTCGGACCCATCTGGTGCATAAGGGGTATAAATAGTCATACTGCATTTTAGACAATTTCTGTGATAGAGTTTGGGACGGCTTAATCTGGCAAACCTTTTATTTTCTCTGCACTTAGGACATTTATGTGGTAGTGGTAAATTCATCTTTTTCAGTAAATCAAACTCTCCTTTCACAATCTTATATCCTCTACCACAATTCTCACACCCAATCACTTCATTTAAAATACTTTCGTCTGTTTGTACTATTGTATCTGGTATAGAATCTGCTGATTTTGTAATATTATATATCGTATCTTTTGTTTCTATCCAATCATATCCTTCTGCTAAAGATTGTTCCTTATTTTTTGGTGCAAATCTTATAGCATTTGATTTATTATAAGGGAACTTACTCATCTCTGGTG
>JBGQKV010000069.1:0-2026 GCA_041499755.1 Minisyncoccia bacterium
AGGAAGACCTTTATAAAATAGAATTATATGGATACTCAATTTTATATTGTGCTGACATTGAAAACATGTAAAGGACCGGAAAGCTTTGCAAAATTTTTTATCGGCAATAACCGGGACCGGGCCTATGCTATTTTCCGGAAGCTGAAGGGTACGGGCAAAGTAAACGAGAAAAATATTTTGTATGTTGATTTTATGGAGACCAAAGAAGGTTTACCGGTAAACCTTAAAATGATCACCTGTACATTAAACCAATTGGCAGAAAATTGCAGGCTCATTACAAAAGAACTATTCAAATTAAGTAATCTGGAAGAGTCTGGATAAATTCAGCTGTGTTGCGTCGCATCTCATTTGTTTTGCCTCATTACAGATGACCAGCAGCATTATCTTAGCCCAGGTATTTTCACGATGTTTATCGTTGGCGGCTTTTTAAAGAATATTTTCTTTGGCAAAATAGTTCTCTTTGTTCTTATTAATAAGGTAAAGACCTAATATCATGTTTTAAATTCGTAGAGCGGAAGTTTAATTTTCAAATAGTATTTTTTGAAATTTTGAAAAAGAATAAAATCGGTATTTATGTAACAGCTCCCAATATTCTTGCCATCTTGTTTACTTCTTCGCTGATAGCAAATTTCTAATTAAACTTAATTTCAGTTATATCCATTTGGTATTTTTGTTCGATACCAGCTCTTTTAAATTGTTTCAAAGCAAATCAAACTGTTCGGGGGCCTACGCAGGGGCCTAAGTAAAGTTCAGCTTACTAAAAGTTTGATTTTAAATATGATACGCTAAGAAGTTCGATTCCTGTCGGGGCTACATACTTATCTGCTCAAATATCACAGTGAAGCTTTAGATAAAGGTTCCCTGCCCGACTGCGTCGCGCAGGCGGGGATTCCTGTCGGGGCTACCATTAAGAAATACAAACGCTCCCACCATGAGATGCAATTTCCCCTCGCCGTGAGTTTTGATACCCAACCCGCTTTTTAAAGCAAGCTGGGTTCTCAGACCGGTCTTTTCTTCTTTAAAAAGCAGGGTCATTTTTTTGAAAAAATTAAATATGCTGTGCCGGAGGAAATAATTTTCTGTATTGAATTGCTGGACCAGTATAGTGCCGAAATCTTTTTCACAAAAAAGGGTGTCGCTACCTGGAAGTAGCAAGCCTGAAATATTATCAGGATTTACTGGTGCAGGGGTTATGAGGCCGTATTTCGGTGAGCGTATCAGCATAGTTAGCAGAGGTTCATAATCCCTTTTTCCAAAATCAACTTTTCCAGTACCGGAAGTCAGGTAATTTAAGTATTTAAAAAATATAAAAAAATACCACTAAGCGAGTAATTTTTATATTTTCGGCATAAGTGGAACTACCTAAATAATTATTGATCTTCCCGGCATTCACATTCTTTTTATTCCATTCATGCTAAATCTTTTTATTCGCTTTACCTTTTTTCTATTCATCTCTCAAAAGAAATCAAAAAAGAATATATTTGACAATAGTTGTCAAGTCTAAATGTGAATAAAATTGAATTCATTAGGTAGCGAAATCAGGAGGTTAAGGGAGAAAAAAGGACTATTGCTTAGGCAAATGGCCTCATTTCTTGAGGTTGATACAGCCATTATGAGCAAGCTGGAAAGAGGAGACCGAAACTTTCAGCGGGAGCAGGTAATAAAACTTGCTGAATTTCTGGATACCAACGCTGACAGCTTACTTGTACTTTGGCTGGCTGATAAAATAGATACAGTAATAACAGATGATCCTTTAGCTGTGAAAGCATTAAACCTTGTAATTGAAACGAAGAGGAAGAAAAAATGAACATTCAACTCAATAACCCGAAACAGGCCCTTAATAAAGCCTATCTGAAAGAAAAAGTAAGTCGAGCAGATATTGAGCTTTTCAAAAAAAATCTGACCACTTTATTTAATAATATAGGGAGGAGTAGTGATGAAGAACATTTAAAATCGCAGGTAGCATATTTTCTGAGAGATACATGGTATAAGGATAGTCACCAGATTAATCCTATTGAAAAAAATG